>CACGDZ010000031.1 GCA_902571955.1 uncultured Pelagibacteraceae bacterium | reverse complement strand
ATTTATATTTTTTTTATAAGATAATCCAATAAATAACAATTTTGGTTTATTTTTGATTCTAAATTTTTTAATAATTTTACAAATTTCATTATAAAGAATTGATGGCATCTTATTGTTGATTTCACCACTAAGCTCAATAAATTTTGAACTTACGTTATTCTTTTTTGCAACCCAATTTAAATAATAAGGATCAACTGGTATACAATGACCTCCAACACCAGGTCCTGGCAAAAATTTCATAAATCCAAAGGGTTTTGTTTCTGCTAATTTTAAAACTTCAATAAAATTTATTCTAAGTTTTTTTGATATTTGTTTCATTTCGTTTACTAAGCCTATATTTACAGACCTAAATATATTTTCAAAAATTTTTGCCATCTCTGCTGTTTTGATATCAGAAGAATTAACTATTTTTTTAAAAATTTTTCTGTAGAAGAGTTCAATCAATCTTAACTCGAAAATACTATCTGCAGAAACTATTTTAGTAATATTTTTAATATCAAATTTTTTATTTCCTGGATCAACTCGCTCTGGTGAGTAAGCAGTCAATACTTTTTTTGAAGAGTTATTTTTAAGTATTTCAGTACATTCCTCTGTTGTTCCTGGATAAGAAGTGGACTCAAAAATAATTAATTGATAATCCTTCAAATATTTAGATGCAACATATACAGAATTTTTTAAAATTTTTAAATCTGGTTTTTTTTGTTTGTTAATAGGTGTTGGAAGAGTAAATATAATAATATCAGAACGATTTATATTAGAATAGTTATTTGTAAATAAAGTATTTCTTAATTTGTTGGACTTTAATTTTTTTAATTTATTTTTGTCACTATCTATACCAATTGTTTTGAAGCCACTTTTGCTAACCAACTTCAAGAGGGGATATCCCACATAACCAAGCCCTATAATACATACTATTGCTTTTTTACTATTTATTTTGTTTTTTAAATTGTTCATTTAGTTTTACAAATATTGAAAAAATTTTTATACAACTTTAACCCATCTAAGCCACTTTTTTCTGGATGAAATTGTAAAGCATTTATTTTATTTAAGGAAATACTTGAGCAATACTCAAAATTTTTAATTCTAGCTAAAGAACTAATTATTTTTGTTTCAGATGGATCACAATAAAATGAGTGAGTAAAATAATATGGTCTCTGAGAATTTTTTTCAATTATTGATCTTTTGCTATCTATATTTGAACTTTTTACATTATTCCATCCAATAACAGGAACTTTAATATCTCTGTCTTCAAATATACTTGGTATTTTTTTTACTGACCCCTTTACAATCCCTAAACCTTCAGTGAAACCAAACTCATCACTTCCTTCAAAAAGTATTTGCATACCAACACATATAAACATTGATGGAATTGAGTTTATTTGATCCATAATAATTTTATCTATATCTTTTTTTTTTAGGTTTTCTATTACACTTCTAAAACTACCAATGCCAGGAAATATAAAACCATCATACCTGTCTTTAAAATCTAACGAACTCTTAATAATCGTAACACTAAAGCCAGTTTTTAATAAAGCATAATAAACACTTTTTATATTAGATGTTTGAGTGTCAAATAATGCAACTTTAATTTTCATATCTTACATTAATATTGTTCTTTACTAAAAATTTTTTCAAATCTTTAATATTATATGATGAGTTTTCATTGCTTGAAAAATTTTTTATGAAAACTTTGGAACCATCTTCTTTTAAATTTTTATCTTTGTCTATTTTTTTTATTAGATCATAATGCAACATAGATGCTAATAAGACTCCATCAACATCACACTCTTTAAATAATTCTAATACATGATCATAGGATCCTGCTCCGCCATGTGCAAGCAAAGGTACAGAAACTTCTTTTTTAAGTTTCTTATAAAGTTGAATATCAAAACCTTTTCTTTTACCCTCATAAAAAATTGAGGTGACAATAATTTCTCCTACTCCAATTTTTTGGACTTCCTCAATCCAATTGAAAAGACCTACTCCACTTTTCTCACGTCCTGACTCAGTTAAAACTTCATATTTCCCATTTATTTTGTTTGTTTCAATATTTATAGAAATGGTAGAGCTCCCATATTTGTCCACTACTTTTCTCAAAAGATTTTTATCTTTTAATGCAGCAGAATTTATCGAAACTTTATCAGCTCCCAATCTTAAAACTTTGTCTATATCTGCCTCTGATCGTATACCACCTCCAACAGATATTATTACAAAAATATTTTTTGTTGTAGTTTCAATTATTTCATCCAGAGTATTTCTATTATATAAAGACGCAACAACATCTTGATAATGTATTTCATCTACACCTTGAGAAAAATATTCATTTGCAAATATTTTTGGATTTCCAATAACTCTTAGTCCTTCAAGAGAGATTCCTTTAACTAAAAAACTATTTTTACAGTCTAGTCTTGCTATTATTCTTTTAAACACGCTAAGAGTTCTTTTTAAAATATTCCCTTGGACTCACAGTATAAT
>CACGDZ010000030.1 GCA_902571955.1 uncultured Pelagibacteraceae bacterium | reverse complement strand
TAAAATTAACTTTGGATTTATATAGTCCAATTAGTTTCTTATCTACTCCATTATAAAATAATGCAAAAGGAAGTAACAATATAAAAAAAAATGGTTTATGTATAAAAGGTGCATATGGAAATGTATAAACCAGTAAAGTTGAAAATAAAAATAAGAAATTATAATTTTTTTTTCATAAAATATCATTTAATAAAATTTTTAATTTTATCTAAAATTATTTTAGAACCACTGTATGTTAAATGAAATTCATCAAAAAAAATTAGTCTTTCATTGTCATGTGAAGGACATATAGAAAGATCTTTTTTACAAAACTGATCAGTATTAATCTTAATCACTTTAGGATGATCAATTTTTTTGATTACAGTTGTAGCTAAATTATTTACTTCTTTCATTTTAGAATAATCAGAGCTCATAAACTTTAAATTAATTTTATCTTCAAAATTGTTCTTATTTTTTTTGAATAAATTAATTAAATTTTCATGAGGGGTTTTCAAAAAAAATGGTAAAGGCTCTAATAAGAAAACTGTATAATTTTCAGATGCTAATTCATAGATAGTTTCTGAGAATTGATTTATTATTTCTTTACTTCTGTTAACAATCGGAAATTTAAGTGGATATCCAACTAAATTGTAATTTGAATCAATTTTTTTATAGTTTGATTCTTTTTCATAAGTCCAATCATTAAAATACATATTGTAATGAGCCGCATAAACTATGTATTTATTTTTTCTTTTTTCACTCTTAATTTCCTTCCATCTATTTTCATGTAAATTATTTTCGGTTACAGAAACTTCTTTTTGAAAATTATAAACTATACTACTTTTTAAAAGTAAATTCGCAGAATAAGACATATGAACAAGGAAAAACTTTTTTTGTTCTGAAAACTCAATAAAATTTAATAACATTGAATCTGTTAACGAATCTCCAACTAAATAAATGACCGTATCACTATTTTTATCTCCAAATGTACAAAAATTACCGTCTCTATTATGACAAGGTATTCTTTTTTGGTAAATTTGTCTGTAATTTGCCTTTTTATAAAAATTTTCTAATATCAGAGGATATTTTTTGAATACAAGGCCTTTTGAGGAATTTAAGTAAAAAACTAAAATAAAAAAAATAGAAATAGAAATTGTTAAAATTGAATAAAATAATTTATTAGAAATTATTTTTTCGTTTCGAAATGGTGTCTCAATAAATTTAAAGGTAAAGAGAGATGTTATAAAAACAATGAAAACCAAAATAAACCAGACAAAAATATTTTGATCAGAAAATAAAATTCTATATGTAGAGAAAGCTAAATTATGCCATATATAGAGTGAAAAAGATATTCCTCCAATAATAAAAAAAAATTTATAATTAGATAATTTTTTAACAAAACTATTTTCTGGACTACAAATTATTAATCCACTTAAAATACAAAATATAAGAGTTAGTATATGGGGATGTGAATTTTTATTCTCAAAGAATAAAAAAAATAAAATTATTATTAATAAAAATAAATTTACTAATTTTTTTTTATCTTTCAAAAAATTACATATTAAATTATATTTTAAAAATATTATACTCCCAATTAAAAATTCCCAAAGACGTGAAAGAATAGAATAAAAAGAAAAATTTGGATGATGATATGTTAAATATAAAGATAAAAAAAAGGAGATAAAAAAAATGATTAATAATAAAATTAACTGTTTTTTTTTAATAGAGAACACAAATAAGAAAATAAAAATTGAAAGGATATAAAATTGTAATTCGACACCTAAAGACCAAGTATGAAGTAGTGGCATATATAAACTAAGGTCTGACTCATAAAATGTATGGTTGAACCAATAAAATATATTTGAGATAAAAAAAGAAGAGGAGATTATTTCTTTAGTAAGTTTATTTGAGAGTAATGGATCGTAAAAAGTATAACATAAAAATAAAACTACAAAGTTTAGTAAAATTATTAATGGAAAAAGTCTTCGTAGTCTTTTGTTAATAAAATTTCTTATTTTAAAATTTTTTAGGTTAATTTTTTCAAATAAAATCTTGGAGATTAAATAACCCGAGATAACAAAGAAAATGTCAACTCCTAAAAAACCACCTTTAAATAACTGGAAATTAGAAACAGAAATATTTAAATGATAAATTATTACTGCTAAAACAGATACTGCTCTTAAAAACTGTATATCTTTTCTTATTTTAACTTGCATATAATTTCATAGAAATATATTTAAAAAAATACTTATAATAATGCATAATAAACTTCAAAACATTAAATTAGAAAAATTTTAATTTACATTCGGAGTTATCAAAAATAATGATTTTTTTTATAATAGCAGGACCAGGTTCAGCTTCACAGACTCTAAAGAATAGACTCTTAAATACTAGAATTTTTTTTAACAAAAGCCATCATATGGATTTAAAATCAAGTAAAGGTTTAGGTCACTTTAAAATTAGATTATCAAAAATAAAATTAATTTATTTAAAAATTTGTATTTTTTTTAATTTAAATCTTTTATTTTACCAACATCTTTTTCCTACAAGCGAAAATCTTAGGAAACTTAAATATATTTTTGGATTAAATAATGTGAAATTTATATTAATTACACGAAACATATTTGATACA
>CACGDZ010000029.1 GCA_902571955.1 uncultured Pelagibacteraceae bacterium | reverse complement strand
AGGAGACAGTTTAACACTAGATCCACATGCACAAAATGAGGGTCCAACTACTCAAGTATCTAGACAAGTTTACGAAGCTCTAGTTCAAAGAGGCTTGGACATGAAAATAGGGCCTGCTTTAGCAACAAAATGGAAAGCTACTGATCCAAATACTTGGATTTTTACTTTAAGAGAAGATGTTAAGTTTTCAGACGGCTCTGGAATGACATCTGCAGATGTTGTTTTTAGTATATTAAGAGCTAAGCAAAGAACATCTGATTTTAAAGAATACATTAGCACAGTTTCAAATGTTGAAGCAGTTGGAGATTACTCAGTTAAAATAACTACAAGTAAACCCAACCCTATTCTTTTGAACCAATTGTCTAACATTTTTATAATGTCTAAAGCTTGGTCAGAGAAAAACTTTGCAATGTCTCCACAAAATTGGGATGCAGGACAAGAAACTTTCTCTGCTACTAATGCTATGGGAACCGGTCCTTTTAAAATAACTTTAAGAGAACCAAACACTAAAACAGTGTTTAAAAGAAATAAACATTGGTGGGGTGAGATGAAGGACAAAAAAGTAACTCAAATTGAATTAATGCCTATAAAAAATGCAGCTACAAGAGTTGCAGCTTTATTATCAGGTGAAATTGATATAGTTACTGATGCTCCAGTTCAAGATTTAAAAAGAATTGGATCTTCTTCAGGTCATAAAGTTGAAAGTACAGCTCAAATGAGAACAATTTTCTTAGGCATGGATCAAGCAGCTGACAAATTAAGAACTGGAAATACAGGTGACAATCCATTTAAGAAAAAAGAAGTAAGACAAGCCCTTTATCAAGCAATTGATATAGAGGCGATCAAGAAAAAAGTTATGAGAGGTTTAAGTGAACCAGCGGGAATTATAACTTTCCCAGGTGTAAATGGGTATACAGCTGATCTTGATAAAAGATTACCTTACGATGTTAATGCTGCAAAAAAACTTTTAGCTGACGCGGGATATCCTAATGGTTTTGATGTTGAACTTAGATGTCCCAATGACAGATATGTAAACGATGAGGCAATATGCACTGCTGTTGTTGGAATGTTGGGTAAAATTGGAGTTAACGTTAACTTGTTTGCTCAAACTAAAAGTAAACACTTCAAAGAGCTTAAAGATGATCAAGGTGATTTTTATATGCTAGGATGGGGTGTTCCAACTTTAGATAGTCACTATGTTTTCCATTACCTATATGAATCCGGTGCTAGCTGGAATAAAGTTAACTTTAGTAACGCTGATGTTGATGCTGCTATTAGAGTTATGGAAGGTGAAGTTGATTTAGATAAAAGAAATGCTGCAATTGCAAAAGCATGGAAAATTGTAAAAGATGATATTTCTTATCTTCCTTTACATCACCAAGTAATTTCTTGGGCATCCAAAAGCAATGTTAATGTTCCTATCAGACCGAATAACGAGCCGTTATTCAGAACTGCTAGTTTTAACTAATAAAAATTATTACAAGCCCTTTAAATTTTTAAAGGGCTTGTAAATTTAAACCTTCACAAATTGATAAAATATTTTTTTAAAAGGCTGTTTCAATCTGCTTTGGTGATGTTGGTTGTCGCCTTTGTGTCTTTCTCTTTATTTAATTTTGTTGGAGATCCGATTAATAACATGGTTGGAGAAGAGACTTCTGATGAGGAAAGAGCAGAATTAAGAGAAACATTAGGTTTGATGGATCCAATTCATGTTCAATTTTCAAGATTTATAGTTAATGCTTCAAAGGGTGAGTTTGGAATTTCATATCAATTAAGAAGACCTGTTTCAGAATTAATAGTTGAAAGATTGCCTGCAACTATTGAACTAGTTGTTATTTCTGCACTAATTGCTCTTATAACTGGTACATTATTAGGAGTTTACACAGGCATAAATCGAAAAGGCTTTTTAAGCGATTTTGTTTTGGCAGTCTCCTTGTTGGGGGTTTCGCTCCCCACATTTGTAATTGGTATATTATTTATATATTTGTTTGCAGTAATCTTAGGAATATTACCTTCTTTTGGAAGAGGAGAAGTTGTTGATTTAGGTTTTTGGACTACAGGATTTTTAACAGTCTCTGGACTTAAAGCAATTATACTTCCTTCAGTAACATTAAGTCTTTTCCAAATGACTTATATTATCAGACTTGTAAGAGCAGAGATGATGGAAATATTACAAACAGATTATATTAAATTTGCGCGTGCTCGAGGTATTAGTGAAAATAGTATTAAATACAAACATGCACTAAAAAATGGATTGATACCAGTAATAACTATAGCAGGAATAAATATCGGAACTCTAATTGCGTTTTCAATTATTACCGAAACTGTTTTTCAATGGCCTGGTATGGGCTTCTTATTTATTCAAGCAGTACAGTTTGTCGATATACCAATCATGTCAGCTTATTTAGTTTTTATAGCTTTTGTTTTCGTAATGATAAATTTTATAGTTGATATTCTTTATTATTTAATTGATCCAAGAATAAGAGTTAAAGGAGATGCTGCAAGTGGATAACAAAACTTTAAGTACTTGGGAAAGAATTAAAGATAATGATATTTATCATAGCTTTATTAAATCGCCTACTGCCATTGTATCATCTACAATCTTGTTTATAATTTTTTTCTGTTCTTTTTTTGTTGAGCTTGTAACACCTTACAATCCTTTTGACCCTTCGTCTCTATCACTGATGGATGCATTCACACCACCATCATGGACAGAAGATGGTCTAGCTAAATTTATTTTAGGTACTGATGGACAAGGAAGAGATATGTTATCGACAATTTTGTATGGATGTAGGATTTC
>CACGDZ010000028.1 GCA_902571955.1 uncultured Pelagibacteraceae bacterium | reverse complement strand
TGATCTGTACAAAACGATACCTGAATATAAAGAGCAAAATTTTAATATGACTTTAAATGAATTTAAAATTATTTTCTGGTGGGAATGGGCTCATCGTCAATTGGGTAGATTAATTGGTTTAACTGTTCTTTTGCCGATGATCTACTTTTCAATTAAAAATGGTTTTTGGATTTTAAAAGAATATTTAATAATTTTTGTCTTAGTTTGTTTTCAAGGTTTCATCGGATGGTTTATGGTTTCAAGTGGATTAGTCGATAGAGTTGATGTTAGTCATTATAGATTATCACTTCATTTATTTACAGCCTTTATAATTTTATCTATAGTTTTTTGGAAATATTTAAAACTAACTAAAGTAAAAATTAATCAAATTAACATGAAATTTACCTCAATAAAATTTTTTCTTGTTTTGTTATTTTTACAATTAATAATAGGAGCATTTGTTTCAGGCATGGATGCTGGAAAGATATATAATACATGGCCTTTAATGGGTTCATCATACTTTCCTGACGACAGTGTAATCAACGATTTTTTTAATTTAACGGTATTTAATGATCAATCACTTGTTCAATTTATTCATAGAAATTTGGCATACCTTATTGTCATAATATATTTTTACATACTTTATTTTGTTTTAAAAAATGGAAATATAAATTTAAGAATCCCAATTTGTATTATTGGAATTGCTTTATTTTTTCAAATTTTTTTGGGGATCCTTACAATTTTGTCTGGAGTAAAAATGCTTTATGCATCACTACACCAGATAAATTCTATTTTAATAATACTTTCAACTTTGTATTTTCTTTATATTACAAAATATAAAGAGCAAATTATTTAGTTACTATTTGTAGACACTAAAATTTCAAATTAGCTTACAGCTTTTAAATTACCTTTTGAAGATTTATTCAATGCTTGATCTAAATCTTCAATAATATCATCAATGTGCTCTATACCTATGCACAGCCTTACATAGCTTTGAGTAACACCTGATGCAGCTAGTTCTTTCTCATTTAATTGACTATGGGTTGTACTTGCTGGATGGATTGCTAAACTTCTAGCATCACCAATATTAGCAACATGATAGAACATTTTTAAAGATTCTATAAATTTTTTCCCAGCCTCAATTCCACCTTTAAGTTCAATACCAATCATTGGTCCATTTCCACCTTTAAGATATTTTTTTGCTCTATCAGCAATAGCTTTCTCGTGTTCAGTAGAATAAATAACTTTTGTTACTTCTTTATGTTTTTTTAAGAAATCAACTACATACTCAGCATTAGCACAATGTTGTCTCATTCTTAAAGCAACTGTTTCAAGTCCTTGAATTATTGCAAAAGCATTATCTGGAGCTAGAGCTGATCCCAAATCTCTTAACAAGCAGACCCTTGCTCGAACTGCAAATGGTACATTTGCACCAGTTAGTTCTGGCACAGCTTTTCCCCATATTACATTATTGTAACTCGCGTCTGGCTCATTAAATAGTGGTTGTCTTTTTGGGTCAGCTGTCCAATCAAAGTTACCACTATCAACTATACTTCCTGCAACTGCTGTACCATGTCCACCTATATATTTTGTAAGTGAGTGAATTACTACTGCAGCTCCATATTCAATCGGTCTGCATATTACTGGTGCAGCTGTGTTATCCATTATTAGAGGAATATTATATTTTCTTCCAATGTCAGAAACTTCTTTAATTGGAAACACCCGTAAATATGGATTTGGTAAGGTTTCACCATAAAAAGCTCTAGTTTTATCATCTATTAACTTTTCAAAATTTTCAGGATTTCTTGGATCCGCATATCTTATCTCTATCCCAAGTTTGCTTAGTGTATGTGTGAATAAAGATACTGTACCACCATAAAGATCAGTTGAACTTACTATATTATCACCAGCTTGCGCTACATTTAATACAGCAAAAGTTGAAGCTGTTTGACCTGAGGATACAGTTACACATGATAGACCTCCTTCAAGAGCGGCAACTCTTTTCTCTAAAACATCATTTGTAGGGTTCATTATACGAGTGTAGATGTTCCCAAATTCTTTAAGAGCAAAAAGGTTAGCAGCGTGATCTGTGTTGTTAAATTGGTATGATGTTGTTCTATAAATTGGAACAGCTACAGCGTTCGTAGCTGGATCACTCCTATAGTCACCACCATGTATGGCAATAGTCTCAGGGTTATTTCTTTTTTTAGTCATTTTGCTCCTTTTTTAGTGCTTCAACATTATGTTAGGCGCACAATACAGTTCAAATGCCTACCGATTTTTACAATTTAATGAAATTTCCTTTTTAGCAGTTATAAGCCCGCAATAGGATCAAATCGGCTATTAATATTTAGCAGAATAGCAACATTTTGCAAGGTAAATATAAAAATTGACTTTGAATTATTTAATAGTATTAATCCTCGCACAATGACTAAATTTGTAAAAAAAGATCAGGTGTCATCATCTTGGTATGAAATTGATGCTAAAAATGCTGTTGTCGGTAGACTAGCAACAGTGGTGTCCAATATTATAAGAGGAAAGAATAAAACTACATATACACCTCATATGGACGATGGAGATTTTGTTGTTGTTAAAAATATTGAACAAGCAAAATTTACTGGAAAAAAATTTCAAGATAAAAAATATTACAGACACACAGGTCATCCTGGAGGAATAAAAGTTACTACACCAGAAAAGCTTCATGAAAAAAAACCTGGAGAAACTTTAAAAATGGCTGTTAAAAGAATGTTACCAGGTGGAGTACTAGGTAGAAAACAATTAACAAAATTAAAAATATATGCTGGTAATGAGCATCCACATTCTGCACAAAATCCAACTGTAATAGAGTTAGATAAATTAAATAATAAAAATATAGCCAGAAACTAAGATGGAAAATACTCAATCAGCATCAAAATCTCCAAAATTAAAATTAGATTTTAAAGATAGTAAATACGCTACAGGTAGAAGAAAAACATCAATTGCTAAGGTTTGGTTAAAAAAAGGTTCTGGTAAAATTTATGTAAACGGTAAATTATTTAGTGATTATTTCGCTGACGAAACTCATAAAATGCAAATTACAAGACCTTTTGAAATTATAAATCAAGCTACAGACTACGATGTTAGATGTAGTGTAAAGGGTGGAGGCCCCACAGGTCAAGCAGGTGCTATGGTGCATGGAATTTCAAAAGCTTTAGTGTTATTTGACGAAAATCTAAAAACGACCTTAAAAACAGAGAAACTTACAACCAGAGACTCTAGAGCAGTTGAAAGAAAAAAACCTGGTAGAAGAAAAGCTAGGAGAAGCTTCCAATTCTCTAAAAGATAATTTTTTTTTAATTTTTAACTGTTATAATAAAAAATGCCTAAGCTTAATGCATTAGTTGCTGGATCAACT
>CACGDZ010000027.1 GCA_902571955.1 uncultured Pelagibacteraceae bacterium | reverse complement strand
GCTGACAAAATAAGAAATGAGCTTTTAGACAAAGGTGTTTTAATAGAAGATAAAGATGGTAAAACGATCTGGAAATTTAAATGAGTAAAGATCGCTTATATATATTTGATACAACACTGCGTGATGGTGCACAAACTCAAGGTGTAGATTTTTCACTTGATGATAAAGAAAAAATATCATCCTCTCTTGATACTTTAGGTGTTGATTATATTGAAGGAGGATGGCCTGGAGCAAATCCTACAGATACTGAATTTTTTAATAAGGATCATAATTTTAAATCTGCAAAATTAACATCATTTGGAATGACAAAAAAAACTGAACATAGTGCTGATAATGACCCAATGCTTTCATCATTAATAAATTCAAAAAGTTCATCAGTATGTTTGTTTGGTAAATCATGGGATTTTCAAGTTGATGTTGCCCTTGGTATTACAAATGATCAAAATCTTTCAAATATAAGTGAAAGTGCAAAACACATAGTTAAATCTGGAAAAGAATTCATGTTTGATGCAGAACATTTCTTTGATGGTTACAAATCTAATCCTGAATATTCAATTTCCTGTTTAAAAGCAGCATATGATAATGGTGCTAGATGGGTTGTTTTATGTGATACAAATGGAGGGACCCTTCCTCATGAAGTTGATAAAATTGTTAAAGAAGTTATTAAATATATTCCTGGTAAAAATTTAGGTATTCATGCTCATAATGATACTGAAAATGCGGTAGCTAATAGTTTAGTTGCTGTTCAAGCCGGAGTTAGACAAGTTCAAGGTACATTAAATGGATTAGGAGAGAGATGTGGAAATGCAAATTTAGTATCACTAATTCCAACGTTTTTTTTAAAAAAAGATTTCTATGAAAAATATGAACTAAATATTAAACGTGAAAATTTAAAAAAATTAACACAATGTTCTAGGTTATTGGATGAACTATTAAATAGAAAACCAAATAAGCATCTTCCTTATGTTGGTGCTTCTGCTTTTTCACACAAAGGTGGCATGCATGTTTCTGCAGTTCAAAAAGATCCAAAAACTTACGAACATGTTAATCCTGAAGAAGTTGGAAATTCAAGAAACATTGTTGTTTCAGATCAATCTGGACAATCAAATATTATGTCTAGATTAAATCTTATCGGAATAAATGTTAAAAAAAGTGATCCAAAAATTAAAAAACTTTTAGAAGAGGTAAAAGATAGAGAATTTATCGGTTATAGTTATGATGGTGCTGACGCCTCTTTTGAATTATTGGCTCGAAGATTAATGGGACAGATACCAAGATATATTTCAATTAACGAATATGATGTTTCAGTAAAGAAAGATAATGCAGGAGAAATTGTTTCTCACGCAAAAGCTCAATTGGAAGTAGATGGAAATAAGATTTTGTGTGAAGGAAAAGGAAATGGACCTGTTAATGCTTTGGATAATGCAATTAGAAAGAATGTTAATAAACTTGCTAAATATTCAGAATATTTAAAAGATTTAAGACTAGTTGATTATAAGGTAAGAATTTTAAATACTGGTACAGAAGCCGTAACAAGAGTTAGTATTGAAAGTACAGATTCGAAAGGTGTTAATTGGTTTACTATTGGAGTGTCACCAAATATCATTGATGCCTCTTTCAAAGCACTAGTTGATAGTTTAGATTATAAGTTATTTAAGGACAAAGCCCCTGGAAGTTTGTAAAAATGAAAATTAAAAAATTTTCAGAAATACCATCTGACTTAAAAAGTAGAATAGGCGCAAAACCAATAGTTTGTTATCCAAATACCAATATTGAAGACAAAAATTTAAGTACTTTACATTCTGCTAGAGAATACTTGGTTAAAAAAGATGAAGTTATTATTTCTCCTAGAGACGCAAAAACGTTCGAAGTTAAATTTGGTGAGTTTTTTAGAATTGAGAGCTTAGATGGACCTCAAGTAGGAGATCTAAATTTATTTAATTTAAACAATTTAGAAGAGAAATTTTATTCTGGAAAAACAAGGGCTCTTTATGGAACCCATCTTTCAGTTGGAGATAAAATGTTTAGCAGTTTTCCTTATCTTAGATCCTTAGCAACTATAACATGGGATACTTTAGATTGGTATGATTATGATAAAGATGGAGGATCCGTTCATGATGTAATTGGAACAAGATGTGATCCATATACATCAAAACTTTTGAGTGATAAAGATTATCATTATTGTTGTCATTCAAATTTAACAAGAGCTTTAGTCAAAGAAAAAAATGTTCAATTAGACTACGCAGAAAAAATAGTCCATGATGTACTAAATGTTTTTATGTTAACTGGATTTACCAATGATACTAAACAATACTTTATGAAAGCAAGTCCTGTTAGACCTGGTGATTATTTAGAGTTTTTTGCTGAAACAGATTTGTTGGGTGTACTTTCTGCGTGTCCAGGTGGTGATTGCGGATCAGAACATTCATCTGATGTAGCAAAATGTTATCCACTAAAAGTTTCTATTTGGACAGTAGATCCCAAATATTTAAATGATATAAAACCATCAGTTGTTTCTAACTATAAAAGAAATCATGGCATAGATTAATGTCTATAAATAATATTTCTTTCATTTTACACAAACCTCAACTTTCAGAAAATATTGGAGCATGTGCAAGAGGAATGAAAAATTTTAATTTTAACAAACTTACTGTTGTCGATCCTAAACCAATATTCCCTAATGATAAAATTTTAGCAACTTCTGTAGGTGCAAAAAACATAATTAACAAAGCAAAGATTTTTGAAAGTATAGAAAAATCTTTAAAGAATGTAGATATTGTAATTGCAACATCTGCAAGATTTAGAAATAAAAACATTAAGCATATTCAATTAGAGGATTTAAAAAAAATTAATTATAGAAAAAAAGTTGCTTTTTTATTTGGATCTGAGGCATCAGGATTATCAAATAACGAAATAAGTTATGCCAATTACACTCTTCAAATTCCAACTAATCCTGATTTTAAGTCTTTAAATCTATCTCACAGCTTAATAATAATTGCACAAAATGTTTCAAGCATAATAAATTCAAAGGCATCTTCTTTTAAGAAATCAAATAAAGTTAAATCAGCATCTAAAAAAGACATAGTTGCTATGGCAAATCTTTGTATTCAGAATCTTGAAGAGATAAATTTCTTTAAATCAAAAGAGAAGAAGCCGATAATGCTTGAAAACTTGAGAAATATTTTTTATAGAATGGAATTATCTACTAAAGAAACACGTATTTTATCAGGGGTATTTGCAAGCTTAGGTAAAAAACGTTGATTGACAAAATGATGAGTAAGTTTATAAAGCTCCACTATTAAATGACTAAAAGATTAAACTCTAAACATAAAGTAGACAGAAGATTAAAAGTTAACCTTTGGGGAAGACCTAAAAGCCCTTTTAACACCAGAGCTTATGGACCAGG
>CACGDZ010000026.1 GCA_902571955.1 uncultured Pelagibacteraceae bacterium | reverse complement strand
CATCATCACAACCATTTGCCAAAAGAGTTTTTTTAGCTAGTTCAAATATTTCGTCTAAAGTTAATGAAACTGTGCCCATTATTTTGATTTACATTTTTTACATAAACCAAAAAATTCTAAATTGTATTTGCTATATTTCATTCCAGAGTTATCTGAAAAGTTAGATAAATATTTTGAAAGTTTTGAATTACTTATCTCAGATACATTCTCACAACTTTCGCAAATTGAAAAAGCTGTTGCTTTTGAAACCTGACAGCTTGAATTTTGACAAGCTATAAAAGCATTTCTGCTTTCAATCTTATGGATTTTTCCTATTTCAACTAATTTATCTAATGCTCTGTAAACTTGTAGTGGCGCTTTAATTCCTTTTTTTTGAACATTAAAAAGGATTGAATAAGCTTTCATTGGTCCACCAGATTTATCAATTAAGTCAAAAATAATTTTTTGATTTTTAGAAAGGTTATGTTCTTTTTGCATCTTTAAATTCTTATCAATATGTTATCAGTTTTTCAATTTAATCGATTGTTTTATTTTAAATAAAGATAGTATGAATAAAACTAACGCGGCAGCTATTATTGATGGTCCTGAGGATGTATTAAATTCTAATGACGAATACAAACCTAATACAACAGACAGTAATCCACCAATAATTGAAAATATAACCATTTTTTGGGGACTATCTGAGATATTTCTAGCCATTGCAGCGGGTATAATTAGCATACCCGTAATTAACAATAGACCGACCATTTTAATTGATATTGCTATCACAGCAGCCATCAAAATTGTAAATATTGCTTTCGCTCTATCGGGGTTTAAACCTTCTGCCTCAGCTAATTCATAATTAACTGTTGATGCAAACAATGGTTTCCAAATCAATTTTAGAACTAATAAAATTAATGCTCCACCAGTCCAGATAATTAATAAGTCATCAGTTGTTACAGCTAGTATATCGCCAAATAAAAGACCCATAATATCGAAACGAATAAATGTTAAAAAACCAATAACTACTAATCCGACGGCTAATGAGGAATGTGCTAAAAGACCAAGCAAAGCATCCCCAGGTAAATTAGTTTTTTTCTGAAGTTGAATTAGAATTAATGCAATTACTGAAGAAATTAAAAAAACTGAAATAGCTATATTTAAATCTAAAGTATATGCCATTGTCACCCCAAGAAGTGCTGAATGAGCTAGTGTATCACCAAAATAAGATAATCTTCTCCATACTACAAAACAACCTAATGGTCCTGTTACAAATGCAATTCCTATTCCTGCAAATAATGCTCTTACAAAAAAATCATCAAACATATTAATTTTTTTTTATTTCGCCCTCATCAGAATGAACATGGTCATGTTTATGTTCGTACACTGTTAAAATTTGGGAAGCTTTTTCTCCAAATAGAGCTTTGTATTCATTATTTTTTGCAACATCCATTGGTGATCCAGAGCAACATACGTGGCCATTTAAACAAACCACATGATCAGTTGCTGTCATAACTGTATGCAAATCATGTGAAATTAATAAAATACCACAACTCAAAGTATCTGAAATATTTTTGATTAATTCATATAATGCTATTTCACCTGTATAATCTACTCCTTGTACAGGTTCATCTAGTACAAGTAATTCAGGTTTTTTTGAAATTGCTCGTGCTATTAAAACTCTTTGAAACTCACCTCCTGAAAGATTTCCTAAATTCTTATTTTTTAAATGAATTACACCAGTTAATGATAAAGCCTCATCTATATCTTTTTCACTAATACTTTCTGTAAGTAACATAAAATCACAAACTCTTAAAGGTAGGGTCCAATCTATTGAAATTTTTTGAGGAACATATCCAACTTTGTTAGTGTATTTTTCAACATTACCCTCAATATTTTTATAAATACCTAAAGCAATTTTTGCAGTAGTGCTTTTGCCTGAACCATTGGGACCAATAAGTGTAACAATTTTACCCTTCTCCACTGTTAAAGAAACTCCTTCAACTAACCACTTATTATTCTGCTTAAAACCAGCATTATGTAATTTTACTAATATGTTGTTTTCAGTGTTCATATATTGCTTGACTTCTAAATGTTATATTATTACATAATGTTATATTATAACAACCAATTAAATATTTTATTATGAAAACTCTAAAAAAAATACCTTTTATAATATCTATCCTATCATTTTTAACATTCTTTACATCTGTAAACGCTGAAATCAAAGTAGTTGCATCTATTAAGCCCATACATTCTCTTGCAAGCTACCTTATGGATGGTGTTGCTAAACCTGATTTAATAGTTGATGGCTACGCATCTCCACATGGATTTGCAATGAAACCATCACATGCAAAAATGTTACAAAATGCTGACTTAATATTTTGGGTTGGAGAGGATTTGGAAAATTTTTTAGAAAAACCGTTAAAATCAATTGCAAAAAAAGCAGAAAAAATTGAATTAATGGAAATCAAAGGATTGCAAGTATTAAAATTTAGAGAAAGAAATATTTTTGATGATCATGATGATCACGGACATGACGATCATGATGACCATGGTAAAAAGGAAGATGATCACGACGACCACGATCATGACGACCATGGTAAAAAAGAAGATGATCATGACGATCATGGACATGACGATCATGGACATGACGATCACGGTAAAAAAGATGGTCACGATGATCATGACGACCATGATGGACATGAAGGACACCACCACGGTGAATTTGATCCACACATTTGGTTAGATCCTGTAAATGCCAAAGTTATATTAAAGGAAATGGCTGAACACTTAATTGAAAATGATTCAAAAAACGAGGCTACTTATAAAAGTAACTTAAAAAAAGCTCTTAATGATATTGATAAGCTTACTGCAGACGTTAAGGCTGAGTTAAATAAGAGTGTTGCTTCAATTGTTTTTCATGATGCATATCAATATTTTGAAGAAAGATTTAACGTAAATATTTTGGGTGCTTTCACAGTTAACACTGATGTAATGCCAGGTGCAGAACAATTAAAAGAAATTAGAGAGGTAATTGAGCATGATAAAGTTGCATGTGTATTTTCAGAGCCTCAATTTAACCCTGATATTATTAAAGCTGTTGCAAAAGATATGAATATTAAAACTGGAGTAGTGGATCCTTTGGGAGCTACTTTAAATCCAGGAAAATCATTATACTTTGATTTAATAAGAAACATGTCTGCATCCTTTAAAGGTTGCTAATCGTTATTAATGGAAAATAAGCACCAAGTACCTGTTACTGTTTTAACAGGTTTTCTTGGTGCTGGAAAAACTACACTTCTTAATAGAATTCTAACAGAACAGCATGGCCAAAAGTACGCCGTTATTGTAAATGAATTTGGTGAACAAGGTATTGATAATGACCTTGTGGTGGATGCTGACGAGGAAGTTTTTGAAATGAACAATGGCTGTATATGCTGCACAGTCAGAGGTGACCTAATTAGAATACTTAGTGGGTTAATGAAGCGAGCTGATAAACTTGATGCAATTATAGTTGAAACAACAGGTTTAGCAGATCCAGCTCCTGTAGCTCAAACCTTCTTTGTAGATCAAGATGTGGCAAATAAAACAAAGCTAGATGCAATTGTTACAGTTGCTGATGCAGTTCATCTAAGCTCACAAATTGAAGATCATCATGAAGCTGAGGAACAAATTGCTTTTGGTGATGTAATATTACTAAACAAAATAGATCTTGTTAAAGATGAGAATATAGACGTAGTAACAAAGAGAATTCGT
>CACGDZ010000025.1 GCA_902571955.1 uncultured Pelagibacteraceae bacterium | reverse complement strand
TTCGAGGTTTAAATTATTTTTATCATTAGAACTAAATGTGCCTGTAAGGGAAGTTGAGGCAATGGTTATGGGTGGTCATGGTGATACTATGGTTCCTATGCCAAGATTTACAAAAATTTCAGGTAAACCTTTGTTAGATCTTGTAAAGGATGGAAAGATTTCTTTAGAAAGAGTTGAGGAAATTAATCAAAGAACGCGAGATGGTGGTGCGGAAATAGTTAAATATTTAGAAAAAGGATCAGCCTTTTATGCACCAGCAGCTTCAGGTGTTCAAATGGCAGAGGCATATTTGAATGATCAGAAAAAATTATTACCCTGCGCTGTACAATTAAATGGTGAATACGGTGTGGAAAATGTTTACGCAGGTGTTCCTGTTGTCATTGGAAAAGATGGTGTAGAAAAAATTGAAGAGATTGATTTAGATGAAAAAGAAAAAAAAGAATTTATGCATTCAATAGATGCTGTAAAAGCTTTATGGGAAGCTGCATCTAAAATAGATCCTGATTTATCTAAATAATAATGAATATTCACGAGCATCAAGCTAAACAAATATTAAAAAAATATGGAGCTGAAGTACCTGAAGGAGTATTTGCACTTGAAGTCGATGAACTAATTGAAAAAGCAAAAGCTCTAAAAACTGAGAAATATGTACTTAAAGCACAAATCCATGCTGGAGGAAGAGGAAAAGCTGGCGGTGTAAAAATTTTAAACTCTATTGAGGAACTAACTGTTGCAGCTAAAGAATTATTAGGAAAAACACTAGTTACTCATCAAACTGGTCCTGAAGGTAGAGAGGTAAAAAGATTATACGTAGAAGAATCGTCAAATATAGAAAAAGAATTTTACTTATCGTGCCTGGTTGATAGAGCAAGTTCTAAAATTGCATTTATATCGAGTGATCAAGGTGGGATGGACATTGAAGAAGTTGCAAGCAGTTCACCTGAAAAAATTATAACTACAAAAGTTGATATGGACGATGAAATTTCTGATTCAGATTGTGAAAAAATAATTAATATTTATAATTTAAATGAAGTTTCAAAAAAACAAGCAATAACATTAATAAAATCAATATATAAAATGTTTGTGAGTACTGATGCAAATATGGTTGAAGTTAATCCATTAATTTTGACAACAGAGGAAAAAATTGTTTGTTTAGATGCAAAAGTTAATTTCGACTCTAACGCTTTATTCAGACATCCAGAAATTGTTGAATTAAGAGATTTAAATGAGGAAGATCCTACCGAAATAGAAGCTAGCAAGCATGATCTCGCATATATCAAGCTAGATGGAAGTATTGGCTGTATGGTAAATGGAGCAGGATTAGCGATGGCAACAATGGATATAATTAAATTGTATGGAAAAGAGCCAGCAAATTTTTTAGACGTAGGTGGTGGTGCATCTAAGGAAAAAGTATCCGCTGCATTTAAGATAATTCTTTCAGATAAAAATGTTAAGGGTATTTTAATAAATATTTTTGGGGGAATTATGAGATGTGATGTACTTGCTCAAGGAGTAGTTGATGCAGCTAAAGAAATTAATATTAGCGTACCTTTAGTTGTGCGATTAGCAGGTACAAATTTTCAAGAGGGAAAAGAAATTCTTGATAATTCTGGATTAGAATTAATTTCAGCAGAAAATTTAGATGATGCTGCTAAGAAAATTGTTGAGGCGATAAAATAATATGTCAGTTTTAGTAAATAAAAATACTAAGGTAATTTGTCAGGGATTTACTGGCGGGCACGGTACTTTTCATTCGGAGCAGGCTATAAAATATGGAACCAATCTTGTTGGTGGAGTTACACCAAAGAAAGGTGGACAAAAACATTTAGATAGACCAGTTTTTAATAGTGTTTTAGAGGCAAAAAATGAAGTAGGAGCAGATGCTACTATGATTTATGTTCCTGCTAAATTTGCAGCAGCAGCAATCATTGAGGCTATTGATGCATCAATTGAACTTATTGTTTGTATAACTGAAGGAATTCCAATTCAGGACATGCTTAAGGTAAGACAAAAATTAAGTGGCTCTAATAGCAGATTAATTGGACCTAATTGTCCAGGAATAATTACACCAGACGAATGTAAAATTGGCATTATGCCTGGAAGTATTCACAAAAGAGGAAGTGTTGGAATTGTATCGAGGTCAGGCACATTGACATATGAAGCAGTAGCCCAAACAACTGAAAATGGACTTGGTCAATCAACTTGTATTGGTATTGGTGGTGATCCTATTAATGGAACAAATTTTATAGATTGTTTAGATTTATTTTTAAATGATGATGAAACAGAATCTATTTTAATGATTGGTGAAATTGGAGGAACAGCTGAAGAAGAAGCGGCTGACTTTATAAAAAATCATAAGATTAAAAAACCAATAGTTGGATTTATCGCTGGAATTACTGCTCCTCCAGGAAGAAGAATGGGGCATGCTGGTGCCATTATATCAGGTGGCAAAGGTGGAGCTGAAGATAAGATTAAAAAAATGGAGGAATGTGGTATTATAGTTGCTAAATCACCATCAATTATTGGAAAAACTTTATTCAATAAACTGTCTAATTGAAAAATAATATCAGAGAGATATATTAAATAAACAAGATGTCTTCATCAAAAAATCTCGATTTCGAAAAAACTTCATTTTTAAGTAAATCAAATAGTGCATTTATAGAAGAAATGTATTTAAAATTTGTTAATAAAGATGCAGATCTCCCAGAAAGTTGGGCAAACTATTTCGAGGGTATTGGTGAAGAATTAAATGTTATAGCAAAAGAAATTAATGGTCCTTCTTGGGGACCAACTAAAAAAAAAATCAATATTGATGAATTACAAAAAAAAATAGAAGAACAGGACAAGAGCGATTTTGAAAATGAAAAAATCGATACTTCGGAAAAATTTAATTTTCAATTACTTGCCGACTCAAATAAGGACTCAATCAGCGCTGTAGCACTAATTAGAGCGTATAGGTTAAGAGGACACCTATTAGCAGATCTTGATCCATTAGAAATGAGAGAGTCTGAATATTTAGACGAACTCCATCCAGATTTTTATGGTTTTAAAAAAGAAAATTACGAAAAGAAGATTTTTCTTAATGGAGTAATTAATCGTAAGTATGCAAATATAAGAGAAATACTTAAATTTATGAAAAAGACCTATTGTGGAAAAATAGGTTATGAGTTTATGCATATCTCTAATCCAGACGAAAGAATGTGGTTTAGAGATAGAATAGAGCAAGATAAAAATGCACTTCAATTTACCAAAAATGGAAAAGAGGCAATTTTAAATAAACTAGTGCAGGCCGAAGGATTTGAAAAATTTTTAGCTACTAAATATGTAGGGACAAAAAGATTTGGTTTGGATGGTGGAGAAAGTTTGATACCTGCTCTTGAACAAATTATAAAAATAGGTGGTCAGAATAATATAAAAGAAGTTAAAATAGGAATGTCTCACAGAGGTAGACTTAATGTTTTAGCAAACGTTTTACAAAAGTCTTACAAGAAAATTTTTAATGAATTTGCAGGTGAATTTAGTTCAGACGCAGAAGACAGCGCTGGAGATGTGAAATATCATCTTGGGGCATCTTCAGATAGAGAGTTTGATGGAAATTCCGTTCATGTAAGTTTGACGGACAATCCTTCTCACTTAGAAGCTGTTAATCCAGTTGTCTTGGGACAGACAAGAGCTAAACAATTTTTTCACAAAGACAGAGAGAGAAATAAAGTTATACCTATCCTCATTCATGGAGATGCAGCATTTGCAGGTCAAGGTGTTGTAGCCGAATGTTTTGCAATGTCTGGTTTACCTGGACATAATACTGGAGGGACGATTCATATTATTGTTAATAATCAGATAGGATTTACCACTAGTCCAAGATTCGCAAGGTCATCACCTTATCCATCTGATGTTGCAAAAATGGTAGAGGCACCAATTCTTCATGTCAATGGAGATGATCCAGAAGCTGTTGTTTATGCGACCAGAATAGCAACAGAATTTAGATTAAAATTTAACAGAGACGTGGTAGTAGATTTAATATGCTATAGAAGGTTTGGACATAATGAGGGAGATGAGCCTTCATTCACTCAACCTTTGATGTATAAAAAAATTAGATCACACCCAAGTGTTTATAAAATTTATGGAAATAAACTTGTAAAGGAAAATTCTATAACGCAGGAATTATTAAATCAAAATGTTAAATCATTTAAAGATTTGCTTGATGATCAAT
>CACGDZ010000024.1 GCA_902571955.1 uncultured Pelagibacteraceae bacterium | reverse complement strand
GTTAGAGTCTGGGTGTTTTGTTTTATCATTTAAATATTTATCTTTAGCAAATGCTCATAGTATCGGTTCCTTAGCACCAGTAATAGTGGTTGCTTTATCTACAATAATCTTGAAAGAAAAAGTATCTGTTAAAATATGGATAGCAATTTTTATTGGATTTGTCGGTGTTTTGATAATTCTAAGACCAACCTCGTCAATTTTTGATCCTAAAGCTTTAATACCTCTATTCGCAGCATTTGTGCTAGGACTTTATCAGGTCATCACTAAAAAAGTTTCAAAATATGACACAAACGAAACATCTTTGTTTTTTACCTCAATAATTGGTTTATTAGTTATGTCTTTATTAGCTTTTAATTTTTGGAGACCAATAGATTACTCTTCATACGCAATGTTTTTAGGTATAGGTATATTTTTTTCATTAGGTCTTTACCTTCAAATCATTGCTTTAAGTAAAGCTAGAGCAAGTATAATCCAACCATTTCATTACACTTTAATTTTTTGGGCGATAATTTTTGGATATATATTTTATAATGATATTCCAGATATGTTCACAGTTATTGGAGCTATAATAATTACTTGTTCTGGCATTTTTGTTTTAAACCAATCATCAAAAAATTAACTTAAAGTATGATTGTTTATAGTTTAGTTTTACATATAGTCATCTATTTATGTCTAATAATAAATTAGCAATTTTTTTAATTGTAGCTTCAGTACTATTTGGAACTTTGATGCTTACATTTTTAAAATTAGCCCAAGAAGAAGTTAATGTTTATGTTGCAGGATTTTTTAGATTTTTATTTGGTTTTCTAATTATTTTACCTTATATATTTAAATCTAAATTCACAGTATTTAAAACAACTCATCACAAAAAACATTTTTTAAGAGCTTTTTTAAACTTACCCTCAATGCTTTTATACTTCTCAGCTTTAGTAATGATGCCAATTGAAAAAGCTACCGCAATTTCTTTTGTTGTCCCTTTCTTGGTAACAATTTTGGCTGTTTTATTTCTTGGTGAAAAAATTTACTTATATAGAAGTTTTGCCCTTGTTTTGGGATTTATTGGTATGTTAATAATTTTAAGACCAGGAATAATTGATATCTCTCTTGGGGTATATATGGCACTAGCCTCCTCTTTTATGTGGTCAATAGTTATTATAATTACAAAGAGTATTTCAAAAGATGATAGTTCAATTACAATTTTATCTTATGGTTACACTTACATGACAATTTTTAGTTTCATAATTGCATTGTTTCATTGGCAAACGCCTGGCTTACAGACTTTGATTTATTTATTTTTTGGAGGTTTATTTGGTACATTGTTACATCTTTGCATTAATCATGCTTATAAATTAGTAGATGTAAGTGTGACTCAACCCTATTCCTTTCTAAGTCTCGTATTTGCATCTTTAATAGGATTCTATGTATTTAATGAAAAACCTGATCTATTTACATGGATTGGTGCAAGTGTAATTTTTTTAGGTGTTTTAATTATTTCATATAGAGAAATGAAATTAGAAAAAGAGATAATTAGAAAAAGTATAGATATTAAAAATTAATTTTTCTTAGTAAAAGTTTTATAAATGTGCCAAATTACAATTAATACTTTCATAAATAGAATACATAAAGATTAAGAAATAATTTCAGAAATTCTTTCAAAAACTTTTTCTGCTGAGAGTTTTGATAATTCGGGAGCTTGTATTGCTTTAAAATTTTCTCTTTCAATACTTACTTTAAAAGGAGTTGTATGAGATCCAAATAAAGCGATTCCTTTTGAACCTAAATGTGCTGTCATATGCGCTGGTCCAGTATCATTTGCAATAACAAATAAACTATCTTTAATTAATGTTGCTAACTGTGAAATATCTAGGGCTTTGCCATTATCTAAAACACAGAGTGCATTAATATTTGAAGCATCTTTAATTTCACTTGGCCCAGGTGCAATTACTACTTTAAAATTGTTTTCTGATTTTTCATCAATCATAGAAATTAACTCATTATAATGTGGCCATTTCTTTGAAGCTAAATGAGGAGAACAAAAAGGAAAAAGAAGAATATATTTATCTAATTGATAGTGATTTTTTATTTGAGATATATCTGTTGTGCTCCATGAAAAATCAGGTTTCAAAGTATGATTTGTATTTATGCCTGAACTTTTTAATTGATAATCAAATCTAGATAGAACAGAGTCTTTATCAAAATCTTCTTTAGTAGTTCCTTCGGGCAAAGTGGTTTCTGTAGAAGACCAAATATCTTTTTTTGCTTTTGGAAATAAAATTTTTTTATAAAAAGCTGTTCTACTTGAGTTCTGAAGATCATAAACTTTAGAGAAATTATATTTTTTTATGTTTTTCATTAATGAATATAAGTAAAACAGATTAAGTCTTGATAATCGCTTATCTAAAATAACATCAGAAATATATGGATTTTTTTTAAATAAATCAAAATATGGTTTAGTTATGAGCAAATAAATTTCATCCCCTTTATGATTCTCAGAAATATCTTGAATTGCACCACAAGCTTGAGCTATATCACCCAAAGATCCATGTTTAATGATTAAAATGTTAGACATATTTTTAACAATTTAACATAGTATAAAATTTAATGAATAAAATTATAGTACAAGTATCGGTTGGAGAGCTTTTAGACAAAATTTCAATACTAGAAATTAAAAAAGATAAAATTAAAGATCCTGAAAAACTAAAATTTATATCCAATGAACATTCGATTCTTAGAGATCAGTTAGAAAAAAATGTTAAATCTGACGAAAAATTAGAGAGTCTATTTCAAGAATTAAAAGATATTAATGCCAAGCTTTGGGTTATAGAAGACGACAAAAGAGATTGTGAAAAAAATAAGGACTTTGGGGATAAGTTTATAAAACTATCTAGAGATGTTCATTTTTTAAATGATGATAGAGCAAAAATTAAATTAGAAATGAATAATCACACCGGATCAACCATAAAAGAAATTAAAGAATATACTAGCTACTAAAAACTTTAGGAAACCAATCATCTCTCATCAAATCTCCCGTTTTTAAATTGATCCCATCAAATGGGGGCGAAGTTGGTCCTCCTCTATCAATATATTTTACATCATCTCCTATAAATCGCATCGAAAAGGCTCTTCGTGATTTAGAGGAGTTATTTCCAGTTGAACCATGTACAGTTTTAAAATTAAACAAAACAGCATCCCCTAAGCTTAGTTCTGGAATTAAAATATTTTTTTCCAATTCTTTTGAATGAGGTAAATCCATAAAAGCACTATCATCATCATACCAAGATTGGTTATTAACCCATTTTGTCGGTCTAATTAACTTTGACCATTTGTGAGAACCTAAAATTAATTTAAGATTATTTTTATGATCAACCTCATCTAATGGAATCCAAAAACTTCCAGTATCGTCACCATCAACACAGTAATACGGCATATCTTGATGCCATGGTGTTTCCTTATGAGTGCCTGGGTCTTTTATAAATATATGTTCATGAAAAATTTGAGTTGATTTAGAATTAGTAGCTTCAGCAACTATTTGGGCTCCAGGTGAATTATATAAACAATCCTTAAATTCTTCTATTCTCTCCCAATTACAATAATCCTCAAAAAATCTCCCGTTATCATCAGATACATTCTCTCTTCCGTGCTTACTTGGACTCTCTAAAACTTTTTGGAATCCTTTTCTAAGTGGCTCAATCCAATCTTTAAAAATATCCTTAATAATTATTACACCATCGTTTTGATAATCATTAATTTGTTTGTCTGATAAAAACATTTTTATTGTTAAAAGCTATACTTTTTCTCTAAATATTTAATCACATTGTGGATGATAAAAGTCATGAACAGATAAATTCCACCAGCAACAATGAATACTTCAATTGGTTTAAAAGTAGTTGAAATTATATATTTTGCAACACCAGTTAAATCCATCAAGGTTACTGTGCTTGCTAATGAAGTACCTTTCATCATCAGTATAATTTCATTTCCGTATGCTGGAAGTGATTGTCGAATAGCAATTGGAATTTGAATTTTATAAAAGATTATCTTATTTGATATACCTAAACTTTTTCCAGCCTCAATTATACCTGGTTTTATTGTTTGAAATGCAGATCTTAAAATTTCGGAGGTATATGCGCCTGTATTTAAAGTAAATGCTATTATTGCACACCAATAAGGTTCTTTTAAAATGACCCATAAGAAAGTTGTTCTTAAATACTCAATCTGTCCTAATCCAAAGTAAATTATGAAAATCTGGACCAATAAT
>CACGDZ010000023.1 GCA_902571955.1 uncultured Pelagibacteraceae bacterium | reverse complement strand
AAAATATGTCCAAGCATTTTTTGATAAAATAGCAGAGACAATTTCACAGTATAAAATTTTAAAAAAAGATGAAGCAAGAAGGTTAAAATTAGAAAAACAAGAAAAAGAAAGATTAGAAAAGATTGAAACTGCAAAAGAAAAGCAAAAAGAGGCTGAATTAAAAGTTAAATTAAAAGAACAAGCTTTAAAAGATGAAATTAGATTAGAAAAACAAAGAACAAAAGAAATAAAATTATTCTTAAGAAAAGAACAAGCTCTTTTAAGAATTGAACAAGCAGAAAAACAAAAACAATTTTTACAACAATTAAAATTAGATAAGCAAATTGAAAAGTTTAGAGTTAGAGAGGTTAAAGAATTAGAGAAATTAGAAAAAATTTCTTTAAGAGAAAAGAGAGAGGATTATGCTGGCCTACAACAAAGAATAGAAAAATTAAAAGAAAAATATCGAATTATTAGAGATCAAAAAATTAAGGAAAGAGTAGAGGCTTTAGGAGTTAAAATTCAAGGAGATGAGGATAGAGAAACACTTTTACAAAAGGAAAAAGAATATACTTTAGCTAGGCAGAAAATTGAGTTTGCTCTAGAAAGTTTTTATAGAAGTGCTAGCAGTTTAGTGTTTCAACTAAACAAAAGACACATAACCAGACATATGTCTATCTTTAGATGTATAGACAGAAGATTTGAAACAGGAGAAATATTTGTTAAATGGGATGAAGCCTCAGATGAAGAGTGGCTTCTATTAATTTATATAAAAAACAATTCACCAGACGAAGGAATAGTTATTGAAGATAAAACCAATCCAGAAAAAAATATTTCTCATGAGTTTAAAAATAATGAAATATTTAAGGCTTCAGATACTATGGTTGATGCACTTACGCAGTTAATCGCGAGAAAAAGAGCCAAAAATATCAATTAAATTATCTTAAATAATTAAGTATCATTTAGGATGTTATTTTCATCTGCATTAATGATCATTTTGTATTTAATATTTAGATATGTTCTTGCATGGATAAGGTATTTTAACAGCCTTGACTCTAGATTGGGTCAGTCTACCTGGAGATGGAGTTATGATTATCCAGTTATAGGTGAAAGAGATATCTCAGATCTTGATGACAAAACTTTTGTTAGACTGAGGAGAAAAAGAAATAGAGTTATAACTCTAATGTACTCAATTTTATTAATAATGTTTTTATTATCTATGTCTTTATTGAGTGAATTTTTAATATTTTTCCTTACTTAGTTTTTGAGCTGCTTTTTATTTTTTAAATATAAAAAAAAGGCAATCATTTCATACCCATATTTAAAGACTGTGAAAATTATTGGTAGTTTAAAAAATTTATATAAAAATTTATATTTTGGAATTTTTTTCCAAACATAAAGAAATGCTTCTGCACCCTGAATAATTTTACCATTCTCCTTAACATGTAATCTTCTTAACAATTCTTTATCATTTCTTGATGTTTCTTTTTCAGCATCAGAATTATTAGTTATGTCTATCCAGTCAATATCTTTGATATTTTCTTTTTTATATAAGTTAATTTCTGATCTACAGATTTTACAAGAGTTATTAAAAAATACCTTCATTTAATGATAATTAACTTTTAGTAAGAAATTGTACATGCGTAAAATGATCAGTTGAAAAATATCAACAAACCACTATTTAAGTTGAATGAGTAATTTCTTCAATAAATCTGATTTAACAAGACAGGACGCAGATAAATTAGTATCTGAAACACTTAACAGTTGTGATGATGGTGAGCTTTATTTAGAGGAGTCTAAATCAGAGTCAATTTTGTTAGATGACAACAAAATAAAAAGCTCAAACTATAGTTCTGATTTAGGATTTGGTTTTAGGGCTATTTCAAACGAGGTTGTTGCTTATTCATATTCAAACGAAATATCAAAAGATTCACTAAAAAATTCTTCAGAGAATCTTAAATCAACTCTCAAATCAATTAAAGGTACATACAATCATGAAATTCCAAAATCTAATAAAAAATTTTATAAAGATATAAATCCAATTGAACAAAAAACTTTAGATTCAAAATTAGAAGTATTAAATAAAGTAAATGAATTTTTAAGAAAAAAAGATGGATCAGTAAAACAAGTAACAGCTAGTTTTGCTGGTGAGCAAAAATCAATAGAAATTATTCGATCAGGTGGAGAGTCGCTTACTGATGTACGTCCGTTAATTAGATTTAACGTCTCAGTGATGTTAGAAAAAAATGGAAGAAAAGAAACAGGCGTATATGGAATTGGTGGCAGGCAATCTTATGATGATTATTTAAAAAATGACAATTGGAAAAATGTTTGTGAAGAGGCTTTTAGAATAGCATCAGTAAATTTAGAGAGTAAACCAGCACCTGCTGGAGAGATGAAAGTAGTCCTAGGACCTGGTTGGCCTGCCATCTTAATTCATGAAGCAATTGGTCATGGTCTAGAAGGGGATTTTAATAGAAAAAAAACATCAGCATTTCATAATCTTATGGGCGAAAAAGTTGCAAGTGATGGAGTAACAATTGTTGATGATGGTACGATAGATAATAGAAGAGGCAGTTTAACAATTGACGATGAAGGCACACCAACCGAGAGAACAGTTTTGATTGAAAATGGTATTCTTAAAAATTTTATGCAAGACAGGCACAATGCAAGATTAATGAATACAAGATCTACTGGATCTGGAAGAAGAGAAAATTATAGACATATTGTTTTGCCAAGAATGAGAAATACTATGATGTTAAGTGGCAATCAAACTCAAGATGAAATGATCAAATCTGTTGATAAAGGAATTTTTGCAGTAAGTTTTGGAGGTGGCCAGGTAGATATTACATCTGGAAAATTTGTATTTAATTGTACTGAGGCTTACGAAATAAATAATGGTAAAATTGGATCTCCAATTAAAGGCGCAACACTAATTGGTGATGGACCATCAATACTTAAGGAAGTATCGATGGTAGGAAATGATATGATGTTAGATCCAGGAATAGGAACTTGTGGAAAAGCAGGACAAGGAGTTCCTGTGGGAGTCGCTCAACCTTCAATTTTAATCGATAAAATGACAGTTGGTGGAACAAAACTTTAAAGTATTATGGTTAAAGATCAGGAATTTTTAAAATCTAAAGCTTCATATTGTTTAGATTTGGCAAAAAAAATGGGAGCAACTGATGCAAGTGTTACAGTTGGTCACTCAATTTCAGAAACAGTTAATTTTAGAAATAAATCCCTAGAAGCGTCAGATAGATCAGATGGATTGGCATTAAGTATAGAAACTTATTTAGGTAAAAGAAGATCATCAATTTCATCATCAAATTTACTAGATGAAAATATTAAAACTTTAATTGAAAAGTGCTTTGAAACTACAAAAATTACACCAGAGGATGAATTTAATTCTTTGCCGGATAAAAATTTATTAGCCAAACAAATTAGTAGCCTTAATTTGTATGATGAAACAAGATTCGAAAACGATAAAAAAATAAAATATTTAAAAGATTTAGAGGAATCTGCATCGTCAGAAAATCAAATCATAAATACAGAATCTAGTTTCACTGAAAATAAATCAAATTTTATATTAGCTAATAGCGATGGTTTTTGTGACGGTTATAAAACTTCTTCTTTTACTGCTTCTTGTGTAACAGTTGCAAAAGATGAAAATAGCATGGAAAGAGACTACGAATTTTCTAGCAAACGTCATTTGTCTGATATTAAACAAGCAACAGATCTTGGAAATAAAGCTGCAAAGCAAACTATTAGAAAATTGAGCCCAAAAAAAATTGGAAGTGAGAAGACCAGCATAATTTTTGATAAAAGAATTTCAAAGGGAATGTTAAGTGCTTTTGCAAGTGCAATATCTGCATCTGCAATTGCAAGAGGTACCTCATTTTTAAAGGATAAAATTGATCAACAAGTATTTGCTAATTCAATAAATGTAATTGATAAACCCGATATAAATAAAGGAATGGGTTCACAAAATTTTGATTCAGAGGGTGTAAATTCCAATACATTACAGCTTATAGAGAATGGAATACTTAAAAATTATCTTGTGGACACTTACAATGGAAAAAAATTAAATTTAAAATCAAATGGAAGAAGTGGTGGAACCACTAATTTGTATTTTGAAAAAGGAAATATAAGCTACAAAGATCTTATGAAAAAAAATTCAAGAAGTCTTTATATTACTGAAACTATTGGTCACGGATCTAACCTTGTAACAGGGGATTATTCTGTTGGTGCCACTGGTTTTTTAGTTGAAGATGGAGAATTTAAATATCCTGTTAATGAAATAACAATTGCTGGTAATTTTAAGGATATGTTCAAAAATATAATTTTAGCTAATGATTTAGAATTCGAATATTCAGTCAATTCACCAACTATGATGATAGAAGGTATGACTGTTGCAGGAAAATGAGCAGTTATTGTGTCATTGGCTCTGGAATTTCAGGAGCAACAATAGCTAATTTGTTAAGTAAAAAAAATTCTGTACATATTTATGACAAAGCTCGAGGTCCAGGGGGTAGATCTTCTTTTAAAAGATTAAATAAGTCAAAAGGATTTGATCACGGGGCACAATACATTTCTCCAAAATCAATTCAATTTAAAAAATTTATTACAAATTTGTGTAAAAAAAAAATTCTAAAAAAATGGAGTGGCAAACATATTTTTTTAAACAAAATAAAAAAAGAAAATAAAAATCATATTAAAATAAT
>CACGDZ010000022.1 GCA_902571955.1 uncultured Pelagibacteraceae bacterium | reverse complement strand
AGTTTTACGGCAATCTCATTTTATTTTATGTGAAGATACTCGAGTTTCAAAAAATCTTTTAGCTAAATATCAAATAAAATCAAAATTAATTTCAAATCATAAATTTAATGAGAAAAAAAATGTAACAAAAATTATTGAATATCTAAAATCTGGAAAAATAATTTCTTTGATATCTGATGCTGGAACACCTAGTATTTCAGATCCTGGTTCAATTCTAGTTAATGAGTGCATTAATAACGAGATAAAAATATTTCCCATTCCTGGACCCTCAGCTGTAGTTACAGCTATTTCTATTAGTGGTTTTTCAGATAAATTTTTGTTTTGTGGTTTTTTCTCAGAGAAAAAAGATCAATTATCTAATGAATTAAAAAAACTCTCAGAATTTGAAAATTCCCTAGTTTTTTTATTTCTCCTAAAAAAATTAATAAAATCATACCTGAATTAAAAAAGTATTTTAATGGGAGAAAGATTGTCTTTTGTAGGGAATTAACGAAAATGTACGAGGAATTTATTAGAAAGAATGTAGATGAATTAGAATTATTTGAAAAAGAGCCAAAAGGTGAGCTTACAGTTGTTATTTCTGAAAAAAAAATAAATAAAAATTTATCTGAAAAACTAACTGAATCAGATATGAATATGATAAAAAAAATGATTAATAAATTATCTATCAAAGAAATTACAGAAATTTTAGGTTTAAGTACTAATGTACGTAAAAAAGAAATATATAATTATTGTTTGAAATTAAAAAATGAAAAATAAATTTTTAATTTTAACATTTGTAAGTCTAATTTTAACTGGATGTGTTGGAGTTGGTTCCAAAGGTCTTTTTGGAACTGGTGTTTCTGTTGCTTTAGACCCTAGAACAGTTGGTACACAAATAGATGACTCCATTATGCAAAAAAGCATAAGTGCTAAAATTTTGGCAAAAGATAAAAAATATCTTTTAGTTATAAAAACTAAAGTATTAGATGGAAGAATATTTGTTACTGGAAAAGTAGATAGACCAGAAGAAAAATTAATGATTACAAAATTAGCATGGGAAACAAAGGGTGCTAGATCTGTTAGAAATGATATTAAAATTAAAGAAGAGTTTAATTTTAAACAATCTGCAAAAGACTTACTTATTACCTCACAATTAAGAACAGCATTAATTGTAAATAAAAATATAAAAGCAACTAATTATCAAATAGATACTTATAAGAAGAAAATTTATATTTATGGAATTGCTTTAACTTCTGAAGAAAAAGATTTAGTAATAAGTGAAGCTACTGAAATACTCGATGTAGAAGATGTAATTGCAAGCATTATACTTGTAGAAGACTTAAGAGTTCAACGAGAGTAATTATTTTTTATAATCAATAACTTCAGACGAATATGCTGCAATTGATGCTAAATTAATTATTTCAGACGTAGAGGTTCTAAGAGGTGCAATTTCTATTGGAAGGCCAAGTCCTATAAGTAAAGGACCAATAACTTTTGTGTCACCAAAAGTTTTCATTAACTTGTATGATATTGCTGCACTATGTTGTCCAGGCATTATTAAAATATTTGCCTTGCCAACAATTTTTGCAAAGGGGTAAAGTTCCTCGTATTCTGAATTAAGAGCAACATCTGGCTGCATATCCCCATCAAATTCAAAATCTACTTTTTTTTCTTTGAGTATTTCAACTGCATTACGAATATGTTTTGTTCTGCTGGTAAGAGGTTGTCCAAATGTGGAGTGAGATACAAAAGCAACCTTTGGATCAAATCCAAAAAGCCTTACTACTCTTGCAGTGGATATTGCTATTTCAGCCAATTGTTCAGATGTTGGGTATTCATGAACGCTTGTATCGCCAACAAAAATCGTTCTTCCTTTATGAACTATCATGTTTAATCCAAACATAATTTCCCCCTTTCTTACATCTACTACTTGCTTAATTTTTTCTAAAGAAGCTCCAAATCTTCTAGTGTTTCCAGTGACTGCTCCGTCAGCATCACCACATGCTACCATGCTTGTGGCCCATACAACTCTGTCGTTTCTGATCATTCTATCACAATCTCTCTCTAATAACCCTTGTTCCCTTTGTAATTTTTCAAACAAATGCTTTACGTATTTTTTTCTTTTTTCTTCATCTTTCGAGTTGACAATTTCAATATCAAAATTTCCATTGTAACCAATATTTTTTATTTGCTCTTTAATTTTACTTTCTTTTCCAACTAAAATTGGAATACCTAGTTTTGAGTTTTTGAATGCTATTGCTGCTTTTAAATTATTTTCATCTTCACCATCTGCAAACACAATTCTTTTCTGATTTTTTTTAATAAAGGAATTTATACCCTGCATTATGGTTACTGTTGGGTCTAGTCTTTGTTTTAGTTGATCTTTATAAACTTCAAAATCATCTATATTTTTTCTAGCTACTCCACTATCTATAGCTGCCTTTGCTACAGCAGCTGGTATTACACTAATCAATCTTGGATCAAATGTGGATGGAATTATATAGTCTTTTCCATAGTGAGGTCTTTCACCGCCCATGGCTGCTACAACTTCATCAGGAACATCTTCTCTTGCTAACTTAGCTATTGCATTAGCTGCAGCAACTTTCATTTCTTCATTTATTGTTTTGGATCTAACATCTAAAGCTCCTCTAAATATATAAGGAAAACCAATTAAATTATTTACTTGATTTGGGTAATCTGATCTTCCTGTTGCAATAATTGCATCATTTCTAACCTCATTAATTTCCTCTGGGGTAATTTCTGGATCAGGATTAGCACAAGCAAATATAATTGGTTTTTTTGCCATTGATTTAACCATATCTTTTTTTAAAACACCTTTTGCTGATAATCCTAAAAAAACATCTGCACCCTTAATAGCATCTGATAAAGTTCTATGTTTAGTTTTAACTACATATCTGGATTTCCATTGATCAATTCCCTCAGTTCTTCCTTCATAAATAACGCCTTTTCTGTCTAGCATAATTATATTTTCAGATTTTACTCCTGAGTTTTTAAATAACTCAGTACAAGCTTGTGCTGAAGCTCCAGCACCATTAACTACAACTTTAATTTTTTTTATTGATTTACCACAAATATCTAAGGCATTAATTAATGCTGCGGTTGTTATAATTGCTGTCCCATGTTGATCATCATGAAAAACTGGAATATCTAAAATTTCTTTTAATTTTTGTTCTATTATAAAACAATCTGGTGCTGCTATGTCTTCTAAATTAATTCCACCAAAGCTAGGTGCAAAATTTTTAATTGAATTTATAATTTCGTCTGAATCTTTACAATCAATCTCTAAATCAATCGAATCGATATCTGCAAATCTTTTGAATAATACGGCCTTTCCTTCCATCACAGGCTTTGATGCAAGAGCACCTAAATTTCCCATACCTAATATTGCTGATCCATTACTTATTACAGCAACAAGGTTTCCTTTACTTGTATAATCATAAACGGCTTCTGGATTTTCACTTATCTTCTTTACTGGAGCAGCTACTCCTGGAGAATATGCTAAAGCGAGATCACGCTTAGTTGTCATATTTTTTGAAGAAATAATCTCAATCTTGCCTGGTTTTTTGTCTTTATGAAAATCTAAAGCTTCTTTATCTGTGTAATGATCGATTTTTGTTTTTTTCATTTCTGATAACAATAAGTGTACAATTGGGGTAAAATTAAGACTAATATGATTTATGAACTTACTTAAGTCAACAGGCACATTTGGTTTTTATACTATTATAAGTAGGCTGCTTGGTTATTTAAGAGATATTTTAATAGCAATTTTTCTAGGTACAGGGATGTTAGCCGATGCTTTTTTTGTAGCATTTAGAATTCCAAATACTTTTAGAAGATTGTTTGCCGAAGGTACCTTTAATGCAGCATTTGTTCCAAGTTATTCATCAGAAATTACTAAGGGAAAAAAACAATCAAACAAATTTGCTAACGATATTTTTAATCTCCTTTTTTTAGGGTTGTTGTTTTTAACAATAATAATTGAAATTTTCATGCCTGCTTTTGTTTCAATTATTGCCCCAGGTTTTGTTGATGATTTCGAAAAAATGGAGATAGCAATTAATTTAACAAGAATTACTTTTCCTTTCTTATTTTTTATTTATTCCACTCAAGTTCTATGCAACCTTTTGATCTGAATTAGTTATAATTTCACCGAATAAAGTATTTCTATTACTATCTTTAATTTTTACTTGCACTATTTTACCAATGTCATTCTTTTTACCATTAAAAATTACAGATGTCATATACTCAGATCTACCAAAAGCTTTGCTTTTATCGTCGGTTAAATTTTCAACCAAAACATCAATAACCTTACCCTCAGATAATTTGTTCATTTGGATTTGATTTTCGAATAAGATAGTTTGAATTTTTTTTAATCTTTCAACAGAAATTTTTTTTTCAATTAATTCTAAATTTTCAGCTGCTGTTCCAGGTCTTGGGCTAAAAATAAAAGAATAAGAGTTAATAAATTTAACTCTTTCAATTAAATTAAAAGTATCTTGAAAATCCTGATCTTCTTCACCAGGATAACCTATTATAAAATCACTTGAAAATTCTATCTTTGAATTAATTTCCTTCAATTTATCAAAGGTATTTAAATACTCCTCAATAGTATGTTTTCTATTCATTGATCTTAAAATTTTATTAGATCCACTTTGAACAGGTAAATGCACAAGTGGCATTAACTTTTTAGAAGTTTTATATACTTCAATTAAATCCTCTGTCATATCTTTTGGATGAGATGTTGTGTATCTAACTCTCTTAATTTCAGGTAATTTTTCGATATTTAAAATCAAATCTGATAACCTATTTCCTGCATTATCATAAGCATTCACATTTTGACCGAGTAGAGTTATTTCTCTTGCGCCATTATCAACTAAATATTTTGCTTCATCCAAAATTTGTCTAAATGGTCTAGAATATTCTGGCCCTCTTGTGAATGGGACCACACAAAAATGACAAAACTTATCGCACCCTTCTTGGATGGTCAAGAAGGAAGAAACTTTACCAGCTTTGTTTTTTATTTTACTTAAATATTTAAATTTAGAAACAGCATCAAACTCCGTCTCTTCAATCTTTTTCTTTTTTTTATTATAACTTAAAATCGTATCATTAATTTTATGATAAGCTTGAGGGCCAATTACCAAATCAATATACGGTTCTCTTTTAAGCATTTCATCATTTTCTGCTTGAGCAACACAGCCTGCAATAATTA
>CACGDZ010000021.1 GCA_902571955.1 uncultured Pelagibacteraceae bacterium | reverse complement strand
TAGCTTATTAGATTATGTTTTTAAAAATTAAAAAAATTCCAAAAGTAAAATGGAGCTCAGAAAAACCTTTTAATTTTAAACCAAAGTTTTCTACATTTTTTTTCTTATGTTTTGGATTATCAATATTTGGATTAGGTGAAGGATTATTAATTGTTTCATTTACAGGTGCTTCTCCTTGGAGTGTATTAGCTCAAGGTATTTCTCTAAATATTAATTTAAGTATTGGAACTATCACGTTATTAATAAGTATTGCTGTTTTAATTTTATGGATACCTCTTGGACAAAAACCAGGGATGGGAACAATATTTAACGCTTTAATAATTGCAATTATGATTGATCTTTGTATCAAATATGTTCCAACACCATCAAATTATATTCATCAATTATTATTAGCTGTAATTTCTGTGGTGATGGTTGGAATAGGTGGGGGTATTTACCTAGTATCAAATCTAGGAGCTGGTCCTAGAGATGGACTAATGATAGGATTACAAAAATTAACTAATTTTCCTATAGCTGTTGTAAGAGCAACATTAGAAATTTCAGTTGTTAGTATTGGATGGTATTTAGGGGGAACAGTAGGGATTGGAACATTATTATTTGCATTTGGTATAGGCCCATGTGTTGCTTTAGGACTTTATTTAGTTGATAAAACTTTTGATTAGGCTGCAGCTGTAGCTTTTTCGCTTTTCTTTCTTTCGTGTGGATCAAGAATTGCTTTTCTTAATCTACATGAGTTTGGAGTTATCTCTAAAGCTTCATCAGTATTAAGCATACTTAATTGTTCAGCAATAGACATTGTTTTGACGGGTGTAAGGACAACATTTTCGTCAGTACCTTGAGTTCTCATATTTGTTAATTTTTTACCTTTCATGACATTGATTATCATGTCGCCTGGTTTAGGTGAAAGACCAACTATCATTCCAGGATAAACAGCATCATTGTGAGTTACAAACATTTCTCCTCTTGCTTGTAGATTAAATATCGCGAATGCAACTGCTTTTCCTTGTTCCATAGAGATTAATGCTCCATTTCTTCTACCCTCCATTTCTCCTTCAAAAGGACCATAGCTATGGAATATTCTATTTATCACTCCATTGCCTTTTGTAAGAGTAAGAAATCTACTTGTGTAGCCCATTAACCCTCTAGTAGGTGCATGAAAAATTAATCTTTTTTTATTTGTTCCAGTATCTTTTAGTTCTATTAGTTTACCTTTTCTTCTATTCATTGAATCAATTACTTTTGAAGAATGTTCTTCATCAAGGTCCATAGTAATTTCTTCAATTGGTTCAAGCTTTTTTCCACTTTCATCAGTTTTGAATAAAACTTTTGGAGGGCTTACTGTCATTTCAAAACCTTCTCTTCTCATCTGAGTTAAAAGTATTTCCAACATTAGCTCACCTCTACCACTAACAACAAAAGAGTCTTTTCCCTCATTTTCTGAAAATGTAATACCAACATTATTTTGTGCCTCTTGAACCAATCTGTCTCTTATTTGAGTGCTGGTTAGTTTTTTACCCTCAGTTCCAGCTAAAGGTGAAGTATTTACAGTAATTGTAATTGACATTGTAGGAGGATCTATCGGAGTAGCAGGGATAGGCTCATTGACCTCTAGGTCACATATGGTGTCAGCAACGTTCGCTTTTTCTAACCCAGCAACAACAACAATATCCCCAGCTTCACCAACATCTATTGGAACTTTTTTAGTTCCTTCATATCTAAAAATTTTTGTTAATTTTCCTTCATCAACTTTTTCACCATTCAAATTGATTGCTTTTATAAATTGGTTAGCTTTCGCAGTTCCTTGTGTAATTCTTCCAACTAAACTTCTTCCTAAAAAACTATCCGCATAAAGTAGCGTTGACAACATTGCAAAAGGTTTAGTTTTATCAAGTTCAGTAGGCTTTACATGATCAACAATTAAATCTAACAAAGGATTTAAATTTTTTCTTGGACCATCAACTTCATGATCTGCCCAACCTGATCTTCCACTTGCGTACAGAACTGGAAAATCTAATTGCTCTTCATTTGCATCTAAGCTGACAAATAAATCAAATGTTTCATCTAAAACTTCATTAGCTCTTTGATCAGCTTTATCCAATTTATTAATAACAACAATTGGTTTTAATCCTCGTTTAAGTGCTTTAGATAATACAAATTTTGTTTGAGGCATAACACCTTCTGCTGAGTCAATTAATAAAAGAGCTCCATCTGCCATACTTAAAACTCTTTCAACTTCAGAAGCAAAATCTCTGTGGCCAGGTGTATCAATTATATTTATTCTTGAATTATTCCAATTAATTGAAGCAGGTTTTGCTAAAATTGTAATTCCTCTTTCTTTTTCAAGCTCACCCGAGTCCATTAATCTTTCATCAACAACTTCATTCTCTCTAAAAGAACCACTTTGTTTCATTAAATTATCGATTAGAGTAGTTTTACCATGATCTACATGGGCTATAATTGTGATGTTTCTAATATTGTTGTTCATAAATCCTGGCTCTTATACATATTTAAAAGGATATTAAAACTCAAAAAAACTCATAACTGGCTTGAATAATTTTCTTAATTTATGATTAATTTGTCTTTTTTTGCTTATCTTTTTTAAGTTTTCTTTTTTCTTTAAAGCTTAATTTAGGTTTTTTTTTAACACTAGAATCTTTGAAAGATTTACCGCTATATCTTTTTGTCATAAATAAATTTCTTATAAAAAAAAGGCCATCTTAAGATGGCCTTTTGAATTTTGTTTAAAAAATGAGGGATTACATTCCCATTCCACCCATTCCACCCATGCCGCCCATACCACCAGGCATACCACCAGGCATTCCGCCACCAGCAGCATCTTTTTCTTCTGGTTTGTCTGCAATCATTGCTTCTGTAGTTACTAACAAGCCAGCTATTGAAGCAGCATCTTGAAGAGCAGTTCTTACAACCTTAACTGGGTCAATGATACCTTTTGCAAACATATCGCAATATTCTTCACTTTGAGCATCGTAACCATGAGTTTTTTTCTTCTGCTCTAATAGTTTACCAACAACCACTGAACCATCCACACCAGCATTCATTGTAATTTGTCTAATTGGAGCTTCTAAAGCTTTTCTGACCAAGTCTACACCTGCTTTATGATCATCACCTTTAGACTTTACTTTATCAAGCTCTTGAGCAGCATAAAGAAGAGCACATCCGCCACCAGTCACAATTCCTTCCTCAACTGCAGCTCTAGTTGCATTTAATGCATCCTCAACTCTATCTTTTCTCTCTTTAACTTCAACTTCTGTTGCACCACCAACTTTGATAACTGCAACTCCACCAGCTAATTTCGCAAGTCTCTCTTGAAGTTTCTCTCTATCATAGTCTGAAGTTGTTTCTTCAACTTGTTGTTTGATAGAAGCACATCTAGCCTCAATATCAGATTTTTTACCACTACCATTAACAATAGTGCTATTATCTTTATCTACTTTAATTTTTTTGCAAGATCCAAGATCATCAAGTTTTACATTTTCAAGTTTGATACCTAAGTCTTCAGATATAACCTGACCTCCTGTCAAAATTGCAATGTCTTCTAGCATAGCTTTTCTTCTATCACCAAATCCTGGAGCTTTTACAGCTACAACTTTTAAACCTCCTCTTAATTTGTTTACAACTAAAGTTGCTAAAGCTTCACCTTCAACATCCTCAGAAATAATCATTAGAGGTCTTCCTGCTTGTACTACAGCTTCTAGAAGTGGAACCATTGGCTGTAAATTAGTTAATTTTTTTTCGTGTAAAAGAATGAATGGGTTCTCTAACTCAGTAGTCATTTTATCACTATTTGTAATAAAGTATGGTGATAGATAACCTCTATCAAACTGCATACCTTCAACTACGTCTAATTCAGTTTCAATACCCTTATTTTCCTCAACTGTGATGACACCCTCATTCCCAACTTTTTGCATTGCTTTTGCAATCATAGTTCCAATTTCTTTGTCACCGTTTGCAGAAATTGTACCCACTTGAGCAATTTCATCACTATCTTTTACTTTTTTTGCAGACGCAACAAGACTCTCTTTTACAGTATCTACTGCAGCATCAATACCTCTTTTTACGTCCATTGGATTCATTCCAGCTGTTACATACTTAACACCCTCTTTAACAATAGCTTGTGCAAGTATAGTTGCAGTAGTAGTTCCATCACCAGCTTCATCATTAGTTTTGCTAGCAACTTCTTTAACCATTTGTGCACCCATATTTTCGAATTTATCTTCAAGGTCTATTTCTTTTGCTACAGACACACCATCTTTAGTAATTCTAGGTGCACCATAAGATTTATCCATCACAACATTTCTTCCTTTTGGACCTAAAGTTACTTTAACAGTATCAGCTAGGATATTTACACCTCTTATCATTGATGCTCTTGCTTCAGCATCAAATTTAACAACTTTTGCCATTATTTTTCTCCTTTAAATTAAATTACTTACTTGAAATACCCATAATGTCAGACTCTTTCATTATGCTATATTCTTTACCATCTATTTTGACTTCAGTTCCAGACCATTTACCGAATAAAACCTTGTCTCCAACTTTAACATCCATTGGAATTTTTTTTCCATCTTCTGTTTTTGCTCCACCGCCTACAGCAACAACTTTTCCCTCTTGAGGTTTCTCTTGAGCTGTGTCAGGAATAATTATTCCACCAGCAGTTTTTTCACTGCTATCCAGTACTTCAATTAAAACTCTGTCATGTAATGGTTTAAATTTCATAATATCTCCTTAATAAATCTTTATAAATATGAGCTTCATATAGATATTTCGCTGTCTATTTCAAGATGAGTCTCATACAGACCTATAAAAAGTTAGTAAATTAGCGATTTTATGGTTTATACCTTAAAAATATGACAAAAAAATTAGATTTAATAGGATTTAAGTCAATAGCTGATAATTATGATCTTTTTTATATAGACTTATGGGGGGTAATTCATAATGGAATTAAATTACATGAAAAAGCAATAACTGTTCTTAATGAACTTTCTAAAAGAAATAAAAGTTTTGTACTTTTAACAAATGCACCAAGACCAAATAAAACTGTTAAAAATTTCTTAGAAAAAATGGGTATGGATAAAGATTTAAGAGAACATGTTTTTACTTCTGGTGAAGCAGCACTTAGTTATTTAAAAAAAAATTTTCTATCTAAAAAATTTTATCATATAGGCCCACCTAGAGATTTTGATTTATTCAATTTATTTGAAAATAACAAAAGTGAGAACATTGAAAAAAGTGAATATTTATTGTGCACTGGTTTATTTGATGATTTTGATAAAGACTTAACTTATTATAAAGATTTATTCGCTAAACATTTAAATAAAAAAATGATTTGCACAAATCCAGATTTAATTGTTGATCGTGGAAACACCAGAGAGTTGTGTGCAGGTTCAGTTGCCATGGTTTTTGAAAAAATGGGTGGGCAAGTAGTTTACTTTGGAAAACCTCATTCAGAAGTTTATAATCAATCTATTAATAATAATAATAAAAAAATATTAGCAATCGGTGATAATTTAAACACAGATATAAGAGGAGCAAATCTATTAAATTATGACAGCTTGTTGATTTCTAATGGAATTCATAAAGATGAAATCAATAATAAAGGTATTGAAAAAGTTTCAAAAGAATACGAGGTGATAGTAAATTTTATTCAATCGGATTTAAAATGGTAAAACATTACTCTACTTTTAATATTCAAAAAAAACACAAAGGATCGATCATCTTAATAGGTAATTTTGATGGACTTCATCAAGGTCATCAAAAATTATTTAAATTAGCACAATCCTATAAAAAAAAATATAATTTAAAAATTGGTGTAATAAATTTTG
>CACGDZ010000020.1 GCA_902571955.1 uncultured Pelagibacteraceae bacterium | reverse complement strand
TAAAAATTTGAATAATATTCAAGTTTATAATTCAAAGTATGAGATCAACCAATTTATAGATGAAAAAAAAAATTTCAGGGTATTTAAAGCAGGTTCATTTAAATATGATAAGTGGTGGCAAGATATTCTAAAGAGCAATTTTTTTACAGCAATAAAAAGAAAAAGTTTACTTTATGTCATGACTGATCATAAAGAGAAAAACATTGAGAGTGAAACTATTTTTATTGAAAGAATGACACAAAAGTTTGGTTCTAACTTTGTTGTATGTCCTCCTTCGAGAGATAGTTACTCCTTCTTTTATAAATATAAACATCTTGAAAGATTTGAAAAATTTTTTGATTTTAGCTCCTCATTATTTGTTTTGTCTCATAATGCAAATATACTTCTAACAACAATCTCTGGAGGTGTTGTAGATGGCATTTATAGTATGAAACCAATAATTTTCCTTAAGTTTTTAATTAAAGACAAAGATTACAGAGAGTTAGTTTTTGACAATTATAATTGTTTTGAAAATGTTAACGATTATGAAAATTTATACAAATTAATAGATATGATGGATAAGAAAAATTTTATTACTTTATTGAAAAAAAAACAATATATTAATTTTTTAGACACATATATTTTATTTAATAATTCAAGAAAAAAACTTTTAAGTAATTTTTATAAACAAATAGTTGATTATGAAAAAAAATAAAGTCGCGAGTATTATTATAAGAACCAAGAATGAAGATAAATGGCTTGAAGATTGTGTAAATTCAATTAAACAGCAGGATTACAAACACTGGGAAATAATAGTCGTGGACAATTATAGTTCAGATAAAACTGTAAATATTTGTAAAAAATATGATATTAAAGTTGTTAAAATCAAATCTTACAAGCCTGGTAAGGCGATTAACATTGGAATTAAAGCCTCAAATGGTAATTATATCATAATATTATCTGCGCATTGCATCCCTCAAACTAAAAATTGGTTAAGTAACTTTATAAATAAGATAAATTCAAAAAGAATAGCTGCGGTATATGGTAGACAAATACCAACAAAAAATAGTTCGGATCAAACTAAAAGAGATTTAAAAATAGTTTTTGGATTAGATGAGAAAGTGCAGATTAATGATCCATATTTTAATAATGCTAATAGTTGCATAAAAAGAAATGTTTGGCTTAAGATACCTTTTGATGAAAAATTAACAAATATAGAAGATCGTATTTGGGCAAAAAATATTTTAAAAAAGGGTTGGAGAATATTATATACTCCTAAAAGTTGTGTTTATCATTATCATGGTATACATCAAGATAATGATAAAACAAGATTGAAACAAACTGTTAACATCTTGTCTAAATTAGATAAAGAGAATACAAAAAAAAAAATAAATTTTAAAATGTTAAAAAATAAATATGATTGAAAATAAATTTCCAGGAAAAGATATTACTTCTGAAGACTTAAAGACCAAGTTTCCACTTTGTAACAAAAAAAACAAAAATCATAAAACTGTAATTAATATTGATGGACTAAAAATTGGAGCAAATAAAAATATCGTTTTATTTGCAGGTCCAAATATGGTTGAAAGTTATAAATTAATGACAAGTGTATCTAAGGAACTTTTAAAAAACAAATTAATTTTTGTTAGAGGAGGTGCTTTTAAACCACTTACTTTTCCTTACAGATCTAAACATTATTATGAAACAAGAGAGAAAGGTTTAGAATTTTTGGCCTACATAAGAAAAAAATATAAATGTAAAATTATTACTGAAATAATGGAAAGTAAGTATTTAGATAAAATTGGGGATATAGTTGATATAATTCAAATAGGAGCAAGAAATATGCAAAATTATCCTTTCTTGATAGATGTGGCAAAAACAAATAAACCTATTATGTTAAAAAGACATTTTGGTGCAAGTTTAAGAGATTTACTAGGAGCAGCTGAATACATATTGAATGAGGGAAATAAAAATTTAATGTTATGTGAAAGAGGTATAGTTGCTCCTCATACACATTCAGCTGTAAGTCGTTACCTTTTAGATATCACTGCAATTGTTGCCTTAAAAGAAATTACTCACCTTCCAGTAATTTCAGATCCTAGTCATGCGTGCTTTAACTCTCGATGGGTCAAATCTTTGAGTTTAGCCTCAACGGCAGCAGGTGCTGATGGCATAATGATAGAAATTCACCCTGATCCAAAAAATGCTAAAGTAGATAACCTTCAAACATTAAATTATAAACAGTTTAGAGATCTTTTAAAATCCTTAAAAAAAATTGCGAAAACCCTAAACAAAAATGTTATTTAGAGAACTTGTCAATTTTAATTTTTCTAAGTATAGAGATATTCATTTTATTTTAGGTGAAAATCCATCTAAAGGAGCAAGGTCACCAAAATTATGGAACTTTGTTTTTAAAAAATTAAAAATAAACAGTATTTTTATACCACTAGATATTAAAAAAGATGAAATACCTAAATTTATAAAGATATTTAAAAAAGAAAAAAAATTTAAATCTTTTTTAATAACAAATCCATATAAAGAAAAAATAGTAAGATACGCTGATCATCTTGACAAAAGAGTATCTCTTTGTAATGCAGCAAATTTTGTTTTAAAAAAAAAAAATATATTAAAAGCATTTAATACAGATTGTCTTGGGTTTTATTATTCTTTAGACAAATATATTAAAAAAAAAACTTTTTTTGTTTATGGATATGGTGGGGTTGGAAAAGCAATTGTTGCAGAATTGGTCTCTAGAAAAAAAAAAATTTTTCTATTTAACAGATCAGAATTAAAAATAAAAAAACATAAAAATATTATATTAATTAATAAACAAAATTTTAAGAATTTTCTTAAAAAAACTGATGTATTTATTAATGCGAGCTCTTTAGGAAATTTAAAACTAAAAGAAAAATCTCCTTTAAAAAATATAGAGATATCTTGGTTGATCAACAAATATATTTATGATGTAAATTTTAAACCTAAATTTACTAAATTAATCAAGTTTGCATCAACTCTTAAAATTAAAAGCCAAAATGGAAAAGCTATGAACTTATTTCAAGCATGTGAGGCATTTAAAAAAGCGTATCCAAAATATCGTTTAACAAAAATTAAGAAAATTATGATTAAAGCGAAATAAGTTAATTTTTTTCAATTTTTTTATTTTCAATTTTTAATAGATTTAAATTATCCATTTGAGGCATTTGATGTGTAATAATAATTATCAAAGATTTTGGTAAGATTTTTTCAAGTTTCTTGAATATTTTGACTGTATCAGAATTTGAAATATTTGAAAAACTTTCATCAAGATAAAGAAAATTAGGTTTTGAATATAAGGCTCTCGCTAGTAATATTTTTTGTTTTTCACCACCGCTAATTTTATAACCATTTTCACCAACTCCATATTCATATATATTTCTATCTTTAACAAAATCACTTAATTCACATGCATCAATAACCTTATTAAAATATTCTGTATTTTTAATTTCCTCGTTATTAAGTATAATATTAAAAGCGATAGTATCATCAAATATAATATCATTTTGAGGGCAATATTTTGTAATTTTAAAAAGTTTATTTATATTTATTTTTTTTAATTCAACATCCCCATAAAAGATTTCTCCTTCATAATCATTTACATGCAATAAAGACTTTAAAAAAGATGACTTACCAGAACCATTTGCCCCAATAAGAAAATATATTTTACCCTGATTTAAATATAAATTTGAATCTTCAATTAACTTTTTATTATTAATTGTAATTGAATAGTTTTTAATTATTAATTCATTTTTTTTTATATCACTTATATTAAACTCAATATCTTTGGTTTGATCTTGACTTAAATTTTGAAGAGATTTTTTTATCGTCTCTGAGCCTTTTTCAAGTTTAACTAAAGATCCAAAATTTGTGTTAAATTGGCTCAATAGTGGAAAAAGTCTAAAAATACCATAAATCAAAATTGATAAAAAAGCTAAATTTTCATCAAAAAATAATTTACTTTTTGAAAATAAAATCAAAAATATTAGTAGTGAAGAAAAAATAATTATTTCTAAAAGAAATTTAATTAATTTCTGTGAAAATAAATATTCAGATCTAATTTTTTGTAAAATATCAAAGGAATTTCTACTAATATTTAACGCATCATTTTCAATTGAATATTGTTTAATAGAGAAAATATTTGAAATTATATTAAAAATTATTGAATTAGATTTTAGAGATGCCTTAATATCTTGTTTACCATAATCAGAAAATTTTTTTTTAAAAGAAACGAATAAAATAAGATTTATTGTAGCAAGTACAAATATTATAATTATTGTAATTTTTGGATTCAAATATAAAAGAACCAAAGAAAAAGTTAAAAATAAAGAAATCGCTTTAATAATATTAGCGAAAGATAAACTAGCTTGGACTAGAACGTTTATTTCATTACTAACCACTTGAACCTGATTTGCTACGTCAGTATTAAATAAATATTTAAAATTTTGATTTAAGATAAATTTTAATGTGTATGTTTTTGTTTTAGAAAAAAAATCGAAGCAAATTTTTATAATTTTTTTTTCAATAAAAATTAGAAGTAGATATAAAATAATCAGAATAATTAATGCAATAACAATTTGAATAAAAACATTATTCTTAATATCTGGATTTATTATTGTAATTAACCTTTCAAAATATAAAGTTTCGTTCTTTTTTATAAAATTGGTTATAAATGGAATAATTAAAAGAATTATACCGAGTTCAATAAGTGGTTGAATAAAAGAAAAAAAAGATATTTTTTTCAGCTGATCTGATAAAAATTTTTTTTGGTTTATTATTGTAAATAGTATAAATAAGTTTTTAAATTTCATTTATAATTTCTTCTAATTTTCTTAATGTATTCTCTTCCGAAAAGTATTCTTTTAAAGTATCTCTGCCCTTATTTTTTATTTCACTAATTTTATCTCCATTCAGGTTACTAATATGTATTATTTTTTTAAATAAATCATTTGCATTGCCGTTCTCAAATATAAATCCATTTTTATTATTAGTTATATATTCATCAATGCTTGAATTTGAACTACATAAGATGGTGGCATTATGGTCTAATGCTTCTAAACTCATTGAAGGTACAGTATCGATATAAGTTGGCATTACTACTATTTTAGAATTTTTAATTAATAAAAAAAGATCATTATGTGGCAAACTCTCAAAAATTGAAATATTTTCTGGGTAACTCTTCTTATAATTTTCCAAAATTTCTCTCTTTGAAAATCCATCAAATTTAGAATTTGAACCACAAAATAAAAATTTATAATCAGGATATTTTTCTATTAAATTAGGGAGAATCTGAAATATTAAATCAATTCCTTTTCTTTTAATCATAGACCCAAAATAAAGAAAATATTTGCCGTTATTTAAAATAATATTTTTATTAAAATTTTGTAAATCATTATAATTATTCGTTGGTATATAAAGTGGTCTAATCAATAAAGTTTTGTTTTGAAAGTTATTATCAATTTTATTTATTAATAATTTACTTACTGATATGATTTTTTTTGCAATTGAAAATGATTTATTTTCAAAATAAGTATCAATTTTTTGAAAAATTGAATTTGGGTTGACGAAGTTCCATTCTTTTTGGATACTCCATATATAAACTATAGATTTCCAATCTTGTTTCTGAAAAAAATTGAGATATTGATAGCTGCTATAAATTATAATTGAATTAGAGTCTAAAATTTTTGAAATTTTTCTGTTTAAAAAGTAACTCTGTATTAAACAAAAAAAAGGTCGTGCAAAAATTTCTCCTTGAAATTTATTTTTATCAGTGATTTTTAAAAAAAATTTGGTAAAAATATTAAATATTTTGACTCTAATAATTTTTAATCCATCATATATTAAATCTCCCGATTTATCTGAGGAAGTAACGATTGTAACATCATATTTAGTATTTAACTCTTTTGCTAGTCGGTAAAAGTGTGAAGAAATACCACCATCAAAATTTTTCTCTGATTTAAATTCACTTGTACAAATAAAAATTCTTTTTTTCATTTATAAAACTTTTATTCTTATAAAATTTTTTTTATTATATTTTTTTATTTCATTTTTAATTAAATTAATTTCATTAGGTGTCAGTGAAATATTAATTTTTTTATGTTTATTTGAAATAATTTTTTTATTTAATATAACTTTTCTTTTCAATAACTTTGAGAATATCCTAAT
>CACGDZ010000019.1 GCA_902571955.1 uncultured Pelagibacteraceae bacterium | reverse complement strand
GATCGAAAAGCCTCTGTTGAGTTCCTTTATCTAGGTATTCTTCACCATTTACTCTTTCACGTAACCAGAATGGGTGAATTTCTTTTTTTTCAGATCCATTATTATAAAAAACCTTATTTTGATTTAGCTCAATTTTCATAATTACCACCTGAGGATTATTTAAAATTTAACTTTAATCAACATAAATTAAATAGTATGAGTTCTGTGTGATTAATTTTGATAGAAAAAAATACCCTATATACGCTAGTTTTTTGAATCAATTAGCAAAGGATTTAACTAAGTTCTATAATTCAAAATTGAACAGAACCTTTAAAGTATCTAACAAGCTTAAAGGAAAAGGTTATGATCCAGTAACTACTTCAGACAGAGCTTTTGAAAAATTTATACGTTCAAGGATTAAAAAAAAATTTCCTACACATCAAGTTATTGGCGAAGAATATGGTTCAACAAATTCAAAAAGTGATTATACCTGGGTAATTGACCCTATAGATGGAACAAGATCATACGTTATAGGAAACCCAACTTGGAGTAACTTAATTTCATTAAATTTTAAGGGAATACCAATTCTGGGATTAGCAAACTTTCCAGTTCTTAAAAAATATTATTTAAATTATTCTGATCAACTTGCTTATGTCATTTCTCAAGGAAAAAAGAAAAAATTATCAGTAAATAAAAAAGCTACGTTTAAAAGTGTAAAGGTTTCTGCTGCTTTTCATGGTTGGTTGTCATTAAATCAACAAAAAAAAATTCCAAAAATTTTGAAATTAATGCAATTTCCATGTAGTGATGCTCTAAGTTATTCTCACTTAGCAGAGGGAAGAGTAGACATAGTAATACAGTGCTCAAATAAAATTTGGGATATCCACCCACTTATACCAATTATTAAGGCAGCAGGTGGTATCATTAGTACCTGGGATAATAGAGATGCGGCTAATGCTGGAAATATCTTAGTTTCTTCAAATAAAAAAATTCATAATAATTTTCTAAAATTATTGAAACCAGTCTCTAAATGATACCAGAAAGAGCACAAGTTATTTTAGATTTTTGGTTTAAAGAAACTCCTTTTGAAATGCGTTTCAAAAAAGATGACATCTTTGATAAGAAAATCAGAGAAAATTTTCTAAAAGATTATGAGTTTGCATGTAATAATGAGTATGACGATTGGCAAGATAACCCAATGAGTTGTCTCGCTCTTGTAATTTTGTTTGATCAGTTTTCTCGTAATTTATTTAGAGGCAATAAAAGAGCTTTTGCTCAAGACCAAAAAACAAGATTGATAGTAAATGATGCAGTTTATTCTGGTTATTTAGAAACAATGAATGTTGATCAAAGATTTTTTATGCTATTACCTTTAATTCATAGTGAGGAAATTAGTGATCACGAAATGGCATATTATTTATTAAATAAATATTTAAGAGAGCATGAAGAATATAATAAGATTAAAAAGTTTTGGCAGGATCATACAAAAGCGATCAGACAATTTCATAGATATCCTCATAGAAATGAAATTTTAGGACGAGAAACTACTGAAGAAGAAAAAGAATTCTTAAAAGGTCCAAACTCTTCCTGGTAAAATGAATTTAGAGTTTATTTTCAAAATTATTGATAAAGATGAATGGCAAAAAGCCAAACAAACCGGAACTTATGGAGGATCAAAAAAAGATATTGAAGACGGTTACATACATTTCTCAGAGGAAGATCAAGTAGAGGAAACCCTAAGAAGACATTATTCAAAAAAAGATAATTTAATTTTATTAAAAGTGAGTGCATTTAAACTTGAGCACTTACTATGGGAACAAGCTTCAAATGGAGATATGTATCCTCATTTATATTCGCCTTTAGACATTGCAAATGTTGAGGAAGAGTTTGAGTTGCCATTAAATGATGATGGAAATCATATACTTCCAGAGATTTTAAAAAAATATCAGTTTAGCCGTCCAAGATAATTAACCATAATTACACCAACAATAATTAATATTATTCCTACAATTCCGTAAATATTTGGGACCTGATTAAGTTTTAACACTGCAAACAGAACAACTCCCGTTACTGTTAGTCCGCTATATGTTGCATAAGCAAAACCAACTGGAAGAGCATGCATTGCTTTTGCAATTGAAAACATTGTAATACACATAAACAGAATACATAAAACAGAAGGAGTTAATTTTGTAAATCCTTCAGAAATTTTGGCCAAGCTATTAGATGCAATTCCAAAAGAAATACCTAAAGCTAAAAATAAATAGCCTAACAATGGTTTCATATTATTGATTTCCTAATAAATTTACCATTAATACTCCAACTATAATAAATGCTAGGCCTATCATAGAATATAAATTGGGAACTTGATTATATTTAATTACACCAACAATGACTGTTGCAATAATTGTAAGTCCAGCGAAAGAAGCGTAGGTAATTCCCATAGGAATATTTTTCATTACTAATGAAAGTGCATACATACACAATACAATTGTAATTGCTGTAATTATACTTGGAACAAATAGTGTAAAACCCTCAGCACTTTTTGCAAAACTGTTTGAGGTAACACCCAAAAATACTGCAATACCTAAAAATAAATATGAACTAGCAAGACTCATACAATGATTTTAAATGAATTTTAAGAGAATATATAGAATTATTTAAGAGACCATCTAATAGCATCTTCCATTCGATCATCACCCCAGAAGAGTTCATTTTTTACTATAAAAGATGGACTACCAAAAATTTTATTTTCACGAGCTGAATTTGTGTTTTCAATATATTTTGCCTCTATATTTTCTGATTTTGCTTCTGATATAATTTCATCTTTATTTAAATTTAATTCATCACAAACCTCATTAATGCTAGGTTCAATTGCAGGTTCTTTGCCTTCCTGGAACCATTTTTTATAAGTTAGCATCACAAATTTTTCTCCCCAACCTTTTTCAAAACCTAAGATTGATATTTGATTTGCTAAATCAAATTCAGATAAAGGGTAGGGAACTGGTGTCTTAGCAAAAAAACCATATCCTTCTGCTCGTCTTTCAATGTCTCTCCACATGTAATTGACTTTATTAATCTTATCTTTTGGAAATGGAATATTATTCATTTCCTTCATAATTGCTCTAACTGAAAAGGGTTTCCAACTAAATTTTACTTGATGTTGTTTTTCAACATCAAGTATTCTGGTTACAGAAAGATAGGTGTAAGTACTCCCTATCGAAAAATAAAAATCAATACCACTCACTTACTTTGGCATAGGTGTAGCACCAGTTTCTAAACTAATAATTTTTCCATTATCATATTTATAAACTGCCATTACAGCCTCTACATTTCCATCATCAAATGTAACAAATGAATGATGAACACCAACTTCATCATTTTCATAAACAACTCTTACTTTATCTTGATTTATGTCACCACTCATTGCCCATTTGACAACATCAGCTTTGCCTAAAACATTTCCTGACTTATGCATCGTGAATTTAAAATCATCATGCAAAAGATCATTCATCACTGCTTCATCTTTATTTTTTATTGCAGCACTATATTTTTCTAATATAGACATATTATTCCTTTCTATTTATTCACCTGGTTTTTTATAACTTTTTGAAACATCAGCTGCCTTTTTAAATGCACTGTTATAATCAAATACTTCATGAACCATCAGATCCGACATCATTCCACTATTTAAAACAGTTACTTTCATTGCAAGAACACTTTCGTAATCTCCTTCAACGCAGAAAAGAACATCAAAACGTCCTCTTAACCATTCGTAACTAATTGCTTTTACGCCCAAGCTATCGCACATAGATTTCATTACTGCACCTCTATCTGCAGTAGGGTCAGCATGCATTTTTTTTAATAAATCAGGACTTGCCTTTCCAATTACATAAAATTTAGACATTATTCCTCCTTGTTACCAATAATTTAGCAAGCTAGTTTAGCAGAGATTAGTCAGTATGTGTAGACACAGTCTTCTACTATAATTTAGCTAATTCGTAAATTTCATAACCGTTCATTACTTCATCAAATACAGGTTTTGAAACTGGATTTGATCCATCCAAAAATGAATGAAGTGCTGCCATGTCATGAACTGCAATTTTAAACATTATTGTTGATTTATCAGGTGAGACACTAGCTATTGTTTTTGAAACATCCGCAACTTTTTTTCTTTCAGCCATACCCTCATCTGATTGCATAAAGCCCATAAACTTTTCAAAGGCTCCTTCTTTTAACTTTCCTACTACTAAGATATCTTTCATTTTAACCTCCTATTTTATTATCCTGAAAAATTTTCCATAAAGTCCCCATCCATTGGAGTGATTTTTGCTGAGTCTAAATCAACTCCAGCTGCAGCTCTTGCTGCGTGAAGCTCTTTATCATTTTTAAATGCTTCAAACCCTTCCATAGTTGCATATTTTACAATCACTGTAAATTTTGAAGCATCTTCTTTTGATACACCAGCGAAAATAATGGTTGCACCAAATCCTTTAATTTTTTCAGCATTAGCTTTAACCATATCCCTCCATGCTGAAAACGATTTTATATTTTCCTCTATTTTTATAATCATATTCTATCCTCCATAAATTGTTTTCGAAGTCTCCTCTACTTTTTCTTTACCATTTGGTATTAATTTGAAAATAAATGCATAGCAATTATCCATTAAAGTTTTTTGATAAGGTTTACCAAACATTTCATCAACAGTAGAATTTATACTTGAATTTATTTTATCTTCTGAAACACCCTCATTTGTAAGAAATTCTCTAGTAACCTTTGCTGCAGCCAGACTATTTTCTTTGTAAGCCAAATCTCCATTTGGAAGCTCACCTTGTTTAATAAATTGAGTAGATGTAAAAATTCCTGCACATTTTAAAGATTCTGATGTTTCTTTATTACTTATTTTTGCGTGTGAAGTTGCTGTTAGCAGAAACAATAAAAACGTGAAAATTATTTTTTTCATTATTTTTCTAATAAGTTGTAATTAATAAATTATTTAAAAGAGTGTTACATTTTTAACAATGAGTCTCTTGTGTTTATAACGCGCGACAGATATGCATTTTAAGAGTGTAAAAAATGTCGATTATGCTATATAATTTAAATTAAACATTTGGTAATAATTATTTATGATCGAAAAATTTAACGGAATTGTTTATCTAATCATTTTTGTTGTTCATTTCCTTGTTTATGCTGTTTATGCTTTCAGAGCTATAGTTGGAACTAAGGGTTTTATGGATCAATATAACATCGATCATTCAGCAGCTGTGATTACAAGATTTTTTGGAGCTCCTTTTGTTGGGTCTTTCTTAATGGCTCTTTATATCATGTTTGTTAGAGATGGTGGAGTAAATGGAACTTGGGCGTTCTTTAATTTAGTATTTGTTCAAAATTTAATGTACTTAATATTTGGTATTTATACCATTTACATAAATAAACTTGGACACACTGAAAAGACTAACAGTGAAGGTGTAATAGCTGCTGGAGTACTTACAATTTTAAGTGCTATTCTTACTTACGGATTAGCTGATAAAATTTATATTTAAAACCAATTAGGTATCGGCAAACCTTTTTCTTCTAGAAATTTTTTATTAAACATTTTAGTTGCGTATTTGTCACTTCTATCACAAAGAATAGTTACAATAGTTTTTCCTGGCCCTAACTCTTTTCCCATTCTAATTGCTCCTGCAATATTTATCCCACAGCTTGTACCCAAACTTAATCCCTCGTTTTGAATTAAATCATATAGAATAGGCAGAGCTTCATGGTCATCAATTGAATATGCATCATCAATTTTGGCCTCACCAAAGTTAGCAGTCACTCTACTTGAGCCAATACCTTCAGTAATTGAACCACCCTCTGATTTAAGTTCACCATTTTTAATGTAATTATAAAGAGCAGAACCTTTTGGATCTGATAAATAAATTTTTATATCTTTATTCTTTTCTTTAAGAGCATTGCTAACACCTGAAATTGTGCCTCCAGTCCCTGAAGAACAAACAAAACCATCAACTTTACCATCAGTCTGTTCCCAGATCTCTTGACCTGTGCCTTCATAATGTCCTTTAGCATTTGCAGTATTATCAAATTGGTTAGCCCAAATCACTCCATTGTTATTAGAAGGTCTTAGTTCATCTGCAAGTCTTGCTGCTACTTTTACAAAGTTGTTGTCATCTTTATAAGGCTTTGGTGGAACTAATCTTAATTCAGCTCCAAGGTTTCTAAGTAAATCTTTTTTCTCTTGTGTTTGATTGTCATTCATTACAATAATTGTTTTATAACCAAGAGAGTTTCCTAAAAGACCCAAACCTATTCCTGTATTACCAGCTGTTCCCTCAACAACAGTTCCACCTTTAGAAATTAATTTTTTTTCTTGAGCGTCTTTTATTAATGCAAGTGCAGCTCTATCTTTTACTGATCCTCCAGGATTTAAAAATTCTGCTTTTCCATAAATATTACATCCAGTAATTTCTGAAGCTGCTCTAAGTTTAATTAATGGAGTATTTCCTATTCCAGAAATAAAATCGTTTTGGGTATTATTCATTATCTGATTTTTTATCACTATCAGACGTAATTCCATATGGTTTAAATTCACTATCTGCTATTCCAACACTTCTTGCTGGAATTCCAACCATTACAGCATTTTCCGAAACATCT
>CACGDZ010000018.1 GCA_902571955.1 uncultured Pelagibacteraceae bacterium | reverse complement strand
TATTACTAGATTATACAATTTCTTAATTTATTTAACTGACATACCAAAAAAAAATGGTGGCTCTCTTACTATCTACAGAAAAAAAGTAAAAAAAAATTTAAGAAAGAGTTTTAGAAGATTTCCAAAAATAACTGAACTCGAAATAGTTAAGTCTTTTACGCCAAAAAAAGGAACTGTTGTTTTTTTTCAATCTACTCCAAATTCTTATCATGGAGTAAAGAGGTTTATAGAAAGAAATTGTCCAAAACGTTTTTTTATTTATGGCAGTTATGCGTTAAATAAACCAGTAATATGGAATTTCAAAGGGATCTCATATTATCCGCATATAGTTAGCAATAAAAAAAGAATGCTTACTTCTTTTCATGACGCGAACTATTTAACCACACCACCAAACCATTGAAATTATTTGAATGATAAAATAAATTTTAATAATGAAAAATACTTTTCAAAAAAAATTATATGAGAATGGTTATTTAATTATAAAAAATGTACTTAATTTTGAGAGAGACTTAAAACCAGTTCTTAATGATATGGAATTTGTAATGGATTGTCTCATACAAAAATACACTAAGAGAAAAGAGATTAAAAAAGTTCTTAACCTCGATTTTAGAAAAAAATATTCTTTTATTTCTAAACTTAATATCTATGATTTGGATCAATATTTTAATACAAGATTACCGAGAGACCACGTAAAAAAAGATAGCAATTATTTTGCTACACAATCATTGTGGAATTTAATTACTAATAAAAAAATTTTAGATGTTGTAGAAAAAATTTTAGGGAAAGAAATAATGTCAAATCCGGTTCAAAATACTAGAATTAAACAACCTGAAAAAAAATTACCAAAAGGATCAATTCATGACGGTTTAAGTGGAAGAACACCTTGGCATCAAGATGCTGCTGTTTTAAATTCTCGGGGACAAAAATTAACAGATATGGTCACAGTTTGGATTCCTTTTACTAAAACAACAAAGAAAAATGGATGCATGATTACAGTAAAAAAAATTAATAAAATGGGATTATTAAATCATATATCTGGATACAGGGGGCAAGTGGAATTAAAAAATAGTGAATTACTTGATAATATGGAGCATATTTATTTGGAAGCAAATATTGGTGATGTAATATTGTTGCACAAACACTCTATACATTGTTCTTTACCGAATAGATCTGACGACTTTAGAATAAGTGCTGACCTAAGATATAATATAGCTGGACAACCTTCTGGTAGAGAACCTCTTCCAAATTTCTATGTGAGAAGTAAAAATAAAAAAAATATTCAAATAAAAAATTTCAAACAGTGGTTGGCTCTTTGGGAAAAAGCCAAAGAAAGTCGTGTTGGGAAATATGCTTTTAAATATCCACTGCCAACTTATAAAACAAATAAAAGAGACTTATCAAAATTAATTTAATTTTATTTATTAAACTGAATCCATTTACTATTGTTTTTGCTTGAGTCTAAAACAGTCTCTATAAACTTCATCCCTTCGACTCCATCATAAATAGTTGGGTAACAGTCATCTAACTCGTCATATTTTTCATTATTTATTTGAGCATTTAATCTTTTAGAAACATCAGTATAAATATTTGCAAAACCTTCCAAATATCCCTCAGGATGACCTGGCGGAACTCTTGTAACGTCGTTAGCTTCTTTATTTGCACTGCCACTACCTCTTGTTATTTTTTCAGTAGGTTTTCCAAATTTTGTATAATACAAATAATTCGGATCTTCTTGTTTCCACTCTAACCCACCGTTTTCACCATACACTCTGATTTTTAGATTATTTTCATTACCGACTGCAACTTGGCTAGACCATATCGCACCTTTTGCACCTCCTTTAAATCTAAGCATGATTTGTGCATTATCATCTAGTTTTCTGCCTTTTACAAAAGTGTGAATGTCAGCTGATAACTCATCCAATTCTAATTCAGTAATAAACCTAATAAGATTAAATGCATGAGTTCCAATATCTCCTATACAACCTCCTCCTCCTGATCTTTTAGGATCAGTTCTCCACTCAGCTTGTTTCAAACCAGTATCTTCAGCTTTTGTAGTCAACCAATCTTGAGGGTATTCTGCTTGTATAACTCTAATTTTTCCAAGATCACCTTTTTTTATAAGAGATCTTGCATGTCTTACCATTGGATATCCGGTATAATTATGTGTTAACGCAAAAATTATCTTTTTGTTTTCTATGATATCTTTTAGAGAATTTGCTTCTTCACTTGATAAGGCAAGAGGTTTATCACAAATAATATGAATACCCTTTTCTCCAAAAATTTTTGCTACTGGCACATGAAGATGATTAGGGGTTACTATAGAAACAACATCTATTCCATCTGAACGAACAGACTCTTTTTCTGCCATTTCCTGATAAGTTTTATAGATACGTTCATTTGACAATCCAAGTTTTCTTCCAGTTTCTTTTGAGTTATCAAAATTAGATGAAAAACATCCTGCTACTAATTCGTAATAACCATCAAGTCGTAACGCTATTCTGTGAACACCACCAATAAAAGCGCCTTCTCCTCCGCCGACCATTCCAATACGGATTTTTCTTTGCACTAATTTATACCTAGCATTTTTTTATTTGCTTCAATATCTGCTCCACTTCCTGCAAAATCATCAAATGCTTTTTCTGTAGTGTTGATAATATGATTTTTAATAAATTCAGCTCCTTCTCTTGCGCCATCCTCTGGATGTTTTAAACAGCACTCCCATTCAAGAACTGCCCAACCATCATAACCATATGAAGTAAATTTTGAAAAAATTGACTTAAAATCTACTTGTCCATCACCAAGAGATCTGAATCTACCTGCTCTGTTAACCCAAGATTGAAATCCACCATACACTCCTTGTTTTCCAGAAGGATTTAACTCTGCATCTTTAACATGAAACATTTTTATTTTTTCATGATAAATATCTATATGAGCCAAGTAATCTAAATTCTGTAAAACATAATGACTAGGATCATAAAGCATATTGCATCTTTTATGGTTACCAACTTTTTCTAAAAACATTTCAAATGTAATACCATCGTGAAGATCTTCACCTGGATGTATCTCGTAACAGAGATCAACTCCATTTTGGTCAAATTGATCGAGAATTGGTTTCCATCGATTTGAGAGCTCATTAAATGCATTTTCAATTAATCCTTCAGGTCTTTGAGGCCAAGGATAAACATAAGGCCAAGCAAGTGCTCCTGAAAAAGTAACATGTCTATCTAACCCAAGATTTTTTGAGGCCTTAGCTGCCATCATTAATTGATTTACTGCCCACTCTTGTCTCGCTTTTGGATTGCCTCTAACCTCAGGTGCTGCAAATCCATCAAATGCTGTGTCGTATGCTGGGTGTACCGCAACCAACTGTCCTTGAAGATGTGTTGATAGTTCTGTAATTTCGAGATTATATTTTTTTGTTACGCCTTTGATTTCATCACAATAATCTTTGCTTTCAGATGCTTTCTTCAGATCAATTAATCTAGCATCCCAACTCGGAATTTGAACACCTTTATAACCTAATGAAGATACCCACTTACAAATATTATCTAAAGAATTGAATGGTGCATCTTCACCTACAAATTGTGCTAGGAAAATTGCAGGACCTTTTATATTGTTCATAATCTCCCCCTCTCTTTGAATTTATCAACAATTTTTATAATAAAAAAATACTAGCAGGCACAACTCATCTTGGGTAGACTATTCTTAAGAAAAATAAACTAAGAGGAGATAAAATGAAAAAAATAATGATTTTATTGTTTGTTTCTCTATTTTCGTTCTCTGTAAATTCAAATGCAAAATCTATAACATTAGGATGGGCCGCTTGGGACCCAGCGAATGCTTTGCAAGAGTTAACTAAAGAATTTACGGCTGAAACTGGAATAGAAGTAAACTTTGAGTTTGTACCATGGCCAAATTTTGCTGACCGTATGTTAAATGAACTTAACAACAAAGGTAAAACATTTGACTTATTAATTGGTGACTCACAATGGATCGGTGCTGGAGCTGTTTATGGGCATTACGTGAAATTAAATGACTTCTTTGATAAAGAGGGAATTTCAATGAGTGATTTCTCACCAGCTACAGTTTATGCATATTCGACTTGGCCAAAGGGTAGTGAAAATTACTACGCATTGCCAGCTATGGGAGATGCGTTAGCTTGGGCTTATAGAAAAGACTGGTTTGATAGACCAGAACTAAAATCAGAGTTCAAAAAGAAACACGGATATGATCTAGGAGTTCCTGCTAACTGGAACCAATTACATGATATGTGTAAATTCTTCCAAGGAAGAGAAATTGATGGTCAAAAAAGATATGGGGCTGCAATTAACACAGAGCGTGGATCAGAAGGTATAACAATGGGTGTTACAGCTGCAATGTATGCATGGGGTATGGAATATGAAAATCCTAACAAACCATACGATATGGAAGGATATTTCAATTCACCACAAGCTGTAGAAGCAGTTGAGTTTTATAGAAAGTTATATGAAGACTGTGCACCTCCAGGACACTCTGATGCTTACATGGTTGCAAATTTAGATGCTTACAAATCAGGACAAGTTGCATTCCAAATGAACTGGTATGCTTTCTGGCCTGGTGTTTCTAAAGAAGACAGTGATGGAAGAGTTAGTGGTTTCTTTGCAAATCCAAAACAAAATGTTGCAGCTGCAACATTAGGAGGACAAGGGATATCTGTTGTTAAATACTCAGACAAACAAGATCTTGCTCTTGAATACATTAAGTGGTTTGCAAGACCAGATGTACAGCAAAAATGGTGGGATCTAGGTGGGTACTCATGTCATAATGATGTTTTAAATTCACCATCATTTCCAACATCTACTGTTTACGCTCAAGGGTTCTTGGACTCAATGGGAATTGTCAAAGATTTTTGGCAAGAACCAACATTCGTTGAGTTAATGCTTCCTATGCAAGAAGCAATTCATGACTATGTTGTTAATGGAAAAGGAACTGCTAAAGAAGCTCTAGATAAAATTATCGAGGAGTGGGTTGAAGTGTTCGAAGCAGACGGAAAACTTTAACATTAACAGTTAAGAAATTAAAAAATTAGGGGGGGTTAAACCTCCCCTTTTTTTATAAAAAATTCATATGAGCGTTAAAAAAAAATTCAAGGGACTTTCTGATAAAGCTGTAGGTTGGCTTTTTATTGGACCAACTGTGCTTCTGTTGCTGGCTATTAATATTTATCCATTGGTCTATGCAATTAAAATGTCTTTTACAAATTTTTACGCAAATAAAATTGGAAGAGAACCTCAGTTCGTTGGTTTAAAAAATTACATTAAAGTCCTTAATAAAGAAGCCATATGGGAAAAAATGCAAGTTACAGCAAGCTTTATGTTTTGGACTTTGTTACTTCAAGCAATTATAGGTTTGGGTTTAGCTTTACTTCTAAACAGGAAATTTAAAGGTAATGAACTACTAACCACATTAATTGTTTTGCCCATGATGTTATCACCTGCTGTAGTAGGTGTATTTTGGACTTATCTTTATAATCCCCAAGTTGGTCTATTTAATTACGTGGTTAATTTTTTCTACGATTTAGGAAGCTTTGACATGATTGGTTCTAGTACTCTTGCTCCTTGGGCTATTGTTATTGTTGATACATGGATGTGGACACCTTTTACAATGTTAATTTGCTTAGCAGGTCTAAGATCTGTGCCAAATTATTTATATGAAGCTGCAGAAGTTGATAGAGCCAGTAAATGGCAGCAATTCATATATATTACTTTGCCTTCCGTTCTACCATTTTTATTACTAGCTTTGCTTTTTAGAGGGATTGAGAATTTTAAAATGTTTGACATGGTTGTTGAACTCACATCTGGAGGACCCGGCTCCGCCACAGAGCTTGCTTCAATTAACTTAAAAAGAGAAGCGTTTGAAAAATGGAAAACAGGTTACAGTTCAGCATTTGCTGTTATTCTTTTTGTTACCATATTTGGTTTTGGAAATGTCTACGTAAAAGTAATGAATAAAATAAAGGAACGCTGATGGATACTTCTAGATCATATTTGGAACCTTCGTCTTTTTCAAAAAAAATGGCTGCTGCTATTATCATAGTTTACGCTGTAATTACTTTGATACCAATATCTTGGATGGTAATGACGAGTTTTAAAAATGTTGATAGTGCTATTTCATATCCACCCGAAGTTCTGTTTGAACCATCACTAGAGGGATATGTTAACTTGTTTACTAATAGGTCAAGACAGTCACAAGAATACCTTGATTCATTACCTCCCCCAAAAAATTGGTATGAAGAACTAGTTAGAAGTAGAGAAATGGTTATAACAGGACCATCAAAATTTTTGGGTAGATACTCAAATTCAATGATAATTGGATTTGGTTCAACGTTCGCATCTGTATTTTTAGGAGCATTGGCTGCATATGCATTTTCAAGGTTTAGGGTTCCTTTAAAAGATGATTTGTTATTTTTTATTCTTTCGACCAGGATGTTTCCCCCAATAGCAGTAGCTGTTCCTATATTTATTATGTACAGAAAATTAGGTCTTGGGGATACCCACCTTGGAATGATCATATTGTACACCGTTGTAAACTTAAGTTTAGCGGTATGGTTATTAAAAGGATTTATGGATGAAATTCCTAAAGAATATGAAGAAGCAGCCATGATTGATGGTTATTCTAGACTTCAAGCTTTCTTTAAAGTTGTTCTTCCACAAGCAATGACTGGTATAGCCGCAACTGCGATCTTTTGTATGATTTTTTCATGGAATGAGTACGCTTTTGCTGTTTTGCTAACTCAATTCAATGCACAAACAGCTCCACCATTTATTCCTACAATCATTGGGGAAGGTGGTCTTGATTGGCCAGCAATTGGAGCAGGAACAACTTTAT
>CACGDZ010000017.1 GCA_902571955.1 uncultured Pelagibacteraceae bacterium | reverse complement strand
ACACCTATTCTAGCTAATAAACTTAAAACTATAGGTAATTGAAAACTTATTCCAAACGCAAAAATTAACTTCATAACAAGTGATAAATATTCATTTACCTTAGCCTCTAATTGAATTGGAAGACTTGTGGACATCCCTGTGCTTTCAAAAGATAAAAAGAATTTGATAGCCAGAGGCATTATCAAATAGTAAACAAGCATACCCCCTAAAAAGAAAAGTATTGGTGTTAATACAAGGTACGGAAGTATTGCAACTTTTTCATGTTTGTATAAACCTGGTGCAATAAATTTCCATATTTGCATTAAAATAAATGGACAAGTCACAAAAAAAGCAGTGAAAAAAGATACCTTTATATAGGTTAAAAAAGTTTCTTGTAAGGCTGTAAAAATAAGCCTTCGATCAGATCCATCATCTTTTACAGCTTGAGCAAATGGATCAACTAAAAAACCATAAATATGTTCCGCAAATATATAACAAATTACAAAAAAGATTATTAGAAATACGAAACTATGTATTAATCTTTTTCTTAATTCAGTTAGGTGGCTAACAAATCCACCTTCATTTTCTTCATTACTCATCTTTTTTAGTTTCTTTTTTTATTTCTTTATCAATTTTTTCTTCATCAATTTCTAAATTAGAAACTTCATTTTGAATGTTGCTTACATATCTTTTAGCAGATCCTATCCAAGAACCAGCTTTCTTTAACATGATTGGAAAATCTTTTGGGCCGAGAACAACAATTGCAATACCAACAACAATTAATATCTCAAACCAACCAATAGTAGGCATGTGATTTAATCTTTTTTTTCTGAGTCTTTATTTTCGTCGGAAATATTTTTTGGCTCTGTATCGTCAGTAACATCTGACGCCATTCCTTTTTTAAAACTTTTAATTCCCTTAGCTACATCACCCATCAGACTAGAAATTTTACCTCGTCCAAATAATAAGACTACTAATATAACTACGATTGCAATTTGCCAAATTCCTATGCTCATAAAAACTTATAACCTTTTTACGATTAATTTAAAAGTTACTTTTTTGTTAATCTTTCTCTTCAGTATCAAGAGTACTATTTAGCATCTCATCAATATTAGAATAAATATCCTCTTTTTTTTCTTCTTGTTTTTCTTTGTAGAATTTACCAGTTCCAAAAATTGCACTATCGACATTAGTGCTGTCAATTAATCCAGCAGCACCTAATTCATCAATTGTTGGTAGATCAGATAATTTTTGTAGATTAAAATGGCTTAAAAATTCATCTGTCGTAACATACTGAATTGGTCTACCTGGTACATCTTTACGACCACCCGGTTTTACCCAATTAAGCTCCATCAATATTTCAAGAGTATTTGTTCCGAATGCAACTCCTCTTATTTCTTCAATCTCTGCTCTAGTAACAGGTTGGTGATAAACAATTATGGCTAAAGTCTCAACAGCAGCTCTAGAAAGTTTTTTTTCGACCGTCCTTTCTTGTGACATAATATTTGATAGATTAGGAGAGGTTCTGAAGGACCACTTTTCTTTTATGCAAACTAGATTAATTCCACGTTTTGAGTATTCTTGCTGCAGCTTTTCTAATGATTTAGATACGCTACCTTTTTTAGTAATTTTGCTTTCGATTGTATCAACATCTAATGGTTCTGCAGCAGCAAAAATTACTGCTTCAATTTCTTTTTCTAAATCAGATAGCTTAGATGGAAATTTAACGATATTATCTTTTGAAATTTTTTCTTTTTTAATCATTATTTTCCTTCACATAAATATCATCAAATAATTTATCTTGTTTCATAGTCAGGTTTCCTTCTTTAACTAATTCTAATGAACCAGCAAAAATTCCTGCTTTACCAGTACGTTTATATTTTGAGCCACTTTTAAAATTTTTGGGAATTAAATCATCTAATTTTTTCCAATCGATTAATTTACCAAAAAACTCTCTTATTGTTTTAATTCCATCCTCAGCAGTAAAGACTGGTAGTTTAGGAATATTCATTTTTTGAAAGTCTTTAGTCATAATAATTGTTGAATACGACTTGAGAAGCTCAAATAAACTTAAATTATATTCTGTGCTATAAATAGATCTTATATTTCCTTTCATTCCTCTTGATCGAATTTCTCTTCCTAATCTTTTTCTTTTTAACATTTGTTCAGAAAGCAATCTTATCAATTCTAGTTTTTTAAGTTGTAATTTTAATTTTTCAGCAACTTCTTGAACTTTAAATTCTTCTTCTGGTGTTCCTGGAAGTAATAATTTAGATTTTAAATAAGCTAACCAAGTTGCCATCAATAAATATTCTGACGCAATTTCTAAATTTAAATCTTTTTCTTTTGTAATATAATCATGAAACTGATCTGCTAACTTTGTTATTGATATCTCTTCAAGATCTACTTTTTGAGCTTTTGCTAAATCTAAAAGTACATCTAGAGGACCATTATAGTTATTTATATCAACATTAAATAATGCAGAATCAGAAATAGTCATGCTCAGATATTAACTTAAAATTTTATAAAATAACGATGTTTTTTTTATAATAAAATTACTTACCATTGGTGAATTATCACCAACTACCTTCATTTCAGACAATTTACCATTACAATGAAGAGCAAGATTACAACCTGCACTAAACGTTTTAATAGTATTAGTTTTTAAATCATCTTTTAAACTTTTCATTGATAAATCATCTGAAATCAAAATGTTTTTAAAACCAATTTTTTTTCTGATTAAATTTATAATTTTTTTAGAGTGTGTAGCTGTATTTAATCTATCAATGCTTCGATATATTACATGTGCTGTCATTGCAAAATAGCTTTGTTTTTTCTTGAATGGAAAAAAATCATTTTTATCCAAATAATTTAAGTTTTTGGTAACTAGAGGTGTAAATTTATGACTATCTACTTTAGCTAATCCATGTCCAGGTATGTGTTTTATGACAGTGCCAATGGAATTTTCATGAAAAAAATCAATACAAATATCTCCAATTTTAGAGATATTTTTTTTATTTTTTGAAAAAGATCTGTCACCAATAATGTTGCTAGCTCCTTTAACTCTAATATCTAAAACAGGAACGGTATTTATGTTAACACCGATTAATTTAAGCAAATACGAAGTTTTATCGATATATAATTTATAAATAATATTAAATTTTTTCTTATCTTTTGTGAATAAATTTCCAAAATATTCAGAAGTCAAATTATCAAATGAGATAATTTTACCTATTCGATTTACTCGTCCTCCTTCTTGATCAATTAATATTGGGTATTTTTTGTCTTTAAATATCTTTTTTATTTTATCAGTTAATTTTTTAGTTTGTTCAATTGAATTTATGTTCCTTGAAAATAAAATAACTCCCCATGGTTTATATTTCTTTAAAAAAGATATCTCTTTGTTTGATAATTTTGAAGATTTTAAACCAACAATAAAAGCTCTTCTTTTCTTAATCATTCTCTAAAAGTTTCCAAAAATTAAACTTTTTTTTCTTTTTTTTGTTTGTTTGCTTAACGTATTCTATTACATTTTGTGTATCATTTTCCAAAACAGGTAAATTTTTTGAGTATAATTTAATTTTTTCATCGTTATTTTTATAAGATCTGTATGATTTCTTTTTATTTTCATCTGAAAAATAATATCTACCAGTCAAAAAAATAAATAAAGCAATTACAACAATAAAGATTAAATACTTAATTTCTTTTAGCATTACATTTTATCTGGTGTATCTACACCAACTATATCCATTCCTGATTTTACTACGTTAGATATTGCTTTTAAAAAAATTAATTTATCTGGTGAAACTGTTTTTTGATTATTAATAAATCTTTTTTTTGGGTTTTGTTTACCAAGATTCCAATACGAATGAAATTCTGAAGCAAGATCATATAAATAAACAGGTATTCTATGTGGTTCTAATTTTGAACTAGCTGCATCGATACATTTTGGCCACTCTGAAATCTTTTTTAAAATTTTGATCTCATCATTTGAGTATTCAAAACTAAAATCATCTAATTCAATTTTTGAATTTAAATCTTTATCAATATGTCTAAAGACAGATGAAATTCTAGCATAACAATATTGAACGTAATACAATGGATTATCTTTTGATTTTTCTTTTACAGCATCAAAATCAAAATCTAATTCGACATCACTACTTCTGTTTAGCATAATAAATCTAGTTGCATCTTTTCCAACTTCTTCAATTAAATCATCAACCGTAATGTAGTCACCTTTTCTTTTAGACATTTTAAATGGTTTGTTATCTTTAATTAATTTTACAAGCTGACTAATTTTACAAATCAGTTTATCTTTTTTTCCTGATAAAGCTTCAACAGAGGATGAAATTCTTTTGATGTAACCAGCATGATCTGCACCAAGAATATTTATTAAATAATCAAATTTACGATCAACTTTGTTTTTATGATAAGCAACATCGCTTGCAAAATAAGTCCATGCTCCATCTGATTTTTGCAAAGCTCTATCTTTATCGTCACCAAAATCAGTAGATTTAAAAAGTAACTGTTCTCTTTCTACCCATTTTTTATCATCTTCACCAGCTGGAGCTTTAATTTTTCCTTTGTATACAAATTTATTCTTTTCTAAAAATTTTATTACACTCTCTACTTCTTTGTTTGAAACAATACTTTTTTCACTAACGAAATTATCGTGGTTAATTCCTAAACTCTTAAGGTTCTTTTTAATTAAAAGTAGAGCTTGTTCTATAGATAAAGCTGTTAACTTATCGCTTATTTGCTCATAATCATCAAAATTTAGATCTGAATTATCCGAAACTATATTTTTTGCAAAATCAACAAGGTAATCTCCTGGATACAAATCAGGATTATCTTGAGGAAATGTTTCGTTAAATTTTAATTCCTTAATTCTAAAGTATACGGATTTTGTAAAATTTATAATTTGATTACCATAATCATTGACATAATACTCTTTTGTAACCTTATGCTTATTAAATATTAAAACATTAGAAATGACATCACCTAAAATAGCTCCTCTACAATGACCAACATGCAATGGTCCGGTAGGATTAGCTGATACGAATTCAACTAAATAATTATTTTTTTTCTCTTTTTCATTAATTCCAAATTTTTCAGCATTATCTATTATATCTTTAATAAAGTTTGACCAAAAAGATGGCTTAAATTTAATATTTATGAAACCAGGTTTTGCAACGGATATATTGTCTATTTGATCATCGCTATTTTTGATTTCTGGTGCAAGTTTTTCTGCCAATTCTATTGGAGAGGTTTTGTTTAGTTTAGATAAAACCATTGCAACATTAGTTGAAATATCACAATCAAATTTTGGCGGTGGTATTTCAGCATTAATACCATTGAAACTTTCAGGAATGATGAGTTGATTTTTTTTACTAAGCTCAACAATAATTGATTTTATTTTATCTAAATATAATTCAAAAATATTCATTTATTATCGTTATAAAGGTTAATTGCGTATCTATCCGTCATACCAGATATAAAATCTGAAATAGCTCTATATTTGTCTTTAGTCAATTGCTCTTTAGTAAGAAATTTTCTAGGATTTGATTTAATTATTTTAAATAATTTCTTAATTATCATTTTACCTCTTTGATTCTTATTAAGCACAGATTTATTGTCATACATTCTGTGTCTTAAAAATGATCTGATTTCTTGTTCTGAATTTTGTATTTTATCTGAAAAAGAAACTATCAATTGATTTGATTTTGATACATCTTTTAATGACTTAATTTTAAATTTTTTAATATTCCTCTCTGTATTACTTAGTAAATCTCTTATCATAATATCTATTGAGTCTCTGATGATTTGATAAATAGCAATTTTATAATTTTTTTTATTTATTTTGTTTTTATATTTTTGATAAATATTTTTGAAAAAATCTAATTCAACTAATTCTTCAAGTTTAAATAGGTTTGCTTTAATTCCATCCTGAATATCATGATTATTATATGCAATATCATCTGATATAGCTGATATTTGAGCTTCTAATGATGGAAACGTATTAAAATTAATCTTATTTCTGAAAACTTTTGATCCAATTAGTTTGTTGATCATGCTTAGATCATCTACAGGTCCGTTATGTTTTAAAAGGCCTTCTAAAGTTTCAAGAGTTAAATTTAATCCAGCAAATTTAAAATATTTATTCTCTAAAAACATTACTATTCTTAGTGTCTGAAGATTGTGATCAAAACCTCCATAATTTTGCATACATTCATCTAAAGCATCCTCTCCTGCATGGCCAAATGGAGTATGACCTAAATCATGAGCAAGACTTAAGGTTTCAGCTAAATCTTCATTTAATTTTAGATATTTTGCAATTGATCTTGCTATTTGAGCAACTTCAATTGAATGAGTAATCCTTGTTCTAAAATGATCCCCTTCTGTGTTTACAAAAACTTGGGTTTTATGCTTTAGTCTTCTAAATGATGCGCTATGAATTATACGATCTCGGTCACGTTGAAAAGGAGATCTATATTTTGAATTAGCCTCTTTATTAAGTCTGCCTTTACTTTTAAATACGCCTAACAAAGTGTCTTTTTTCATCCTTTAATTTAAATAATTAAGTATTATATTAGTAATATCAGTGTTCAGACATGATTAAAGAAATTAAATTTACGGATAAAGCGTTAAAACAAATAGATAATTTGTTATCAAAAAAAGATAAAGGATCATTCTTCAGAATCGCTATCAAAGGTGGAGGATGCTCTGGTTTTCAATACGAATTTACTTTTGATAAATCAAAACAAGAGGATGATTTAAATTATCAAAATATTTTAATTGATAAAACTTCAGCTGATTTGCTTAAAGGATCTGAAGTTGATTATGTGTCTGAACTTATAGGTGAACAATTCAAAATATCTAATCCACAAACTAAATCTTCATGTGGTTGTGGAGTTTCTTTCTCACTTTAATGCTCATTTCATCTTGGAATGTAAACTCGGTAAGAGCAAGAATCGAAAATATCAAAAGCTATTTATTAAAATATAAACCTGATATTTTAATGATGCAGGAAATCAAAACTGAAGATGTTAATTTTCCATATGATGATTTTTCATCAATGGACTATGAAAGTCATGTATTTGGTCAAAAAAGTTACAATGGTGTAGCAATTATATCTAAAAATAAACTAAAAAATGTCAAAACAGATTTAATTAAGGATAAGTTAAAACAATCAAGAATAATTTCAGCTGAATTTGAACATAAGAAAAAAAATATACAATTAATAAATATTTACACCCCTAATGGTAATCCTGTAGATACTGAAAAATATGATTATAAAAAAGATTGGCTTAATCAATTAATAAAGCAATTAAAAACTATATCTAAAAAAAATTCAAACATTATACTAGCAGGCGATTTCAATATAATCCCTTCAGCAGAAGATGTTTATAATGTTAAAAGCTTCGAAGACGACGCATTATACAGACTTGAAATAAGAAAAAAATTTAGAGAAATGATTAATCTTGGTTTTAATGACGTCTACAGACATTTTTATGAAGATAAAGAAGGCTATACATTTTGGGATTATATGAGAGGTGCATGGCAAAAAAATAATGGGATGAGGATTGATCATTTTTTAGTTTCAAATTCTATAATTGATCAAATTAAAGATATTAATATTAATAAAGATCCACGTGGTAGAGAAAAGCCCTCTGATCACACACCTATTGAGATTAATTTAGCTTAAAGATTTAATTTTATTTACTAATTCTTCGTTAATGTTTCTTGGACCAGTGTCCATTCTATTCTTGTGACGTCTTTCTCCAGGTAATCTTACTTCACCCATTGATTTCATTTTTTCAAAAAATTCCTCAGCATGTTTTTGCCAATTAGTTCCTGAGGTTTTGTCTGGGTTAATGGCTAGTATGAATTCACCACCACTTGGAGGACCACCATCATTATTATCTTTGGCAGCAGTTTCAAAACTAAAATTGTCTCCTACTAATGCGCCTGCCATTAATTCTACCATCATTGCAATTGCTGATCCTTTATAGCCACCAAAGGGTAATAGAACTCCACCATCAGCAATTTCACCTGGATCAGTTGTTTCTTTACCGTCTTTAGTTAATCCTGTTCCTAGTGGAACTTTGTGCCCTTCTCTTTTAGCAACCTGAACTTCTCCCATTGCCATCGATGCTGTTGCCATATCATAAACAACTGGGGTTTTACCGGGTCTTGGCCAAGCAAATGAAATTGGGTTTGTTCCAAATAATGGTTTTATAGCACCCGCAGGTGCAACAGCAGGCTTATAAGAAGTGCAAGCAAATGCAACTAAACCTTCCTCTGCTAATTTTTCTGTTTCAGGCCACATAGCGGCCATATGATGTGAATTATTTATTGCTAATACTGCAACACCATTTTCTTTTGCAACTTTTGCTAGTTCAGGCAAACCTTTATT
>CACGDZ010000016.1 GCA_902571955.1 uncultured Pelagibacteraceae bacterium | reverse complement strand
TTGTCTACAATTCAGGCTCTTCTAAAAATAAAGAAATTTTAAGACTTAATAATCCTCAGAACAGACATAAAATCTTCTATGATTTATCTAGAGATAAAAGAATTATATCTATAGCTAAAAAATTATTAGGTGGAACAGTGAGATTTCATCTAGGTAAATTAAATTTTAAACTACCAAATAAGAAAAAAGGAAGTGAAATTGGATGGCACCAAGATTGGGCTTTTTACCCTCATACAAACGATGATTTAATTACAGTTGGTATATATTTAGATGATTGCTATGAAAAAAATGGGCCGCTTAAAATAATAAAGAATTCACACAAAAAAAAATTGTACAGCCACCATAGCAAAGAAAATTATTTTGTTGGAAAAATAGACACTAAGAAAAATAAAATAGGAACTAAAGATAGTGTTTCAATAACTGGAACGGCCGGAACAGTAGTATTTTTTCATTGTAGATCAGTTCATGGGTCTGGACACAATCAAATGAATAACTCAAGACCCTTAATTTTATTTGGATATAGAGCTTGTGATGCGTGGCCATTAATCAATGACGGAAACCCTCATCCTGAGGTTGATTTGGAAAATTATGACAAAAATATAATTGTAGGAAATAAATCAATAAAACCAAGATTGACTAAAGTTCCAACCATAATCCCGCTGCCTAAGAAGAAACACTACGTTTCCATCTATGAACTTCAAAAAAATTAAATCACATAAAAGTCTATTGTAACAAATCTTTAACATAACATTCATATAAGTTTTGAATGTCATTTTTAAAAAAATATCTCAAATGGATCAGTACACTATTAGTGTTAACTGGTATTTTACTTACAAATCTTAATATTTACCCACTGAATATATATTTTCATGGGCTTGGTGTTGTTGGGTGGACAATTTCAGGATTACTATTAAAGGATAAGGCCATTTTAACAAATTTTGGATTACAAATTCCATTATTTGTAATCGGTATTTATAAAATTATTTTTTAATGAAAAATATTTTATTTGTATGCACAGGAAATTCAGCAAGAAGCATTATTGCTGAGAGTATTATTAATAACGAATACTCAAATAAATTTAAAGCTTTCAGTGCTGGTAGCAATCCATCTGGAAAAATCAATGTTGATATTAGAAGTTTTTTAGAAAAAAATAAAAATTATGATCTAACTAATTATAGTTCTAAAAACTTTAAAAAGTTTATCGAAAATGAAATAAAAATGGATCATGTAATAACAGTATGCAATAACGCAAATAATGAGGTATGTCCTATTTGGCCTCATAAAAACCAAATTATACATTGGGATATAGATGATCCAGTAAACAAACTTAAAAATACTAATGACGAGGAAAAGCAAATAATCATTAGAAATACTTTCAATGTTATAAGTAATAAAATTAAAGATTGGCTACATGAAAAATAAAAATAGATATTTTCTTTCAGAATTTATTGGAAGTTGTTTTCTAGTAATGATCATAGTTGGATCAGGTTTAATGGCAGAAAATCTTACCGATGATACAGCTGTAATGTTAATTGCAAATACTATAGCAACTGGAGCTGGATTGTTTGTGTTAATAACTGTTTTTGTAGATGTATCTGGAGCCCATTTCAATCCATTTGTAAGTATTGCTATGACAATTACAGGAAAGTTAAAAAAACGTCTTCTACCCTTTTATATTTCAGCTCAGATCCTTGGATGTTTGTTGGGTGTAGCTTTAGCTAATTTTTTTTTTGAACATCAGATTTTTGAATTATCGACAAAATCAAGAGATGGAATCTATATTTTTGTATCAGAAATTATTGCTACATTAGGACTAATAATCATTATTTTTGGATCCATGAAGTCAGGTAAAATTACCGTAGCTGCATCTGTTGGATTATATATTACAGCTGGTTATTGGTTTACTTCATCAACATCTTTTGCAAATCCTGCTGTAGCAATAGCAAGAACATTCACAGAGTCGTTTACTGGTATAAGTTATTTAAACACTCCTTTTTATATAGTAGCTGAATTAATTGGTATGTTGATTGCTGTGTATTTGGTTAAAAAGATTTTCTTAAATAAGTGAGTAACCAGAAGATCTAACTGTTCTAATTAATTCTTTCTTATTTTTTAAGTTAACTGATTGTCTCAATCTTCTAATGTGAACATCTATAGTTCTGCTCTCAATATTTATATTATTTGGCCAAACACTCTCTAGTATTTGATCTCGAGAATAAACTCTTTTAGGATTTATTAAAAAAAACTCTAATAACCTAAACTCAGTTGGCCCAAGTTTAATTTCTTGATCGTCTCTAAAAACTCTTTTTTCAATTCTATCTAACATTAAGTCATCAAACTTTAAATTATCAGATACAGTATTTGGATTAGATCTTCTTAAAACAGCTTTAATTCTCGCCATTAGTTCATTGAAACTGAAAGGTTTAGTTAAATAATCGTCTACCCCACTATCTAACCCTTTAATTTTATCCTCTTCTTCACCTTTGGCGGTTAACATAATCACAGGTAAATTTTTAAAACTATTGTCTTTTCTAATATTCTTACAAATTTCAATACCAGAGAGATCAGGCAACATCCAATCTAATAAAAGTAAATCTGGCTGAAATTTTTTTAATTCCTTTAAGCCATCATTGCCATTCAATGACGATGAAACTATAAAACCATTTTTTTCTAAATTATGTTGAACTAATTGAATTATTGAAGGTTCGTCCTCAATAATAAATATTTTGCCATTCATTTTATTGCTGAATAACTTTTCCTTTAGGTCTGCTTCCTTTTAAATATTCACCTTTAATTAAAAAACATATTGACTCGGCAATATTTGTTATATGATCACCTGCTCTTTCAAGATTTTTTGTTGCAAAAATCAAATGTGTTGAAAAGTCTAAATTCTTTTTATCTTTAGAAAGAAAATCAATTACACTTTCCATAGCAATATATGTAAGGTCATCTACTTGTTCGTCTTTTTCCCATACTTCTTTTGCTTTATCATAATTTTTGTTAACATAACTATCGAGTACATCATTTAACTGTTTTATAACTAAATCACCTAGTCTTTTTAAATTACCTAAAAGTTCCTCAGGTAAATCTAATGGAAGGGGTTTGACTTTTTTTGCATTACTTTTAGATAAATCTCCAATTCTTTCTAGATCTTGAGATATTTTTAATGAGCTAATTGTTTCTCTTAAATCAATTGCCATTGGTGCTCTCTTTACCAACAATGTCATTATTTGAGTATCAATTTTAGATCTGAATTTATTTATTTCATCATCACTTTTAATAATTTTATCAATTGAATCTTTATCAACTTTAATTACCGCATCCATTGAATCAACTAATTGAGACTCAGTTAGACTTCCCATTTTTATGACAGAGTCTATTAAGTACCTTAGTTCTTCTTCATAAGATTTTACTGTGTGTTCATTGCTCATAATTTATCCAAATCTACCTGTAATATAGTCTTGTGTCATTTTATTGTCAGGATTTTTAAAAATTTTTTCTGTTTTGCCTACCTCTATTAGTTTACCAAGATGAAAAAACCCTGTTTTCTGCGAAACTCTAACTGCTTGTGCCATTGAATGCGTCACAATTACAATAGTGTAAGTTTTTTTTAGTTCATCAATTAATTCTTCAATTTTTGCCGTAGCAATAGGATCTAAGGCAGAACAAGGTTCGTCCATTAATATAACTTCAGGATTAACAGAAATTGCTCTTGCAATACAAAGACGTTGTTGTTGACCACCAGAAAGGCCAGTTCCTGGTTCATCGAGTCTATCTTTAACTTCCTCCCATAAAGCTGCTTTCTTAAGACTATTTTCTACAATTTCATCTAATTCACTTTTAGTTTCACCTTTTCCATGAATTTTTGGACCATAAGAAATATTATCATATATGCTTTTTGGAAATGGATTTGGTTTTTGAAAAACCATACCTACTCTTTCTCTTAAAGATACTACATCTAAATTTTTATCATTGATTTCAACACCATCTATTTCAATGTTTCCAGATACTTTACAAATATCAATTACATCGTTCATTCTGTTTATACACCTAATAAAGGTAGATTTTCCACATCCTGATGGACCTATTAAAGCAGTAACTTCTTTTTCGTTTAAATCTAAATTTACATCAAACAAAGCTTGTTTTTCACCATAATAAACATTTAGATTTTTTGATTTTATTTTAATTTCGTTCATTAATTCCATCTCTTTTCAAACTTTTGTCTTAAATATACTGCTAAGAAATTCATTACAATTAAAAAACTTAACAACATCATTATTGTTGCTGAAGTTTTTTCAACAAATCCTCTTTCAGCAGACTCTGACCATAAATATACTTGTACAGGTAAAGAGGAAGAAGGGTCAATTGGCGTTGATGGAATATCAACAACAAAAGCTACCATTCCTATTAAAATTAATGGGGCGGTTTCTCCTAAAGCCTGTGCTAATCCTATTATAGTTCCTGACAAAGTACCAGGTAAAGCTAAAGGAACTACATGATGAAATACAGATTGAAATTTTGATGCACCTACTGCTAACGCACCTTCTCTTATTGATGGCGGTACCGCTTTCAAAGAAGCCCTGCAAGGTATGATTATTCTAGGCAAAGTCATGAGTGCTAAAGTAATTCCAGCAACTAATGGTGTTGATCTGGGTAATTGAATTGTTGCTAATAATATTTGAAGTGCCAATAAACCATAAACTATCGACGGTACAGCAGCTAAATTATTAATATTAATTTCAATAAAATCTGTGATTTTATTTTTGGGCGCAAACTCTTCTAAATAAATTGATGCTAACACTGCAACAGGAAATGCTAACAATAAGCAAATAATTATACTATAAAATGATCCAACTAGAGCACCACCTATACCAGCAAGCTCAGGATCACGTGAGTCTCCATTTTTAAAGAAATAATTATTAAAATTTTTAATAATTTTTTTATTTTCAACTAAATTATCATAAATGATTAATTGAAAATCTGAAATTCTTCTTCTATCTTCAGGCAAATCTCTTGGATAATTTCCTTTATGAAGTTGATCAATATCATCAGATGCGGTTATTTCTAAATTTATTTTTTTTCCAATTAAATTGTTATTTTCTAAAAAGGCTCTTTTAATCTCGATTTCTGCATCTGTTGTGAATAAATCAATTAACTGATTTTCTTGATCTAAATCTTGAGCTGGAAATACTTTTAAAAGACTTTCAATTGTAATGTCATAGAAATCAGCTTCTAAAATTTGATCCTCAGTGGCACCATTTTTAATTTCTAATAACTCCTGATCAAAGAAAACCTCTACATTTATAGCCGTTTTCTTAAATGCTGAGCTACCTTTTGAAAAAATATTATGCACTAAGATTAATACAAATAATAAAGCAACAAAAATTGATGCTAGACCATAAAACCTAAATCTTTTTTCAGCACTATGTCTTTTTTTTAATCTTTCTTCTTTAGTCATACTTCTCACGATATTTTTTAACTGCTCTTTGAGCTATATAATTAAGAACAAGTGTGGCTATAAATAATGTTAAACCTAAAGCAAAAGCAGATTGAGTTTTTGGACTATCAAATTCTTGGTCTCCAACTAAGATCATTACTATTTGTGTGGTTATAGTTGTTGTAGACTCTAAAGGATTAATTGTGAGATTTGCAGCAAGACCAGCTGCCATCACAACTATCATGGTTTCTCCTATAGCTCTCGAGACAGCTAACAAAACAGAACCAATAATTCCAGGTAATGCTGCAGGTATAACTACTTTTTTTATCGTTTCTGATTTAGTGGCTCCTACCGCATATGATCCATCTCTTAATGATTGAGGAACAGAGTTTATTACGTCGTCTGATAGTGATGAAACATATGGAATAATCATTATACCCATAATTAATCCAGCTGCTAAAGCACTCTCTGATGAAACAGTTAATCCTAAATTTTCTCCAATTTGTCTAAAGAAGGGTCCAACTGTTAAAGCTGCAAAAAAACCATAAACAACAGTTGGAATACCAGCTAAGATTTCAATAATTGGTTTTGAAATTCTTCTGACTTTTACTGATGCATATTCGGCCATGTAAATTCCAGAAAACAGTCCAATTGGGACAGCAACAAGCATTGCGATGAAAGCAATAAAGGAAGTGCCGGCTATTAATGGAATAAATCCAAATGCATCTTTTAATTCATCATATTCTGCAGCAGTGATAGCAGAAGCATCACTAACAAAAGCTCTTTGAGGACTCCAATTTGTTCCAAACAAATAATCAAAAATATTGATTACAGAAAAGAATTTTATACTTTCAAAGAGAAGAGAAAATATTATTCCTAAAGTTGTTAAAATTGCAATTAATGATGATGCAAATAATAATCCTTTTAAAATAACTTCGACATCGTCTCTTGCTTTATTATTATTTTTTATTTTTTTTAACGAATAAATTACCGATGCAATAACGATACCAAAAATTAATACTATTTTAGAATTAGTAAAAAGATTTATGAATTTTGCGTAGGAAAGTGCACTTTCTTTTAAAATAGTATCTATATCTCCAAAATAAGTTCCAGCATATATAGCTTTAATTTTTTCATAAATTAAGTTAGCTTCATTTTTATCATTAAAAATAGCTCCTTGATTAGCAGCAGTTTCAATAATAATTGATTTAATAATTGCTGGTTCAAATAGTGTCCAAATTAAAAGAAATACCAATGAAGGTATAGAACACCATAGAACTAAATAATACCCATAAAATTTTGGTAGTGCATTTAATTTTATATTTTTCTCAATTGAAATACTTTTAGTTTTTGATCTACCGTAGAAAAATAATGATAATGAAAATATTGTTATTAAAAAGATTAATACGAAATTCATTCGCTCAGATTGATATCTCTTAAATGTTACAATTTTGTTACAAATTAAAGCCTTGATTGAAATAAAAAAAAGGCCAGTAAATACTGGCCTTTTTTTGGGGATAAATTTAAATTTATTTAATATTAATTGTATTTAGATCCAAAGCTGCAGTTCTAGTTACCTTGTACTTATCAGAAGCTAAGGGAACTAATCCAATTTTCGCTAAATAACCTCTATTACCCATAGATTTTTTAGAGGTAAATTCTTTTAAATATTCCTGAATACCTGGAACTACACCAATATGAGCTTTTTTAACGTAAAAGAATAATGGTCTAGCAATTGGATATGAATAATCTTGAATACCTTCTAAAGATGGTTGCACACCTTCAATTGAAGCAGCTTTAACCTTATCTTTATTAGCAACTAGATAACTATAACCAAAGAAACCATAAGCGTCTGGGTTTGAAGTTAGTTTTTGAACAATTAAAGTGTCATTTTCACCAGCTTCAACTGCATAACCATCTTCTCTCATTTTAGCACATTCTTTTTTTGCTTTTTTACCTGCAGCGTCATAAAGTGATTTTGCAGTTTTTGTACATCCTTTACCCATAACTAAAGAATTCCACGCGTCTCTAGTTCCTGATGTTGGGGGCGCTATTAAAATTTCAATTTTTTTGTTTGGAAGACTTGCATCTATATCACTCCATTTTTTGTATGGATTTTCAACAAGTTTACCATCAACATCAACTTTAGCAGCTAAAGCTCTCCACAATTGCTCTTTTGTAAAATCTGCATCTGGAGCACTCACTGCATGTGCAAATGAAATTCCATCATTACCTACTACGATTTCAATAATTTCAGAAACTCCATTTTTTTCACATAATGCTTTTTCTTTTGGCTTAATTGCTCTTGAAGCATTTGTTACATCTGGATGATTAACACCAACTCCAGCGCAGAACAATTTCATTCCACCACCAGTACCTGTACTTTCAATAACTGGAGTTTTAAATTTTCCACTTTTACCGAATTTTTCAGCAACCACTGTTGCATATGGGTAAACAGTTGATGACCCTACAATTTTGATTTGGTCTCTTGAGTAACTATTTGTTGTAAAACTTAATACTAAAAGAAATCCAAATATTACGCTTATTATTTTATTCATAATTCTCCTTTTTAGATTCATAATTCGATCTTAATAAAATTGATTCTTTAATACTTTATTAAAGGAAGGTTAAACTTTTGTTACAACGACTAACTTTTTAGTTGAATTACAAAGGATTAAATTTGATGTCTATTGTGGTTCCTTTATTTTCAATACTATTAATGTCCATCTCAGCTCTATGTTGTGAGACTAAATGTTTTACAATGGCTAATCCAAGACCAGTACCACCTACACTTCGGCTTTTACTTGGATCAACTGTAAAAAATCTCTCAGTGATTCTATGTATAGACTCTTTTGGAATACCTATTCCCTGATCTGCTACTGAAACAGTGTTATACTCACCATCTTTTTTAGCAGTGATTGTAATTTCTTTATTTTTATCACTGTATTTGATTGAATTATCTATAAGATTAGTAAAAATTTCTATTAATTTATCTCTATCACCAATTATTTTAAAATTATCAGTTTTATTAAATTTAATACTAATATTATTTTTACTAATTATTTTTTCATAAGTTTTAATAACATAATCAATCAATTCTATAAGATCTATTTCATGCGTTGGTCGTATATGTTCCTGTAATTCAATTTTAGATAATGACAATAAATCTCTGATTAAATTTTCCATTCTCTCAGATTGAGAGCTCATTACAGGAAGTAAATTATTTACCTCAGAATTCTTTTTTAAATCTGAATTATTTTCAAATGTTTCAAGTCCCATTTTGATGGATTGTAGAGGTGTTCTTAACTCATGTGATACGTTAGCCACAAAATCAGATTTTAATTGTTGGAATTTATGGAATTCAGTTAAATCCCTTATGAATAAGACACAACATACTTCATCAAAAAATAGATTATTTTGGTCAAGGTAAATTGTTATATTTAATCTTTGAACAGCTTGATTTCTAATTTCAATTTCAAGATCTGAAATATTGTTACCCTCAAATGACTTATCAATTGAACTTAAAAGATCAGGGTTTCTTAAAAAGCTACTTATATTCTCATCTAGTTTTATCTGAAATAATTTATTAGCAGAGTTGTTACTAAAAAGAATTTTCTTA
>CACGDZ010000015.1:7500-23914 GCA_902571955.1 uncultured Pelagibacteraceae bacterium | reverse complement strand
CTAAATCAGCAAAACGGATTGTATTAAAATTAATTAATAACAGAGATGAATTAGTAAAACCTTTAGCAAAATCATTAGCAGATGTTTATAAAAATATTTCTAGATGCAAAATTTGTGGGGCTCTAAAATCTATTTCAATAGAGTGTGATTATGAAAATTGTAAAATTGTAGATAAAAAATACGAGAAAATTTGTGTAGTAGAAAATATATCTGACCAGTGGAGTATAGAAAGTTCAAATATATATAAAGGTTATTTTCACATTTTAGGAGGCACTATCTCATCGGCTGGACAAAAAAAAGAGGATTTATTAATTAGTTCTTTAGTGCAAAGAGTTAAAAAAGACAAGATAGAAGAAGTCATACTCGCAACTAGTGCAACTGTTGAAGGTCAAACAACTGCATATTATATTCAAGATAGTTTAAAAAACTTGAATGTTAAGATCACCAAATTAGCACAAGGATTACCTGTGGGTGGAGAAATTGAAAGTTTAGATGATGGAACTTTATTTTCTGCTTTTAAAAATAGGTCTAATTTGGTTTCGAACTCAGATTAGATTTTTTTTTCAATCTATTTAAATGAAGTAATGGTTCAGTATAACCTGAGGGTTGTTCTTTACCTTTAAACACTAAATCACACGCAGTTTGAAATGCTATAGAGTTTTCATAATTACTGCTCATTTTAACATATAGTGGATCATCTTTGTTCTGGTCGTCTACTATTTTTGCCATCTCTTTCATTATTTCAGTTACTTGTATTTTGGTTGTAATACCATGATGTATCCAGTTTGCTATATGCTGAGATGAAATTCTAAGAGTGGCTCTGTCTTCCATCAAACCTATGTTGTTAATATCTGGTACCTTAGAACAACCTACACCCTGATCGACCCATCTCACAACATACCCTAATAAAGTTTGTGCAGAATTGGAAATTTCTTTATTTATATCTTCTACAGACCAATTAGGTCTATCTGCTATTGGGATGGTCAATAGATCATTAAGCTTAGCTGGTTCTCTATCAATTAATTTTTTTTGTTCGTTAAAAATATTTATTTCATGATAATGTAAAGCATGTAATGCAGCTGCTGTTGGAGAAGGAACCCATGCACAGTTTGCACCTGCTTTTAAGTGTCCTGTTTTTTGCTCCATCATATCTTTCATTTTGTCTGGCATTGCCCACATTCCCTTTCCAATTTGAGCTTTACCAGAAAACCCACAACTTAAACCAATATCAACATTGTTATTTTCGTATGCATTAATCCATTTAGATGATTTCATATCACCTTTTTTAATCATAGGACCAGCTTCCATTGATGTATGCATTTCATCACCAGTTCTATCTAAGAAACCAGTATTGATAAAAAAAAAACTCTATTTTTAAGACTTCTAATACATTCTTTTAAATTTGCTGATGTTCTTCGCTCTTCATCCATAATCCCAATCTTACATGTGTACTTAGGTAAATTTAGAACTTCCTCAACTTTAGAAAAAATTAAATCTGTAAATGCTGTCTCGTCTGGACCATGCATTTTAGGTTTTACAATATAAACTGATCCAGTTCTTGAATTATTTTTATTTTTAATATCATGAAGTGCAGCTGCTGTAGTTATAAAAGCATCCATAATTCCTTCAGGTATTTCACTTCCATCACTTAATAAAATTGAAGGGTTAGTCATTAGATGACCAACATTTCTTACTAACAAAAGACTTCTTCCATGTAATTTTAAACCTTTACCATCTTTTGATATATAACTTCTGTGTGGATTTAATTTTCTCTCAAATAATTTTCCTTCTTTTTCAAATTTTGACTTAAGGTCTCCTTTCATTAGACCTAGCCAATTTCGATAACAAACAATTTTATCTTCTGAGTCAACAGCTGCTACACTATCTTCATTATCACAAATTGTTGACACTGCTGATTCTAGTATAATATCACTAATACCTGCATGATCTTGTTGAGCAGCAAAAGCTCTCGAGTCTTTCAGAATTTCAATATGTAAATTATTATTTTTTAGAATAATTGCAGAAGGATTATCGCTTTCGCCTCTGTGCCCAACAAATTTATTTTCGTCTTCCAAATCAAAAATATCAGCACCTTTTAAAACTTTTAATTTTCCATTTTTTACTGCAAAACTTGTAATTTTACTCCAACTCAATCCCGCTAATGGAAAATACTTATCTAAAAAATCTCTTCCATATTTTATGACCATTTCACCTCTTAAAGGATCATACCTTCCAGATACGCTATCTTCGGACTGTTCAATTATATCTGTACCATAAAGACTATCATATAAACTCATCCATCTTGCGTTGGCAGCATTTAATGCATACCTCGCATTCATGACAGGCACAACTAGCTGAGGTCCAGCTATACTTGAAATTTCTTCATCAACATTTTTTGTTTCAATTTTAAAATCAGGTCCTTCATTTTTTAAATAACCAATTTCTAATAAAAATTTTTTATACTCTTCTGGCTTAATTTCTTTACCTTTATTTTCTATATGCCAATTATCTATTTTTTTTTGTAATTCTTCTCTAAAATTAATCAATTTTTTATTTTTTGGTGCAAGCTCATCTAGAGTTTTTTCAAGACCCAACCAGAAATTTTTTGAAGATACATTTGTATTCTTTAATAATTCATCACTCACAAAGTTTGATAGTTTTTCTGATACTTGAAGGTTATTAATTTTTATATATTTTTCTTGCATAGCACTTAATTCGTACCCCTTCTGTATTTTTGCCTGAGAGCTTTACTCCTTCGGCGGAAATCAATCTCTTTCCAGAGTGTTATGCTTTATCGGTCCTTTTGCCTGAGAGTTTCCGGGGTGGTTGCTCCTTCGGCGCTATAAATAGTCTCTCCCGATAATGAGTTTGTATCTGTTAAATGATTTAAGTCAATTAATAAGAATTACACCTTATTTAATATCATTTTATTGCCTTTTTTGTATTTTAACCATCCGTTATAAATAAAATATGAAAAATTATCTAAATTTTGAAACAGAAATTAAAGATCTAGAAAACGAACTAGAAAAATTGAAAGATCCTTACAACCAAGAGGGATTATCAGAAGTCGATACTCAAAAAATTTCAAGCACTCAAACAGAAATAGATGAAAAATTAAAAAATATTTATTCTAATCTAGATCCTTGGCAGACTACTATGGTTGCTCGTCATGAAGATAGGCCTAAAGCAAAATTTTTTATTGATAATTTGTTTGAAGACTTCATTTCATTATCTGGGGATAGATATTATGGAGAGGATAAATCAGTATTAACTGGATTTGCAAAGTTCAATGGAAAATCTGTTTTAGTTATAGGTCAAGAAAAAGGAGAAGATTTAGATAGTAGGATTGAGAGAAATTTTGGAATGATGAGACCAGAGGGTTATAGAAAAACTATAAGATTAATGAACTTAGCAAACAAATTTAATATTCCCATAATCTCTTTTATTGATACTCCAGGAGCATATCCAGGTGTAGGAGCAGAAGAGAGAGGACAAGCCGAAGCAATTGCAAAATCAATTGAATGCTGTATGGAGCTTAAAGTTCCAACAATTGCAATAATTATAGGCGAGGGTGGTTCTGGTGGAGCAATTGCATTAGCTTCATCAAATAAAGTCCTTATGTTAGAAAATGCAATTTATTCAGTAATATCCCCTGAGGGATGTGCGACTATTCTTTGGAGAGATCCAAAAAAAATGCTAGATGCTGCTAAAGCTATGAAGCTTTCAGCTAAAGATTTACTTAAGTTAAAAGTTATTGATGAAATAATTGACGAACCATTAGGTGGTGCCCACAGAGATAGAGATATAATATTAAACAATGTTAGACAAACTTTAACAAAAAATTTAAATTATTTTGACGAATTATCCTCAGAAGAAATAATGACTGAGAGAAAAAATAAATTTCTAAAAATTGGAAGGACTGATGGTTTTATGACTAGCACTGAAGATCTAAGTACATTAACAATTAAGAAAAATAATTTAGATCAAATTTTTAAATCACAAAAAATATTACTAGCGATTATTGGTGGATTAATTTTAGTTTCTTCAATCTTTTTACTAATTTAAATTCTATAAAGCTCCACAACAGTTTTTAAATTTTTTTCCTGTAGCCTCACATCTATCGTTTCTAGAAATTTTTTGATTTTTATTAATTAACAATAAACATTTTGGATTGTCAGATGGATTTATTTTTTTAGAATTTTTTTCTTCGTTATTTTGCTCAATTACTACTTTTAAGTTCATTAAAATAGTTACATAATCTAATTTTAATTTTTCTAAAAGATTTGAAAATAATTCAAATGCCTCCTTTTTATATTCAACTAATGGATCTCTTTGACCATAAGATCTTAGACCTATAACTTGTCTTAATTGTTCCAAATATTGAATATGTGATTTCCAATTTAAATCAATTGATTGAAGAAAAATTCTTTTTTCAATTTCTTTTGCATGATCTTCACCCAAAAGTTTAATTCGCTCGTTTCTAGTTTCTTGAAATTTATTAGAAATTTTTTCTTTAAAATCTTTATCTTTTGACTCAATTAAATCCTTAAATTCATTTTCTTCAAAGCTTTTTCCAACTATTTGCTTAGTTTTATTATTAAATTCATTACTTTTAGGATCAGATAAATTTGAAATTTTTAATTTAATTAAATCATCAGATATTTCTTTTAAAAATTCATCTGAATAATCAAAGATATTTTCACTATTCATTGCATTTTTTCTTTGTGAAAACACAACATGCCTTTGATCATTAAGAACGTTATCAAATTTGATAAGGGTTTTTCTAATATCAAAATTCCTAGCTTCCACTTTTTGTTGAGCTCTTTCTAATGCTTTATTAATCCATGGATGATCAATACTTTCACCATCTTTAAGTCCAAGTTTTTCGAGCATACTATTCATAGACTCTGATCCAAAAATTCTCATTAAATCATCCTCCAGACTAACATAAAATACAGAACTCCCTTCATCTCCTTGTCTTCCAGATCTTCCTCTTGCCTGGTTATCCACCCTTCTAGACTCCATTCTCTCTGTACCAATAACAAACAAACCACCCAAGTATTTAATTTTATCTTTATTTATTTTAAGTTGGTCTTCTGGAACAGAACCTTTTTTACCACCAAGTTGAATATCAACTCCCCTTCCTGAGATACTTGTTGTAATTATTAATGAATTTTCTTTTCCAGCATTAGCAATTATTTCAGCTTCATTTTCATGGTTTTTTGCATTTAAAACTATATGTTTAATATTTTTTTGATTTAACAAATTTGAATAAACTTCAGATTTATTAATGCTTGAAGTAAATACTAAAATAGGTTGACCTAATTTGTTTCTTTCAATTATTTTTTCTATAATTGCATCATTTTTTTCTTTTTCGGTTCTAAAAATTAGATCGTTAAAATCTTTTCTGATCATTTCTTTATTTGTTGGAATGACAATAACTGGAAGATTGTAAATTTCAAAAAACTCCTCAGACTCAGTAGCAGCCGTACCAGTACAACCAGATATTTTTTTATAAAGTTTAAAATAATTTTGATAAGTTATTGAAGCCAAAGTTTGATTTTCAGCCTGAACTTGAATTTTTTCTTTAGCTTCTAATGCTTGATGTAAACCATCTCCAAAACGTCTACCTTCTAAAATTCTTCCAGTAAGTTCATCAATAATTTTAAGACTTCCATCTTTAACAATATAGTCTCTACCTTTTTCAAATAAATGATTTGCTCGTAAAGCCTGATTAACATGGTGAACTAAATGTAAATTTTCTGGATCATAAAAATTATTATTTTTTAAAATACCTGCGTTAGAAAAGAGTTTTTCAACATTATTAATGCCATCATTTGTTAATAAGACACTCTTTTCTTTTTCATCTATTTCAAAATCTTTATTATTTAACATTTTAATTAGTTTATCAATTGATAGATATTTGGCAGTTTTATTCTCTGCTGCACCAGAGATAACCAAAGGTGTTCTTGCTTCATCAATTAAACATGAATCTATTTCATCTACTATTGAAAAATAATGTTCTCTCTGAACCATTTCTTCTTCAGAAAATTTCATATTATCTCTAAGATAATCGAACCCTAATTCGCTATTAGTTGCATATGTTATGTCACAGTTATAATTTTTCTTTCGCTCTTCATCATCTTGGTCATTATTTATAAATCCTGAGGTGAGACCAAGAAAATTGTATATTTCTCCCATCTCAATAGAGTCTCTTTTAGCGAGATAATCATTTACAGTTACGATATGAACGCCTTTTTCATTTAAGGCATTCAAATAAGCAGCCAATGTAATTGTTAGAGTTTTTCCTTCACCTGTTCTCATTTCTGCAATTTTACCTTCATGTAAAGCTACACCTCCAATTAATTGAACATTAAAGTGTCTTTCATTTCGCGTTCTCTTTGCAGCTTCTCTAACTAAAGCAAAAGCTTCAGGAAGCAACTCATCTAAAGATTTTCCATTTTTTATTTGTTCTTTAAATTTAAGAGTCTTGTTTGGAAAGTCGGCATTATTCAAATTTTTAAAATCTTCCTCGTGTAAGTTTATTTTTTCAACAATTTTACCAATTCTATCAAGCTCTTTTTGATTATTAGATTTGATAAATTTTGATATTAAATTTAAAGGGTTAAACATGACTATTTGATTTATTCTTTAATTATATTGTTTAATATATGTATTAAATAAATAATTTAAACAAAATGGGAATTAATTTAACAAATTTTTTATCTTCAAAATCAAAAAATACTAAAATGATTGATTTTCAAGACCTTGATCATATAGATGGTCTTTCAATTTCAGTTGTATCTGCAAATTTGTATAAAGATATTAGAGATGATTTGACCATGTTTTACTTTAGAGGTGGTGCGAACTATGCTTCTGTTTATACACAATCAAAAATAGTATCAGAAAATATCAAATGGAATATTAACCAAAAACCAAAAAAAATTTTTTCTCTTATTGTAAATACTAGGAATGCAAATGCCTTTACTGGTAAGCAAGGTTATGAGAGTTTAAGAAAAATTGCAGATTTAACTGCTAAAGAATTAAATACAAAACAAGCAGAAGATGAAGAAAATCCAAAAAAAATTTCAAGCAAAAATATAATTTTTGGTTGCACGGGTACTATTGGAGAAATTTTCCCTGAGGAAAAAATTTTTAGAAATATTCCAAATCTAGTAAAAAAAATTCGTTATACACAAAATAAATTTATTTGGATGAAAGCAGCGCTTGCACTTATGACTACAGACACAAAGCCAAAATTAGCTATGGAAGAATGTAAAATCGGAAATGAAAAAGTAAAAATTTATGGAGTTGCTAAAGGCTCTGGTATGATTTATCCAAATATGGGTACAACTTTAGTTTATATATTTACTGATGCTTCTATTTCTAATGATATTTTAGGGAAGTTATTAAAAAAAAATATTACAAATACATTTAATGCAATATCTTGTGACGGTGACACAAGCACTAATGATATGGCGGCTATTTTTGCTACTAATGAAGTTAAAAATTCTCAAGTAAAAAGCATAAATGAAAATAAAATTAAAAATTTTGACAATGCTCTTAATAATGTTCTTTTAAATTTAGCTAAAAGAGTTGTTTCGGATGGAGAAGGGGCATCAAAATTTATAACAATAAATATTAGTAAATGTAAAAATGAAATAGATGCAAAAAAAATTGCTTTTTCAATTGCAAATTCTCCTCTAGTCAAAACTGCAATTGCAGGACAAGATCCAAACTGGGGAAGAGTTATTATGGCAATCGGTAAAGCTGGACCTAAAATTAATTTAAAAAAATTATTAATTAAGTTTGGAAATATGACAATTGTTGAAAGAGGTAAATTAAACAAAAGTTATGATGAAAAACAAACAGCAAATTATATGAAAGGTGAAAATATTGAAATAAATATTGAAACTTTTACAGGAAAGAAAAATTTTACAGCTTACACAATGGATTTGACAAAAAAATATATAGAAATTAATGCAGATTATAGAAGTTAACTTGTTGAAAAATTTAATTAAATAATTAGTTAAGAAATATGATTAAATATAAACTTTTTTGTAAAAATTGTGATTTTAAATTTGATAGCTGGTTTGCATCTTCAAATGAATATGAGAGATTAAAAAAGAAAAAACTTTTGAATTGCCATAAGTGTAATTCATTTAGAGTAGAAAAAACAATTATGGCTCCTCAGCTGATTAATAATAAATCAAAAGGTGATGAAAAAATAAACTTACAAAAATATAATAAAGTAAAAAAAACAATAATAGATTATCAAAAGTTTATTAAAGATAATTTTAAATATGTTGGTGATAATTTTGCTTATGAGGCAAGATCAATTCACTATAACAGTAAAAAAAAATCAAAGGGCATTTATGGGAATGCCTCAAAAGATGATTTAAAAGAATTAAAAGAAGAGGGTATAGATGCGCAAATGATACCTTGGATAGATGAAAATGAAAATTAGTTTTTAATAAACTCTCCTATATAATTTATAGATAAATCATCAGAAATATTCCATTCATCTTTAATAATATTAAAATTCATACCATCTAATTTATTGAGAGAGAAATTGTATTTTGTTAAAATTTTTTTAAGGTCCTCAGGTTTAACAAACTTTTCCCATTCGTGCGTGCCTATTGGAAGCCATCTTAAGATATATTCGGCTCCAACAATCGCAAAAATATAGGATTTTAAAGTTTTATTTATAGTTGCAACAAACATCAGTCCATTTTTTTTTAAAAGTTTTGAACATGATTTTAGAAAAAAATCTATATCTTCTACATGCTCTACAATTTCCATGTTTAAAATTACATCAAATTTCTTTTTAACTCTAAGTTTTTCAGGTGATGAACACAAATAATTAATTTTTAATTTATTCTTTTTTGAGTGGAGTTTTGCAATTTTTATATTTTTATCAGACGCATCAATACCTGTTACATTGGCACCCATTCTTGACATTGGTTCAGATAATAATCCTCCACCACATCCAATATCTAAAATATTTATTCCAGATAAAGGTTTAGATTTATTCTTTAATTTAAAATTATGAATAACGTTTTCTTTTATATATTTAATTCTTGTTGGATTAAATTTATGTAGTGGTTTAAATTTTCCTTGTGGATTCCACCATTCATCAGCCATTTTAGAAAATTTATCTATTTCTTTTTTATTTACGCTAGTCATTGAGATAAATAGTTGACATAATAATTTAGATGTATTTTATCCATTATTTATTAAATATTAATAATTAAAGCTAGCATGAAAACAGTCGTATTGAAATTTGGTGGAACATCTGTAGGAACTATAGATAGAATTAAAAAGGTATGTAAAATAATTGCTTTTTACAAAAAGAAAAAAAAAAGAGTAGTGGTTGTTTCATCAGCTATGAGTGGTGTGACAAATGAATTGGTAAATAAATCTAAACTATTAAGCAACAATTTTGACAGAGCAGAATATGATGCATTAGTTTCAACTGGAGAACAGGTATCATGTGCACTTATCGCCGGGAGACTAAAACACAAAGGGTTTAAATCAAGATCTTGGACATCTTGGCAATTACCTATTTTAACAGATGGTCCTTACTCAAGCGCAAGAATCAGGTCAGTAGGTATTAAAGAATTAAATAAATATATAAATTCGGGCGGCATACCAGTAATCACAGGTTTTCAAGGTATCAGCAAAGATTTTAGAATTACCACTATAGGAAGAAGTGGATCTGATGCAACAGCAATTATGCTTGCTAAATTTATCAAAGCTGATGAGTGTATAATTTATACTGATGTGGAGGGAGTTTATACTACTGATCCAAGACAATATAAAAAAGCAAAAAAAATTAAAAAAATTTTTTATGATGAAATGCTAGAAATGGCATCTCTTGGTTCAAAAGTAATGCAACCCACATCTGTTCAGGATGCAAAGTTAAACAAAATTGATATCAAAGTAAAATCTTCATTTGTTCTAAAATCTGGAACTTTGATAACAGGCTCTAAAAAAATTTTTAGTAACCAAATTATTACAGGAATATCATCAACAAAAAATGATGCTAAAATTACAATTGTAGGAGTGAAAGATAGACCAGGAGTTGCTGCTTCAATTTTTAAACCGCTATCAAATAATCTTATAAATGTAGATATGGTAGTTCAAAACATTTCTTTAGATGGAAAAGAGACTGATCTTACATTTACAATAAAATCTGAGGATTTGAAAAAAACAGAAAAATTAATTAAACAAAATAAAAAAATATCTTTTAAAAAAATATCATTTGATAGAAATGTTTCTAAAATTTCTATTATAGGCGTTGGTATGATAACTACTCCAGGAATTACATATAGAATGTTTCAGGCTCTAGCTTCAAAAAAAATAAATATTTTGGTTATTTCTACTTCTGAGATAAAAATTTCAGTTCTAGTTTCTATTAAGCATGTTAAAAGAGCTATAGCAGCTTTACATAAAGAATTTAAATTAGATTAATTACAATGAGTATTAGACCTTTTAGAGATATAAAAAGAAGAAATACAAAAGTAATTAATGTTGGAAAAGTAAAGATTGGTGGTGACAACCCTATTTCTGTTCAATCAATGACGAACACTTTAACTACAGATGTTAAAGCAACTATTAAACAAATAAACGATATAACAGAAGAGGGTGCTGATATTGTAAGAGTTTCTTGTCCTGATGAGAATTCAACATTAGCACTAAAAGAAATTATTAAACATGTCTCAATACCAGTGGTTGCAGATATTCATTTTCATTACAAAAGAGCTATTGAGGCAGCAGAAAATGGAGCTAGCTGTTTAAGAATTAATCCAGGAAATATCGGAGATGCATCAAAGATATATGAAGTATTAAAGGCTGCAAAGAATAATAATTGTTCAATAAGGATTGGAGTAAATGCAGGCTCATTAGAAAAAGATATTTTAGAAAAATTTAAAGAGCCTTGTCCAGAGGCTTTAGTAGAAAGTGCTAAGAGAAATATAAAAATTTTAGAGGACAAAGATTTTTTCAATTTTAAAATTAGCGTAAAATCATCGGATGTATTTCTTTCTATTGCAGCATACAGGCAATTATCAAAGGTTACAGATTATCCCTTGCATCTTGGAATTACAGAAGCAGGGAGCTTTGTATCTGGTAGCATAAAGTCATCTATTGGTATTGGTAGTTTGTTAATGGATGGAATTGGAGACACAATAAGAATTTCCTTATCAGATAATCCAACTCAGGAAGTAAAAATAGGTAACGAAATATTAAAATCGCTAAATTTAAGAAATAGGGGTGTAAAGATAATATCTTGTCCATCATGTGCAAGACAAGCATTTCAGGTGATTGATACAGTTAAAATTTTAGAGGAAAAGTTAGCACATATTAAAACACCTATAACCTTGTCCATCATTGGCTGTGTTGTAAATGGACCAGGAGAAGCCGCTATGACAGATATTGGAATTACTGGAGGGGGCAAAGGTAACAATATGCTTTATTTATCAGGTATTCAGAATGAAAAAGTTCTGACTAAGGATATAATCAAGAAGGTAATTAGTGAAGTTGAGAAGAAAGCATCTGAACTAGAGAACTAATTATGATACCTCTTAAAAGAATTGAAGATTTAATAATAAAACACTCATCTTTAGAAAAAGATTTATCTTCAGGTGAATTAGATAACAAGCTATTTGCAGAAAAATCAAAAGAGTATTCTGACCTAAGCGAAATAGTTGGAAATGCCAAAGATTACATTTCTTTTCAAGATGAAAAAAAGGAATTAGAAAAAATATTGAATGATAGTTCTGGAGATGAAGAGTTGAAAAAAATGGCAGAATTTGAGTTAACAGAATTACAAAACAAACAAGACGTTAATGAAAAAAAATTAAAATTGTTTTTATTACCTAAGGATGAGGCAGATAAAAAAAATGCAATTATTGAAATAAGGGCAGGAACAGGTGGATTAGAAGCAAGTTTATTTGCATCAGACTTGTTTAAAATGTATGAAAAGGTGAGTAACAAAAAAAAATGGTCTTTAGAATTAATTTCTATATCAAGGAGTGATGCTGGTGGTTTAAAAGAAGTAATAGCCTCTATTAAAGGTAACAATATTTATTCAACATTAAAATATGAGAGTGGAGTTCATAGAGTACAAAGAGTACCAGATACAGAAACACAAGGAAGAGTTCATACATCTGCTGCAACAGTAGCAGTTCTTCCAGAAGCCGAGGAAGTTGATTTAAAAATAAATGATTCAGACTTAAGAATTGATGTTTTCAGAGCCGGAGGTCCAGGTGGACAATCTGTAAATACAACAGATAGCGCAGTCAGAATTACCCACATACCGACAGGTATATCTGTGTCCCAGCAAGATGAAAAATCACAACATAAAAATAAAGCTAAAGGAATGAAAATTTTGAGAGCTCGTCTTTATGAGCTTGAAAGATCTAGGATAGATCAAGAAAGATCTAAAGATCGTAAGACAAAAATTGGTACTGGAGATAGATCAGAAAGAATAAGAACTTACAACTTTCCTCAAGGAAGAGTTACAGATCATAGAATAAATTTTACACTTCATAAGTTAGAGGAATTTTTGGAAGGCGAGGTTTTTGATGAAATGATAGAGTCTTTAACCTTACAAGCTCAACAGGAAAGTCTCAGTAATTTAAAGTAATATGAATATAAATTCAGTAATAAACCAAGGCTCAAAAATTTTAAAAAGTAAATTTATTCCTCATGCACAATTAGATGCCGAAATCCTAATGGCAAAAACAATTAATAAAGATAGGAGTTATATTTTGATAAACTCCAATATAAATCTTAACAAAAAAAATATAAATAATTTTTATAACTTAATTAATGAGAGATGTTTAGGTAATCCGATTGCATATTTAACAAATAAAAAATTTTTTTGGAACTCAGAATTTTATGTTTCGAAAAATACCTTAATACCAAGGCCAGATACTGAGTTGATTGTTGAAAATGCCCTAAGTTTAACTAAACAAAAAAATAAAATTAATATTTTAGATATAGGGGTTGGTTCAGGATGTATTCTCTTATCAATATTAAAGGAGAGAGAAAATGTTTTTGGTACCGGTATAGATATAAGTAAAAAATGTCTAGATATTACCGAATTAAATGCAATTAAGCTAAAAGTTGTTTCCAGAGTAAAATTATATAAATCAGATGTTGACAAATTCAATTTAGGTAAATATGATTTGATAGTTTCTAATCCTCCTTATATTAAGAAATGTAAACTAAAATATTTGGAAAAGGATGTTGTTAATTTTGAGCCAACATTAGCACTAGATGGTGGATTAGACGGTTTATCAGAAATCAGAAAAGTAATTAAAAAAGCCTCTGAACTGATAAAGAAAAATGGAAAATTTATTTTGGAGATCGGTTTTGATCAAAAAAATAGAGTTATTAACTTATTAAAAAAAAAAGGTTTTTATATAAATAGTATGCAAAAAGATCTTGCTAAAAATGATAGGTGTATTGTTAGTACAAAAATATAATCAATTAAATTTATGGTAACATTCAGAAATAATAATAACAATAATAGCAATAGAAGAGGTGGATTTAGAAGAAATTCTAGAAACTTTAAAACCAATGGTGATAATTCAAAATTTGCTTCTAATTTTTCTAATAATGATAATTTTAAAAGAAAAGCTCCAGGAAGAAATAATCATAATGCTCCAAAATTAATTGAAAAATACAATGATTTAGCTAGAGAAGCTTCATCAAATGGTGATAAAATTTTATGTGAGAATTATTTGCAGCATGCGGATCACTTTACAAGGATACTTAATGAACGGGAGAGTTACAGGAAAGAAAAATTAACAGAAAGTATATCAGCAAATAATTCAGATGCAGAAGCGAGCAATGTTGAAAATTCTAATCAAAATTCAGACAAGGATTTAGTTCAAAAATCCACAGATGAAAGTAAAATTCAAAATAGTTTGAAATCCCAAGTAGAAATAAATTAGTTTAATCCAAGTATTTTTTCAGATTTAAGAACATCTAATTTAATTTTTTTTGTTTCAAACATTTTTCTTTCTTTTCCTTTTAAAATTTTACCTGAAGGTAATTTAAGTTTTTGAGAATTAACTTTTTTTCCATTTACTATCACCTCATAATGTAAATGTGGTCCAGTAGATTTACCAGTGGATCCTACATAACCAATTGTTTGACCTTGTTTAACTCTTACTCCAGATTTAATTCCACGTGCAAATTTTGACATATGTGCATAAATTGTTTGATAGGTTGAATTGTGTTTAATTTTTACACAATTTCCACCTCCTCCACACCATCCTGCTTTTTTAATAATTCCATCTCCTGAAGCCATAATAGGGGTTCCCATTGGAGCAGCGAAGTCTGTTCCACGATGCATTTTATTATATCCATCGATTGGATGTTTTCTCATACCAAAGGGAGATGAGAGTCTTGCTCCATTAATTGGAGTTTTCATTAAAGCTTTTTTGACACTTTTACCATTTTTATCATAATGACCCTCACTTCCTTCATTATCAAAATAGTATAAATTATTATCTTGACCACTTAAATTTAAATTTGCGTATAATATTTCACCCGTTTCAACAATTTCATTTTTGTCGTTAAGAAATAATTCATACATTATTTGAAATTTATCTTGTTTTCTAATGTCTCTTTGAAAATCTACTTGAAATCCATAGATACCAGCAAAATTTACAATTATATTTGCAGGTATATTTTGATCTGAAGCTGATTTATATAAACTTTGCAAGATAATATTTTCTCTATAAATTATTTTTTTAGTTAATTTAATAGATAAAATTTCTTCGTTAAAAAAATCTTTTTCAAGATTTCTTTTTAAAGAAATTTTTTGTGTATTTGAAATTTGAAAAGTAAATTCACTGATTTTATTATTTGTTTTATCTAAACTAAATTGAATGATTTGTTTAGTTTTTAATTTGTTGAGGTTTACTTTTTTTTCTAGAGATTTTTTAATTTTGTTTATTTCTTCTTTTTCAATTGAGTAGCTATCTAAAATTTTATCAAAAGTTTCTCCCGATTTAATTTTATGCTTAATTTTTTTAAATTTTGGTTCAAGATTATCTACGATATGATTTAAAGTCTTTTTAAAATAAATATTATCAATAAAATTGTTATAAGTTTTATTGTTATAATTTTTATTAAAATTGTAATAAGTAGTTGTTCCAGCAGTTAATAAAATTAATAAAATTAAGGAAAAAACCTCGTAGTTTTTTTTTATTTTGTTCTTAAAGTTTTTTAACATCTAAATTTTATTGAATTTCAATTATTAGTTTACACAATGCCAAAAATCAAAAAAAACCCATAAAAACGTGAGTTTTTTATTGTTTTTTTTAAGCTTAAACGCTTGATTTCCTATAATTTTAGCCTATAAGCACTGAACTTTCTCAGTAAATTATTGTGAACACAATAAAAACGTGAGTATTATTGAGCTTTTTTGCTCAATTAGCTATTTAAAACGTTAAAATTTAAGAAGAGAAGTGTGGACGGTTAAGGTTACCAAAATTTGTCGTACACACTTCAACATCATATAAATTTTATTCTTAGAATTTATATGGAAGCTAGTGTGCGCCGTTTTTAAACTTGAGAGTTTGATCATGGCTCAGAACGTACGCTGGCGGCACGCCTAACACATGCAAGTCGAACGAAGTAGCAATACTTAGTGGCAGACGGGTGAGTAACATGTAGGTATCTGCCCTTTGGCCTGGAATAACACGAGGAAACTTGTGCTAATACCGGATAAGTCTTTACAGAGAAAGCTTTATGCACCATTGGATGAGCCTGCACTTGATTAGTTTGTTGGTGGGGTAATGGCCTACCAAGACTGTGATCAATAGCTGATTTGAGAGGATGATCAGCCACATTGGGACTGAGACACGGCCCAAACTCCTACGGGAGGCAGCAGTGGGGAATCTTGCACAATGGAGGAAACTCTGATGCAGCGATGCCGCGTGAGTGAAGAAGGCCTTTGGGTTGTAAAGCTCTTTCGTCGGGGAAGAAAATGACTGTACCCGAATAAGAAGGTCCGGCTAACTTCGTGCCAGCAGCCGCGGTAATACGAAGGGACCTAGCGTAGTTCGGAATTACTGGGCTTAAAGAGTTCGTAGGTGGTTGAAAAAGTTGGTGGTGAAATCCCAGAGCTTAACTCTGGAACTGCCATCAAAACTTTTCAGCTAGAGTATGATAGAGGAAAGCAGAATTTCTAGTGTAGAGGTGAAATTCGTAGATATTAGAAAGAATACCAATTGCGAAGGCAGCTTTCTGGATCATTACTGACACTGAGGAACGAAAGCATGGGTAGCGAAGAGGATTAGATACCCTCGTAGTCCATGCCGTAAACGATGTGTGTTAGACGTTGGAAATTTATTTTCAGTGTCGCAGCGAAAGCGATAAACACACCGCCTGG
>CACGDZ010000015.1:0-2500 GCA_902571955.1 uncultured Pelagibacteraceae bacterium | reverse complement strand
AAAAATTTGGAATAAAAAATAAAAAATATATAAAAATTTTAAAAAAACATACAAAAAAAATACTAGAAAATGCTAGAGAGATTTTTACAGATGAACTTAATAAAATTAATCTTTTAAATAAAAAAGTTCTAAAAATTGAAAATTCGAAAATAAGTCAAATACAAAAAATATTTTTGATAAATAGCAATTGTAAAAATTATGGAACCTTACCTTTTGCAGGTTTGGCAAGGATTGCTTTTATATGCAGAAAAATATTAGATTCGTTATTACATAAAAAGCTTCTCTCGAAAGAAGAATATACAAATATTTTTCAATCTTTTAACACAATAGCAAAAAGTATAAATAATGATTACCTTGAGTCAAAAAAAAATTTAAAAAAAAAATCATTTTTTATTAGCAAGTATGGACATTTAAGACCTTTAACATATTCAATTAGTTCTCTTAACTTTAAAGAAGGATACAATTTTTATTTTTCAAAAAATACGAATAAAATAAAAAAAAAAAAATTTGAAATTAAGAAAATTGATACTAAAAAAATTTCAAATTATTTTAAAAAAAATGATATAAATTTAACTTTTAAAAAATTTTATAATTTATGTAAGACTTCCACAGAAGCACGAGAATATAGCAAATTTATTTTTTCAAAATCCATAAATTTAATCTTTAAAAATTTAATTATCCTGGGTAAAGAAATAGGAATTACTCGAGATGATTTGGAGTTTATAGATTATAATTTAATTCTGAATTCACACATCAATCTAAATACAAATAAATTAAAAAAAATAATAAAAGATAATGTTAAAAATAATAAAAATTCTTATAAAGTATTAAGCAAAATCAAACTTCCCGACTTTATTACTGACACGGAAGATATATATAAATTTGAAATTGAAGACGCTTATCCAAATTATGTAACAAAACTTGTTGGATTTGGAAAAGTATATCTTTTAAAAAATTTAAAAAAAACCTACGATATAAGTAATAAAATCGTAATGATTGAAAATGCAGATCCAGGATATGATTTCATATTCTCATATAATATAAAAGGTTTAATAACTAAATATGGAGGAGTAAATTCTCATATGGCAATTAGATGTCTTGAATTAAATGTGCCAGCAATAATTGGAGTTGGTGAAAAAACTTTTAATGAAATCTCTGAGGCTAAAATCATTAGAATTGATTGTGAACAAAAAAATTATAGTTTCGTAAAGTGAAAAAAATAATAATTACTCCATCAATCTCACTCTCCAAAAATAAAAACATAAATTATATTATAGAGAAAAACTGGTATGATTATGGAAAAAAGTTAGGTTTTAAAATCGAAATTTTAGATTACAAAAATTATAAAAGTCAGCTTAAAAATTCTGATGGTATTATTTTTTCAGGAGGGAATGGAAATGATTTACAAAGGTTTAAAAAAAATTACAAAAATATATATAGAGAACAAAATGAAAAAATAATTTTAAATTTTATAAAAAAATTAAATATTCCAAAACTTTTTATTTGTTATGGTTTTCAACTTTTAGCTAATTCACTTCGTTGTCAACTTAAAAAATCGAATAATCATGTTAAAAAAATACATGAATTAAACTTTCATAACAAAAAAATATTTGTAAATTCCTTTCATACAGTAATTGTTAAATCATTACCTAAAACTTATAAACCAATATATTTTGAAGTTGATAAATCTATAGAGATTGCGGAAAATATTAACAAAAAAATTATGTGCTTAATGTTCCATCCTGAAAGATATAATCCATCTCAAACAATTATAGATTCTATAATCGTTAAATTATTTAATTTAAAATGAATTTTGTTTTTTTAGCTGCTGGAAAAAGTTCAAGAATTTATAAAAATATAAATAAGCCAAAATGTATGATTTCAGTTAATAAAGAGAAACTTATTGAAAGTTTGATAAAAAAAATTCCTCAAAATAATCAAAAATTTATAGTTACTGGTTTTAAGTCTTCATTGATTAAAAAATATTTAAAATCAAAAAAAATAAATATTAAGTACATGTATAATCAATTTTATAAATCTAGAGAAATGCTTTACTCCTTAATTTTTTCTTTAGAAAAATTAAATGGAGATGTGATTTATTCATATTCTGATATAATTTATGAAAAAAAAATATTAGAAACCTTGGTTAAAAAGAAGCCCAAAAACATTACTATACCAATATTAGAAGACTGGAAGAATGTCTGGAAAATTAGAAATAAGAAAATCAAAGTAGATGCAGAAAATTTATTAGTAAATCAAAAAAAAAAAATAGTTTTAGAAATTGGGACAAAAATTAGAAAAAAATTCCCAAAATTTCAATTTATGGGATTAATTTATATTCCTTCAAAATTCAAAAAAAAAATAATTAAATTTTATAAACAAAACCATTTTAAAAAAATTCAAACCACAGGTTTTCTCCAAGAATTAATAAACGCTGGTTATGAAATTAATTACGAAGTTTACAAAGGTAAATGGTATGAGTTTGACGATATCGGGGATT
>CACGDZ010000014.1 GCA_902571955.1 uncultured Pelagibacteraceae bacterium | reverse complement strand
AGCAAATAAACTTCTTGATAGAAATTGGACTATTGAGGGAATTGTTCAAAAGGGTAGACAGGTTGGAAAAAAAATTGGATTCCCAACCTGTAACATTGATATTCATGATTATGTTCTGGCTAAACCAGGTGTTTATGCTGTTAAAGTTTTAAGGAAAAATAACACTAAATATCTTAGAGGAATTGCTAATTTAGGATTTAGACCCACATTTAATCAAAAAAAAATCTTATTAGAAGTTCATTTATTTAATTTTTCTGGAAATCTTTATAATAAACTTTTATCAGTAGAGTTTTTAAAGTTTATAAGAAAAGAAAAAAAATTTAAAAATGTTAATCAATTAAAAGCTCAAATTAAAACTGATTTAAAAATTGCAAAAAATACCACATGAGTAAACCGCAAATTAACCTACCAAAAACAGCTTTTTCTATGAAGGCTAATTTACCAACAAGAGAGCCAGATATCTTAGATTATTGGCAAAAAATAAATCTTTATGATGAAATAAGAAACTCAAGTAAAGGTAGAGAAAAATTTATTCTTCACGATGGCCCACCTTATGCAAACGGAAACATTCACATGGGTACTGCTCTTAATAAAATATTGAAAGATATAATAGTTAAATTTCATCAAATGGATGGTAAAGATAGTATATATGTCCCAGGATGGGACTGTCATGGACTTCCAATTGAATGGAAAATAGAGGAACAGTATAAAAAAAACAAAAAAAATAAAAATGAAATTCCTGTCGTTGAGTTTAGGAAAGAGTGTCGATCATTTGCAGAAAAATGGATTGAAGTTCATAAATCTCAATTTAAGCGTCTAGGTGTTGTTGGAGATTGGGATAATTACTATTCCACCATGAGTTTTGGAGCTGAAGCTCAAATTGTGAGGGAATTAGGAAAGTTTTTAAAAGAGGGAAGTTTATATAGAGGTTTCAAACCAGTTTTGTGGTCTACAGTTGAAAAAACAGCTCTTGCAGATGCAGAAGTAGAATATCAAGATCATAAATCTGATACAATTTATACATCTTTTTCAGTCAAATCTTCTGATTTAAAAGAATTAGTTGGAAGTGATATTATAATTTGGACAACAACACCATGGACAATTCCAGCTAACAAAGCATTAGCGTATAACGAGTCTCTCAATTATGTAATATTACAATTGAGAGATGACGGTGAATATAAAAACAGAAAAATAGTTGTTGCAGAGGCATTATTAGAGTCTGTAATTAAAGAATGTGGAATAAAAGATTATAGAAAAATTCATATTTTAAAAGGAAAAGAATTTAAAAATACAATCTGTAATCATCCTTTTATCAAAATTGGATATGAACATGATATCCCAATGCTTGAGGCAAGATTTGTTACAACTGAGCAAGGAACTGGAATTGTTCATTGTGCTCCAAGTCATGGACCTGATGATTTTAATTTATGTTTAAACAATGGAATTAAAGCCATAGAAACGGTAGATGGAGATGGAAAATACACAAAAAATGTAAAACACTTTGAAGGTATCCATATTTTTAAAGCAAATTCAATCGTAATTGAAAAACTTAAAGAACAAAAAAATTTATTATTTAACGGTGAATTAGTTCATTCTTATCCACATTCATGGAGATCTAAAGCACCGCTTGTTCATAGAGCAACACCTCAATGGTTTATTTCAATGGAAAGCCACAAATTGAGAGATAAAGCTTTAAAAGCAATAGATGAAACAGTTTTTTATCCAAGCAAAGGTAAGGAGAGATTAAAATCAATGATCGAAACCAGGCCTGATTGGTGTGTATCAAGACAAAGAGTTTGGGGGGTACCTCTTCCAATTTTTGTAAATAAAAAAACTAAAGAAATTTTAGTTGATGATGATGTTATTGAAAATATTGCTTCAATATATGAGGAAGAGGGTTCAGACTGTTGGTTTTCGGATAATCCTCAAAGATTTTTAGGTAAAAAATATAAAGCTGAAGAGTTTGATAAATTAAGCGATATTGTTGAAGTTTGGTTCGATAGTGGTTCAACTCATTCTTTTGTATTAGAAAAAAGGGAAGATTTAAAATGGCCTGCATCAATGTATTTAGAGGGATCAGATCAGCACAGGGGATGGTTTCATTCATCACTTTTAGAGTCCTGTGGAACTAGAGGTAAAGCACCGTTCGAGTCTATTTTATCTCATGGTTTTGTTGTTGATGGTAAAGGATTAAAAATGTCAAAATCTTTAGGAAATGTAATAGCACCTGAAGATATCTTGAAAAAGTATGGTGCTGATATTTTAAGAATTTGGGTAGCATCCTCAAATTATGCAGAAGATTTAAGAATTGATTATTCAATTCTTGATCAACATGCTGAATCTTACAGAAAAATTAGAAATACTTTCAGATATTTACTTGGAAACATTAACGATAGTTTTGAAATAACTAACCTTAATGAACTTAATATAGAAAATTTACCTGAGTTAGAACAGCTAATGTTACATAAAATATATGTTTTAAATAGTAATTTTAAAAAATATTTCAGTAATTATGATTTTCATAATTTGTATAAAGAATTATTAAATTTTTGCACTGTTGACTTATCTGCTTTTTACTTTGATATTAGAAAAGATAATCTTTATTGTGATGCTAAAGATTCAAAAAAAAGAAAATCAACAATTTTACTTCTAAATATTATTTTAAATGCTCTATTAAAATGGTTTGCTCCTATACTATCTTTTACAACTGAAGAAATTTATAAATTATTATTTAAAGACCAAAAAAGTATTCATCTTGAAAAATTTTTAGAATTTCCTGAAAAATTTAAAAATGAAAAACTTAGCAAAAAATGGATCGAATTAATCAAAATTAGAGATACTTGCAATATAAGTATTGAGGAAAAAAGAGCTAGTAAAGAAATAGGTTCAAGTTTGGAGGCAGATTTGAAAATTCAATTAAATCAAAAATTAAAAAATCTTATAGAGGGTACAGATTTTTCTGAACTTTGTATTACATCAAAAGCTGAAGTTACTTATAAAGATGATATTAATACTATAGCAATCACCAGTAAAGCAAAAGGATCAAAGTGTTCTATTTGCTGGAAGATTAAAGAAACAGCTTGCTATAGAGCTAATTGTGCTATCGATTAAGAATGATAATAAAAAAATTAAGCAAAAATTTTTTTATTAACTTATCTTTTGTTTTATTGATTTTTTTATTTGATAGAATTTCTAAAATTTATGTAATTTATTTAGATAACAAATTGTTTGGATCCGAAATATTTTCTTCAAATTTTTTAAATATTAATTTGATTTGGAATGAAGGGATAGCCTTTGGTCTTTTTTCTTTCAGTGAAGTAATTTTCTACAATATATTAACAATTGTAATTTCAATTATTATTTTGATAATTTTTTTTATGACTATCAAGAGTCATGGATTTAAGAAATATTCACTTTTAATGATTTTAGGAGGAGCGTTAGGCAATGTATATGACAGAATAATTTATAATGCTGTACCTGATTTTATTGATTTTCATATTGGTAATTTTCATTGGTTTATATTTAATGTTGCAGATCTATTTATAACTTTAGGAGTAATTTTTATGATATTATTGGAGATTACTGATAGAAATACAAAGATTAAATCATGAGATTTTTAAAAATATTTTTTTTGTTAAATTTAATTCTGTATTTAAGCTCTTGTGGATCTTTGAAAAAGAGCTTTTCTAATCAAAAAAAAAGTAATAGTGATGAATTTTTAGTTGAAAAAAAAGCACCTTTAGTGATGCCCCCAAATTATGGTGAGTTACCTATACCACAGTCTAATATAGATCAAGAAGATCCAACATCTAATGAATTCAAAAAATTAATATCAGAGGAAGATAATGATAGTAAAAATAATTCCTCAATTAAAGAAAATGAAAATTTTGAGAACTCTATAATAAAAAAAATTAAAAATAATTAATGTTAACAAAAAGTATTAGTTTTATTAATTTTAAAAAATCCAAAAAACAAAACAAGGCTAAAAAAATATTTTTATCATTAATAAAAGAGAAAAATTATATTTTGAATTCATTAAGCAAAAACTATAAAAGTAGCTATAAAATAGATAAAATTAACCCTTATAAGAAATCTAAAAACTTCAGAGTAATCGGCATGGGTGGTTCAGTTTTAGGTACCCAAACAATTTATGATTTTTTAAAACATAAAATAAAAAAAAATTTTTTATTTTTTGATAATCTAAGTCCCAAAAAAAGAAATAATAATAAAAATTTTACAAACCTTGTTGTTTCAAAATCTGGGAATACAATTGAAACAATAGTAAACGCAAATATTTTAATAAAAAAAAAAGATAAAAATATATTTCTTACTGAAAATAAAAAAAACTATCTTTATGATCTAGCTAAAAAACTTAAAGCTGAAATAATTCACCATAATAACTTTATAGGTGGAAGGTATTCGGTTTTATCAGAAGTTGGTATGTTACCTGCTGAATTAATGGGATTAAATTCAAGCAAGTTTAGGCAATTTAATTCTCTTATAAAAAACAAAAAATTCGTTAATGCTCTATTATTGAATGTTGAAAAAATACATTACTTTATTCAAAAAAAGAAATTCAATTCTATAATTATAAATTATGATGAAAAATCTAATAGCTTATTTAACTGGTACCAGCAATTAGTTGCAGAAAGTTTGGGAAAAAAAAATAAAGGTTTACTGCCAATAGTTTCTAATATGCCAAAAGATAATCATAGTGTGATGCAACTTTATTTAGATGGTTTCAAAAATAATTTTTTTACTTTTTTTTATGTCTATGATGATAAATCTGAAAAAATTAATAAATTTCCTTTATTAAAATCTCATAATTATTTAAAAAAAAGAAAAATTAATGATATAATCTATTCTCAAAAAAAAGCGTCTGAAATTGTTTTTACAAAAAAAAATATCCCATTTAGAAGTTTTGAAATTAAATATAGAAATGAAAAAACTCTTGGAGAGTTATTCTGTTTTTTTATATTAGAAACAATTTTATTAGGAAAGTTACAGAATTTAAATCCATATGATCAGCCTGCAGTAGAGCTGATAAAGAAAGAGACTAAAAAACTTTTAATTTAAGTAGAAATAAAGAATATTTTTGATACACCATATCTCTTTTCTTCAATAATATTAAAATTTTTAGAAAAAATATCATCCTCGTTTTTATGCCTATGAATAATAATTATTCCATTTTTATTAAGAATATTTTCATTTTTGATTAAATCTAAAATCATCGATACGTTTCTATCTTTAAATGGCGGATCTAAGAAAATAATGTCAAATTTATCAGTTAATTTTGAAAAAGTTTGCTCCTCATAGATATTTTTTTCAAGAATCTCATAATTACCCGCTGACTTTAAACTGCTTAAATTTTTTTTTAGGATAGGTAAAACACCTTCATAATTTTCAATAAATACAACTTTTTTTACATCCCTTGATAAACATTCTATTCCAAATGAACCAACACCAGAAAATAAATCTAAAATGTTTGAGTTAACTAAATTTAAATTAAATTTATTGGAATGTTTTATTATGTTAAATATTGATTCTTTTGTTAAATCTTTTAGTGGTCTTGTAGTTTTATTTTTTGGTTCTAGGATTTTTTTTCCTTTATAGATTCCTGAAATTATTCTCATTAGTCAATCACTTTATAACCAATATCTTTTCTATAAAAACCCCCAGGCCAATTAAGTTTCTCTAAATTTTTGGTTATTTTTACTTTAGCATCATAAAAATTTTCAGATATGGCAATAAAATTTAGAACTCTACCACCTATAGAAAAAATTTTTTTGTCTCTCTTTAATGTTCCAGCATGAAACAAAAACTCATTCTTCTTTAAATTAATTTGTTCTAAATTTTTTATCTCAACATTTTTTTGAAAAACATCTGGGTAACCTTTTGCACACAGTACAATACATAAGCTTTTTTGATCAGACCAATCTATATTAATTTTATTTAATTTTTCATCACAACATGAAACAAGAATATCAATAAGATCTGACTTTAACCTTGGAAGTATTGTTTGACATTCAGGATCTCCCATTCTAACATTAAATTCAATTAAATAGGGTTCATTATTTACAATCATTAAACCGGTATATAAAAAGCCTTTATAATTTATCCCTAAATCAGACAAACCTTTAATCGTTGGTTTAATAATATTATTTATAATTTTTTTCTCCAACTTCTCATTAATTAATCTTGAAGGTGAATAGGCACCCATCCCACCAGTGTTTTTTCCTAAATCTCCCTCCAAAACCCTTTTATGGTCTTGAGCTGTACCGAAATTTTTAAAATTCTTTCCATCATGAATTGTGAAATAGCTCATTTCCTCACCATGTAAAAATTCTTCAATAAGAATATTGTTAGCTTTACCAAACTTTCCGTTAAAAATTTCTTCTATCGCAATAAATGCTTCTTTTTTATCTTTACAGATATATACACCTTTCCCAGATGCAAGATTATCTGCCTTTACAACAATTGGAAAATTTGAATTTTCAGTAAATTTTTTTGCACTTTCTATATTAATAAAAATCCCAAACTTTGCAGTTGGAATATTATATTTTTCACAAAGTTTTTTTGTAAATATTTTTGATCCCTCAAGTTGAGAGGCCAATTTATTAGGTCCAAAAACTTTAATTTCATTTTTTTCTAAAAAATCTACTATACCATCAACTAATGGTTTTTCTGGACCAACAATAATAAAATCAATTTTATTTTTTAATATAAATTTTTTAATATTTTGGAAATTTTCTAAATCAATCTCAACATTTTCAGCTATTTCAGATGTGCCAGCATTACCTGGAAAACAATAAATTTTGTCTATTTTATTTGAATTAAATAGTATAGAGCAAATTGCATGCTCTCTTCCACCACTTCCTATTATTCCAACTTTCATATAAAAGTATATAAACCAAAAATGACAGAAAAATTAGCAAAAATAAAATATTTTCCAAATAATTTTCAAATTATTCAACCGGGTGATTATGTTAACTGTGCAGTATCTGGAAAAAAAATATATCTTGAAAAATTAACTTATTGGAGTGTTGATTTACAAGAGGCATACTTTTCTTACAAAGAAGCACACTTTAAAAGAGAACAAATAAAACAGGATTAAAAACTACTTCCATCTATTATGAGACCATATCCAGTACTCTGGTTTTTTAATAATCATTTCTTCAAGTAAATTATTTAAATCATCAGTTATATTTTCTATTGAAACATCTTTTTCGAATTTCAAAGGTTTATATATTACCATTTTATGTCTAGTTCCATTCATTCTCTCAATATAAATGGGTACGATTGGAATATTGAATTTTTTAACTAATTGAGCAGGTATTGTTGTGGTAAAAGCTTTTTGATTAAAAAATCTTGATAGAATTCCTTCCGATACTCTTTGATCAATCATTAAAGCAGTAGAAAAATTTTTTTTTTTTAAAAACATTAATTTTTTCATTCCACCAATACCTTTTTTAATTTGATATTTGCAAATATACTTTTTTCTTATTTGCTCCATAATTATGTTTAAAAAAATATTATTTAGAGGACGATATATAGCAGCTAATTTTATATTATTTTTTTCTAGATACATTGCCATAAGTTCGAAATTACTTAAGTGACCAGAAATAAAAACTACTTGTTTATTCGTTCTTACTATTTCGTCAATGATTTCTTTACCTTCTATTTGAATTTCATTTGACAATCTCCCTGATCTAAAATCTTTAACAAACATATATTCTGCAAAAACCCTACCATAATTATTCCACATTAGCTTAATATAGTTTTTCATATTTTCAGGATCAATTTCGGGAAATGCTCTTTTAATGTTTGATTGAATTATTTTTTTTGATCTAAAAAAAGGACCAATTATTTCAAAAATTTTACCACTAATTTTTGAAGATAGTTTTGGTCCTAAAATTTTAAATAATATAAAACTGAGAATAACAAATAGAAATTGTATAAAATATTTTATAATTTTCATATTTTAAATAATGAATTAATAAGCTTTTCCTCATCGTGTATTTTTAATTTAGTCTTAATGTATTTTATGTTGTTTAATTTAAAATTATTTAGACGTAAATAATCTTTTTCAGTTGTTATTATCTCACATTCTAAATTTTTTGCCTCTAATAAAATTTTATTAATATCCTCATTGGAGTATTGATAATGATCTGGAAATTCAATATTTTTTTTAATATCAAATTTATGTTTATTTAACATTGAAATAAATGTTTTGTGGTTTCCTATTCCAGAAAAAACAATAAATTTATTCTTTAGATCAAATTCTACTAAATTTAAAGGTTGATATTCACCTATATGTATTTTGATTTCTGAATTAATCTTTTCAATATCTTTTTTGATAGCATCTAAGTTTTCTAAGTTTCCATTTATAAAAATATGATTATATTTTTTTATATTTCTAAATTCTTCCCTTAATGGACCAGCTGGAATAGTAAATCCATTTCCAATCCAATTTAAATTATTAAAACAAACAAAACTTATATCCGATACTATAGATTTATCTTGAAGACCATCATCAAGTATTGCAACTTCATAATTTTCATTTTCTGCTTTTTTTAGTGCCTCAGCTCTTTCTGATGACAAAAATAATTTTCCACTCATATTTAATAATTTTTGTTCATCTCTTTGATCCTTATAATATTTTTTAATAAAACAAGATCTAATATTTTTACTTTGTAAAATTTTATTAATTTCAATGGCTAAAGATGTTTTTCCAGTACCACCTAAATAAAAATTACCGATACAAATAGTCTTTATTTTAAATTCTTTGGTCCTGTTTTTAATTCTAAATTTTTTTAGAATATTGATTAATATTGCTATTGGGTAAAGCAAATAAGCAAAAATATTTGGTTTTTTATATTCCCAAAATTTTGGTTTCTTAAACTTCATTATCAATCAGATTATCTAATTCTCTTACAGTTTTATTTAAAATTTTCTCACCAATATTCTTAATTTTTATGCCAATATTTTTATTTTTTTTAAATATTATTAATGATGCTAATTTTTCTGGTGATGTAATTTTTTTTGAAATTTTGAGAGTCCTTAATAACTTATAAACATCTTTAAAGTTTTCAGTATTTGATCCATGTAAAATTCTTGCACCTAATCTTGCTGCTTCCAATGGATTTTGACCTCCTCGATTGATTATAGAACCCCCTAAAAATACTGAACAAGAAATATTGTGAAATTTTTTCGTCTCCCCGAAAGTATCTACTATGTATATGTCTACTTTATTTATATTTTTTATTTTTGATTTATGTGTTGCGATATTTAAGTCTAAATTATTTAATTCATTTTTAATTTCATTAACTCTATGCACGTGCCTTGGTATAATTATTGTTAATAAATTTTTATATTTTCTTTTTAATACCAAATGTGCTTTAGCACAAAAAATTTCCTCATTTTCGTGTGTACTTGAGGCAACCCAAATTTTTTTTGATTTAAATTGTTTTTTTAGTTTATGAGGAATCTTTGATAAATTTATATCACGGTTTTCAGTAAATTTTAAATTTCCAATAAAATATATTTTTTTTAATCCAAGTTTTTTTAAAAATGTTTTTGTTTCAAAGTTCTGAGGATAAGCGATTGTAATTTTATTAAATATTTTTTTTGCAAAAAAATTAATAATCATCCATTTAGCGAATGTTTTTTTTGTCAATCTCGCATTTAATAAAACCAAAGGTATTTTATTTTTGTGAATTTCAGTATACATACACGGCCAAATTTCTGACTCAACAAATATTGCAATACTTGGTTTCCAGTAATTTAAAAATTTTTTTACAAAAAAAATTTGATCTATTGGATAATATTGATGTATGGTTTTTTTGAAGTTAAATGTCTTCAAAATATTAGAGGAACTCAATGTGCTTGATGTAATTAATATTTGCTTAATTGATTTTTTTTTTTCATAATATTTAATTAAAGGAACTATGCTCATTATTTCACCTACACTTGCACCGTGAAGCCATATTAAACTACCCCTCTTTTTATTTTTTGTTGGAAAGCTAAATTTCTCAATAAATCTTTTTTTGTCCTCTTTATTTTTTTTTATTCTATAAAAAATAATTATTGGCGATAAAATTAAAATAAATGAAATAATTATTTGGTAAAAAAAAAACATATTTATTTCTGGATTTGTTTTTCATAAAAATTTTTATAAATCTCTGATTTAGTAATCAAAGAATCATGTCGGCCACTATCTATGACGTTTCCAGAGTCAATTACATAAATGTTATTTGAATTTAAAATTGTAGATAGTCTATGAGCAATTACTATTGTAGTTTTGTCCTTTGTAAGAATCTTTAATGCTTTTTGAATTTTGGACTCAGTTTCAGAGTCTAATGATGAAGTAGCTTCATCTAATAAAATAATTGAGCTTTTCTTTAACATTGCTCTTGCTATAGATAATCTTTGTTTTTCACCACCAGATAATCTAACTCCATTTTCTCCGATTAAAGTTTCAAATTTTTCTGGTAACTCATCTATAAATTCTTCACAAAATGATAATTTTGCAACATTTTGGATCTCCTCATCTGAAGCTTCTGGATTAGCATATTTAATATTATTTTTAATCGTGTCATCAAACAGAGTAGTCTCTTGGCTAACCATTGAAATTTCCTTACGTAAAGATTCAATTGTTACTTTGTAAATTGATTGGTTATCTATGGTAATATCTCCAGAAATTGTGTCATAGAACCTTGGGATTAAATTTAATATTGTTGATTTTCCAGATCCGCTTAGCCCCACAAGTGACGTCATTTTTCTACCCTCAATCTTCAAATTAACTGAATTTAGTGTTTGTTTCTCTCCTTTGTTATAAGAAAAATTTACATCAATAAATTTAATTTCAGAATTTTTAATTTGAATTGATTTTGCATTTTGAGCGTTAGTAATATTATTTTTTTGATCAATAATTGGCAAAATTCTTGAACCTGCTGAGATACCCTGGCTTAAGACCATATTTAATGTAGAAAGAGCCCTAACAGGTTGGTAAGCTAGCATCATAGCTGCTAAAAATGAAAAGAAGTTATTAATACTTAGTTCTCCTAAAGCAATTAATTTTCCAGAGTAAAAAATTAAAATGGCTATCATAATTCCTGTAAAGACCTCCATTATTGGAGACAACCGAACAAAAACTGTATGTATTTTTTGATTTTTTTCTTTTAATGTTGTTAGATGTTTATCAGCTCTTTCTTTTTCATATTTTTCTTTTTGAAAAATTTTAATTAACTTGTGATTTTTAAATAATTCTACTAAATATGCAGTTAAAAATCCTGATGTTTGTTGGGCTTCGGTAGTTACTTTACTAATTCTTTTACCTAAAGTTTTTGCTGCAATACTAGCTAATGGGATCATTACAATAGATATAATAGCTAGTTTCCAATTCTGTAAAAACATTACAGTTAGTAAACCGATTAAAGTCAGTGAGTCTTTGAAAAGAGTTAATATTGCATTACTTAGTAAATTTGTAATATGTGTTACATCATAAGTTAGATTAGAAATAAATTTTCCAGAGTGTTTTTTTTCAATTATTTGAATATCAGTATCGATTAATGTATCAACCATATCATATTGAAGTTTTTTCTTTATTGACTCTCCAACTCCTATCATGATTGCTTTTGCCAAATATAAAGATATTCCCTTTACAGCAAAAGCAACAACAATCATCAAAGGAATAAAAATAATTAAAGATTGGTCTTTTTCTATAAATAATTTTTTAATAGCAGGATCTAAAAGCCAGGCAATAGCGGAAGTACTTCCAGCTACCAACACCGAAAAAAAAACTGATAAGATAATTTTATCCAAAAATTTTTTAGAGTAATCTTTGAATAATCTTTTATATATTTCAATTTTATCCATCAAAGATTTTTAATAATTATTAAAATTAAAAAAAATAATAATCCAAAAGAATTGTTACTTTTAAAAGCCTGCAGACACATAGATGGATTTTTTGGATTAAATAGTTTCATTTGATATAAAAGTAAATGCAAAATCGGCAAAAATAAAAGAAGATAAAAAAAATTATTTAATTTCATTGTAAAGCCACCTATTAAAAATAGAAGTATTACGAGAGTATAACATATGAATAAAAATTTTTTTTCTTTACCTTTAAATTTAATTGAAGTTGATTTTAATCCTATAATTTCGTCGTCTTTAATATCTTGATATCCATAAATTGTGTCATACCCCAGTGTCCAAAATATGGCTCCAAAATAGAACAAAATCGGCACTAAATCTAATTGACCTTTAATAGAAGTCCAACCAAGAATTAAACCATAATTAAAAGTAATTCCTAAAAACATTTGTGGCCAATAAGTTAATCTTTTCATAATTGGATAGGTAAATGCAAGAGGCATTGATAATAAAGCAAGAAAAATTGTGAATAAATTAAAATTTAACAAAACTAAAAAAGCTAATAAACACAATATGGCAGCATAAAATATTGCAAGATTTACAGAAATTTTTCCTGATGCAATTGGTCGATTTTTTGTTCTAAATACTTTTGAGTCATATTCTCTATCCAATATATCATTTACTATACATCCGGCTGATCTCATTAAGACTGATCCTAAAAAAAATAAAATTAAATAAAAAAAATAACTATTTAAATTATTTTTAAAATCATAAGCTAAAGTTAAGCCCCAAGCACAAGGCCAAAATAATAGTAAGAAGCCTATTGGTTTCCCTAATCTCGTTAATTCAAGAAAAAGTTTAACTTGGTTCATAATATTTTACTTGTAAATAGCAAAGCCTAGATTCATAATCAAATTGATTCGTATGAATATAGATTACACAGTCACAGCTCTTATGTTTCCTGCAATTCCATTGATGATGGCCGTTTATAGTAATAGGTTTCATTCTTTAAGTATATTAATTCGACAACTCCATGATGAGCATGTTTATGAAAAACATATTCCACCTGAATGGAAAAAACAGTTTATCAATTTGAGTGGAAGAATAACTCTTTTAAGATGGACAATACTTTTTGCCTCATTTGGATTTCTTTTTAATATGTTGACTGTATTTGCACTCTATTTAGATGAGGTTTTTTTGGCTCGTGTAATTTTTGGCTCATGTTGCTTATCAATGATAATTTCAATAACATTTTTTATCAGAGAGATACAAATATCAACTAACGCACTTAAGCTTCATATGTCAGATATGGATGTTGATGTTAATTAGGAACTATTACAGCAGGGCCTAAAATTTTTCTTCCTTCAAGATCTTTGTGAGCTTGAATCACGTCTTCTAATTTATACTTTTTAAAAATATTAATTTTAATTTTACCAGAACTAATTTTTTCAAACATTGTTTTTGAAGCTTCATTTAACTCTTTTTTTGTTGAAAGATATTGTTGCATAGATGGTCTTACAAGATAAAGTCCTTTTGGTTGAATAACTTTTGGAACATTAATATCAGATAATGGTCCAGATGCATTTCCAAAAGAAACCATCATTCCTCTTACTGCTAAACATTCAATTGATCCATCTAATGTATCTTTACCTACACCATCGTAGACAACAGGAACACCTTTGCCATTCGTAATTTCTAAGACCTTTTTAGCAAAGTCTTCTTTATTATAATTGATTACATGATCGTAACCATTTTTTTTTGCTATATTTATTTTTTCATCAGATCCAACTGTACCTATAACGGTACAACCTAAACTTTTTGCCCACTGTCCAAAAATCTGACCAACACCCCCTGCAGCTGCGTGAAATAAAATTGTTTCACCTGATTTAACTGGATAAGTTTTATGCAAAAGATAAAAAGTTGTTAAACCTTTTGTCATTAATGTTGCAGCTATTTCAAGATCAATACCATCTGGTACTTTAACTAAATTTTTAGTTGGATAGTTTCTGTGTGAACAATATGAACCTAAAGGAATACCAGCGTATGAAATCTTGTCACCAACTTTGAAATCTTTAACGTTCTCTCCAACATCAGTAATGATTCCAGCGCCTTCTAAACCCAAACCAATCGGCAGTTTTAAAGGGTATAAACCTGATCTATGGTAAGTATCAATGTAGTTAAGACCTATTGCTTTTTGTTCAATGGTTACTTGATCAGGACCCGGTTTGTCTAAAGATATATCTTTAACATCTAAAACTTCAGGTCCACCGGTTTTATTTATTTCTACAGCTTTCATAATTTATTTTACAAAAGTACCATTATGATAATCTTGAACTGCTTGCAAGATTTCTGCTTTGGTATTCATCACGAATGGTCCACCTCTAGCTATTTCTTCATTAATTGGTTTACCCGAAATTACTAAAAACTTAGCATCTGATTTAGCCTTAACGCTTAAATTTTCACCCTTAGTTAGCAATATTAAAGTGCTGCCTATAACTTGGTCGTGTTTATCTTTACCAATTTCTATTTCACCATTAATTAAATAAATAAAGGTATTATGGCTAGTTGGTAATTTAAAATTAAATTCTTTATCTTTATTTAGCTCGACATCAAAATAAACTGGCTCAACGTTATGTCCTTTTACTGGCCCTTCAGCTTTTTCAAATTTTCCAGCTATTACTTTTACCTGTTTATCATTATCTTTATGAACACTCATTTTATCTGCATCAATATAAATATATTCTGGCTTACTCATCTTTAATTTAGCAGGCATGTTAATCCATAATTGAAAACCATGAAGTCTTCCTTCTTTCATAGCAGGCATTTCTGAATGAATGATCCCACTTCCTGTTTTCATCCATTGAACATCTCCCGCAGTCATTCTACCTTCGCCACCTGTACTATCTTTATGTTCAAAATCTCCAGCCAACATATAAGTCACTGTTTCAATTCCTCTATGAGGGTGGGGTGGAAAACCAGCAATATAATCCTCACTATTTTCTGATCCAAATTCATCAAGCATTAAGAAAGGATCAAAATAATTTGGCTCAACACCAATACTTCTTTTTAATTTAACACCAGCACCGTCAGAAGCTTGAATAGGATCAATAATTTTACTAACTTCAATATTTTTCATATTTCATAAATAAGAATTATTTATATTATATCAAGTAACTTACTAAGATCTTTAATTTGATGTTTTGGGAAATAATCTAGATTATCAAAAGTATTATTGTTTCTATTAACCCAAATAGAATTATAACCATAATTTCCACCACCAGATATATCCCAAGTATTAGCACTTAAAAAAACAACTTCATTTTTTTTAATATTATATTTTTTAATTGGTATATCGTAAACTTTAGAGTCTGGTTTATAAACTCCAACCTCTTCAATTGAAAAAATATCATCAAATATATTTTCTAAATTGTTGCTCTTAATCAATTCATTAAGATGGGAAGGTGTACCATTTGAAAGAACAGCAAGTTTTAAATTTTTATCTTTTAATGAATTTAAAACTTCAGGCACTTCTTTAAATGGTGACAGAATTTTATAAAGGTTTAATAATTCATTTCTCATAGAAGAGTCTATTTCATAAGTTTTCATTGATTTATCCAAACTGTCCTCTGTCACTTGCCAAAAATCCTTATGTCGTTTCATTAAACTTCTCAGCCAAGTATATTCTAATTGTGTTGTTCTCCAATGATTAGCGAAATCTTCCCACTTATCACCTATTTTATCTTTACATTTTTCAGTAGCTGAGTTGACATCAAATAAAGTGCCGTAAGCATCAAAAATTATTGCTTTAATATTTTTCATAAACTAACTTATCAATATGAGTAACATTAGATTATTTTATTCAAAAAGTTTATCTCTTAATTTGACTGACAAACTTGATAAATCTCAATCTCACTATGTTTCAAAAGTTATGAGACTCAAAGAGAAAGAGGTTTTTTCTCTCTTTAATATCAGTGGTGAATGGGAAGTGAAAATCTCAAATATCACAAAAAGCATAGTTGAATTTAATGTTACGAAACAATTAAGACACAAAGAAAATACCAAAGATCTCTGGCTAGCTTTCTCTCCAATCAAATCAAATTATTTAAATTTCATGATCCAAAAAGCTACAGAGCTTGGTGTAACTAAGTTTTTACCAATTATCTTTGAAAGAACGATTGTTAGAAAGATAAATAAAGAGAGATTGGAAAAAGTAATCATAGAAGCAGTTGAACAGTCAAATAGAATAACAGTTCCATCAATTGAGGATCCTCAAAATTTAAAAAGCTTTTTAAATAATGATATTGATTTAATATTTACTGACCTCAATACTGCTAATACAAAAATTGATCTTACAAAGTTAACAACTAAACCCACTTGCGTAATCATAGGGCCTGAGGGAGATTTTTCTGAGCAGGAGAGGGAAGAGATTCTTAAATTTAATGGTGTTCAGTCTGTTAAAATCAATGAAAACATCTTGAGATCTGAAACCGCTGTAATTTCAGCTCTATCGATCATAAATTACGCCATTAATTGATATTTTGTCGCTAAAAGTAAAAGTGTATTTTTTTAAAAGACACTCTATATAGGTTAAAAAAATGAAAAAATTTTTATATATATTTCTACCATTCTTAGTAACTTCAAGCGCATTCGCTAATCAACCAGTTGATTGGCAACTAGGCTTTCAAAGGGCTGCTTCCGAGACTATGAGAGATATAGTTAATTTCCATGATAAATTGTTGTTACCAATTATAATAGCAATCAGCGTTTTTGTACTATTTTTGATGGTTTATGCTTGTATAAGATTTAGAGCTTCAGCAAATCCAGTTCCATCAAAAAGAACTCATAATGTTGCTGTTGAAGTTTTATGGACTTTAATTCCATGTTTAATTTTAATCGTGATGGCAGTTCCATCATTTAAAATTTTATATAAACAAGATGCAATTCCAAAGGCAGATATAACTGTTAAAGCTATAGGATATCAATGGTACTGGGGATACGAGTATCCAGATGAAAATATTTTCTTCGACTCATACATGATTGAAACTAAAGATTTAAAAGAAAATGAGCCAAGACTTTTAGCTGTGGATAACGAATTAGTTGTTCCAGTAAATAAAGTTGTCAAGGTAATGATCACTGCTAATGATGTTCTGCATGCGTGGGCACTCCCTTCATTTGGAGTAAAAAGAGACGCTGTACCTGGAAGAATAAATGAAACGTGGTTTAAAGCAGAAAAAGTTGGAACTTATTATGGTCAATGTTCTGAACTATGTGGAATTAAACATGCATTTATGCCTATTGAAGTAAGAGTTGTTACTGAAGAAGAATATCAAGAGTGGTTGTTAGACGCTAAAGTCAAATTTGCAAAAGAAGTTAATGAAGAAGATGAATTTAAAAAACTAGTGAGTAAATAATATGTATACACAAACGGCATCACACGACGATCATCATACACCAACTGGTTGGAAACGTTGGGCTTATTCAACTAACCACAAAGATATTGGAACTATGTATCTAATATTTGCAATTATTGCAGGTGTGATTGGTACTGCATTCTCAGTTTTAATGAGAATGGAATTGATGCATCCAGGTGATGGAATTTTAGGTGGAAACTATCATTTATATAACGTCTTAGTTACTGGTCATGGTTTGATAATGATTTTCTTTATGGTTATGCCGGCAATGATAGGTGGATTTGGTAACTGGTTTGTTCCAATAATGATTGGTGCACCTGATATGGCTTTTCCTAGAATGAATAATATTTCATTCTGGTTACTGCCTACATCTTTCATATTATTAATAATGTCAATTTTCATGGATGGCCCTCCAGGTCAAACAGGAGTAGGAGGAGGGTGGACAATATATCCTCCATTATCATCTACAGCAGGTCAACCAGGTCCAGCAATGGATTTTGCAATTTTAAGTCTCCACTTGGCTGGAGCTTCTTCAATTTTAGGTGCAGTAAACTTTATTACTACAATTTTAAACATGAGAACACCTGGCATGACATTGCACAAAATGCCATTATTTGCATGGTCAATATTAGTAACTGCTTTCTTATTATTGTTATCATTACCAGTTTTAGCAGGAGCAATTACGATGCTTCTTACAGATAGGAACTTTGGAACAGCTTTCTTTGATGCACAAACTGGAGGAGATCCAGTTCTATTCCAGCATTTATTTTGGTTCTTTGGTCACCCAGAAGTTTATATTTTAATTTTACCAGGTTTTGGAATGATCAGTCATATTGTTTCAACATTTTCTAGAAAACCAGTTTTTGGATATTTAGGAATGGCTTATGCAATGGTCGCAATTGGAATAGTTGGTTTCGTTGTTTGGGCTCACCATATGTATACAGTTGGTTTAAGCACAGATACTAAAGCATACTTTTTAGCTGCAACGATGATCATTGCAGTTCCAACTGGTATAAAAATATTTTCATGGATAGCAACTATGTGGGGTGGTTCGATTTCATTCAAAACTCCAATGGTTTGGGCTTTAGGATTTATATTTCTATTTACTGTTGGTGGAGTTACTGGAGTAGTCCTTGCGAACGCTGGAGTGGATACTGCAATGCATGATACTTACTACGTTGTTGCTCACTTTCATTACGTACTATCTTTAGGAGCTGTATTTGCAATCTTTGCAGGATTTTACTATTGGTTTGGAAAAATGACTGGTTATGAGTACTCAGAGTGGATGGGTCAATTACACTTCTGGTTAACTTTTATCGGAGTGAACTTGGTATTCTTCCCACAACACTTTTTAGGCCTTGCGGGAATGCCAAGAAGATATGCTGACTATCCAGATGCTTTTGCAGGATGGAATTACATTTCTTCAATTGGTTCTTATATTTCTGTAATTGGATTGGTAGTATTTTTTATAAACCTTGCTTATGCGTTTTATAAGAAAAAGGCTGCAGCACAAAACCCATGGGGAGAAGGCGCTACAACTTTAGAATGGACTGTACCATCTCCACCTAATTTCCATACTTTTGAAGAATTACCAAAGTTTGAGGATGAAGAGGGTGTTGAAAAATCTACTAGCTAAGTATAACAAACAAGATTTTTTAACTTTAAATAAATGATTAAGTCTAAATTAAAAAATAGAAACTTATCTCAAGAAGACGCCTTTAACCTATCTGAATTATTTAAATTAATGAAACCAAGAGTAATGTCTTTGGTTATCTTTACATGTGCAGTTGGATTGTTAATGGCTCCAAATACAATTCCAACAAAAGATGCAATCATTGGAATAATTTTAGTTTCAATTGGAGCAGGAGCAGCTGGGGCTTTAAATATGTGGTACGAGTCAGATTTAGATGCCCTTATGACAAGAACTTGTTTGAGACCAATTCCGACAGGTAAGGTAAATAGAAATCAAGCACTAGTATTTGGAATTTCTCTTTCGATTTTTTCTGTAATTTCGCTTGATTATTATTCAAACAGAATATCAGCTAGTTTATTATTTTTTACTATTTTGTTTTATGTATTTGTTTATACAATTTGGTTAAAAAGAAAAACTCCGCAGAATATAGTAATCGGAGGAGCCGCAGGAGCATTACCCCCAGTGATTGGTTGGACTATAGCTACCAATTCTTTAACTTTTGAACCAATTACATTCTTTTTGATTATATTCTTTTGGACGCCTTCACATTTTTGGGCTTTAAGTTTGTATAAATCAGATGATTACAAAAAAGCGAAGATCCCAATGCTTCCACTAACGAATGGTGTTGAGAGTACAAAATTAAACATTTTTGTTTATTCTTTAACAATGTTACCAGTAATTGTTTTACCTTATGCTATTGGCTTTGTGGGTATAACTTTTTTAATTCCATCATTAATTTTGACAATTTATTATAATTATTTATGTTTCGATCTTTATAAATTTAAAAAAAACAAATTTGATGCAAAAAAAGCAAAATCTATTTTTGGATATTCAATTTTGTACTTATTTTTAATTTTTGTTCTTTTTTTAATTGATAAAATTTTATGATAACACCTGACAAAAAAACAAAGAAAAAAAATATTATCACTGCTATAGCAATTTTAGCATTTATGGTATTTTTATTTATTTTTACTTTATACAACGTTGGAGTATTTGATAGGCAGATATGATTAAAGGTAAAACATTAACACCTATACTTTTAGCTGGGATTTTTATTCTTATGTTGGGATTGTCTTTTGCGGCTGTGCCTTTATATGATTTGTTCTGTAGAGTTACAGGTTTTGGAGGAACAACCCAGGTTTCAAAAGAGGCTCCGAAAATAGTTTTAGACAAGATTGTAAGTGTAAGGTTTGATACAAATGTGAATAATCTTGATTGGAATTTTAAAGCAAAATCAAATGTTATTGATGTGAAAGTTGGTCAGGTAAATAGAATAGAATTTGAAGTTGAGAACTTAGGAAATGAAACGACACATGGTGTAGCTAGTTTTAATGTTTCACCAGCAAGTTTTGGTAAATATTACAGTAAATTAGGATGTTTTTGTTTTGAAAAACAAGAGTTGAAGGCTGGAGAGAAGACAACTTATGTAATGACTTTTTATTTAGATCCTGACCTTGTTAACGACCCAACAACAAAAGATCTACAAGATGTAACTATGTCGTACACTTTTTTCTCGACAGATTACTATAAACAATCATAATCACGAAAATGTCAGCAGAAAAAAAACATGATTACCACTTAGTTGATCCAAGTCCTTGGCCAATCTATACATCTTTTGCATGCTTAGTATTAGCTATAGGTGCAATTTTTTATATGCATAACGGTATTTCTTGGGGAATGTATCTTGGTTTGGCTTTATTAATCTATGGTGCTTACATGTGGTTTAGAGATGTTGTAATTGAAGCCGAACATCAAGGCCATCACACTCCTGTTGTTCAAATTCATCATAGATATGGAATGACATTATTTATAGCCTCGGAGGTAATGTTCTTTGTTGCATGGTTCTGGGCTTACTTTGATATAAGTTTATTTCCAAATGAATTTGTTGGAAATGTATGGCCACCAAAAGATATTGAAACATTTGATCCATGGGACATTCCTTTGATAAATACTTTAGTTTTATTATTATCGGGAACAACTGTCACTTGGGCCCATCACTCTTTATTGGAGGATGATAGAAAAGGATTTATCCAAGGGTTAACTTTAACTGTAATACTAGGTTTCTTTTTTACGTTATTACAAGCATATGAATACCATCATGCTACTTTTACCTACTCGGGTCATATTTATGGAGCAGTCTTTTATATGGCAACAGGTTTTCATGGTTTTCACGTGATTATTGGAACAATATTTTTGGCGGTATGTTTGTGGAGAGGAAGACTTGGTCATTTCACAAAAGATCATCATTTTGGATTTGAAGCAGCTGCATGGTACTGGCATTTTGTTGATGTAGTATGGCTGTTCTTATTTGCTGCAATATATATTTGGGGAAGTTAATATTTATCCTTGAAGAATAAATTCCTATTTTCAGTATTTGTTTATTTTATTATTTTAACTCTTCTCTCATTAGGGTTTTGGCAAATTTATAGATTAAATTGGAAGTTAGAATTAATTAATCAAATAGAAAATTCTTTAAAAAATAACCCTGTAGAACTGTCCAATATTGAAAAAAAAAACTATGTTAGAATAAAGACAAGTGGAGAAATTGATTTTGATAAACAAATTTATTTATATAATTTAAATGATGCGGGCAAACCTGGATTTGAAGTTGTTAATCCAATAAAAATTGGTGATGAAAGTTATTTAATTAATAGGGGCTGGATACCTTTCGAAAAAAAAGGTCTTCCTGAAATAAATTTAGTAGATCAAAATCAAATAGTTGGCACACTTTTACTGCAAACTAAACCAAGTTCATTTAAGCCTAAAAATGATATTGAAAAAAATTATTGGTTTACTTTGAATAGAGAAGATATTTTAAAGTTTACTGGTAGAAATTTTTCAGATTATGTAATTTATTTAAACGGTGAATATAAAATTCCGAAACCAAGAGTGATTACTGCTAAAATTTCAAATAATCACAAGAAGTATGCAATTACCTGGTTTTCTATGGCGATTTCAATCCTTTTAATATATTTATATTTTAGGAAAAAAAATTATTAAATGAGATACGTAAGTACAAGAGACACATCAAAAACTTTTGAATTTAAAGACGTTTTCATTAAAGGTCTTGCTGACGATGGAGGTTTATTTATTCCAGAAAAAATAGCGAAATATGATGAAAATGAAATTAGGGACTTAAAAAAACTTAGTTATTCAGAGTTAGCTAAAAAAATTGTTTATCCATTTATTGGTAATTTTATGTCTGAAGCTGAATTGAGTGAAATTATTGACAAATCTTACTCTACATTTAGGAAGGATAACGTTGTAGATTTCATAAAGCTTGGAGACAAAACAGTATTAGAATTATTTCATGGTCCTACTCTAGCTTTTAAAGATGTTGCAATGCAACTTCTAGGTAACTTTTACGAATATTACCTAAACAATGAAAATCAAAAAATTAATATTGTTGTTGCCACATCTGGAGATACTGGTGCTGCAGCAATTGATGCAATTAAAGGTAAAAAAAATGTTAATATTTTTGTGCTTCATCCAGATAATCGTATTTCACCAGTGCAAAGAAAATTAATGACAACAGGTAAATATGAAAATGTATTTAATATAGCTATAAAGGGAAATTTTGATGATTGCCAAAACCTAGTTAAATCTATGTTTGCAGATAAGCAGTTTTCTAATGATATCAAAATGTCAGGGGTAAACTCTATTAATTGGGCAAGGATTATTGCTCAAAGTGTGTACTATTTTTATAGTTATTTATTAGTTGAAAATACAGGTGAACCAACAAATTTTTCAGTGCCAACAGGAAATTTTGGAGATGTTTATGCTGGATATTTAGCAAAAAAAATGGGCTTGCCTATAAACAAATTAATTGTTGCAACTAATCAAAACGACATTTTACATAGAGCAATATCAAACGGTAGTTATGAGGCAGAAAAGGTTTTGGAAACTATTTCTCCTAGTATGGATATTCAAATAGCTAGTAATTTTGAGAGACTTATATTCGATCTTAATAATGAGGATGATAAACAGACTTCATTAGATATGAAAAATATTAAAGATAATGGAAAATATTTAATTGGTGATGATAAATTAAATAAAATTAGAGAAAATTTTTTATCAGCTAGAATGAGTGAGGATGAAACTTTGAAGGTTATTAAAAAAGTGTATGAAAAATTTTCTGTAGTTTTAGATCCACACACAGCTATTGGATATGGTGCTTTCGATAAACACAACCTAAAAGGAAATAATATTGTACTAGCAACTGCACATCCATGTAAATTTCCTGATGCTGTTTCAAAAGCTATAAATTTAAAATCTGATTTACCAAAAAAACTTGAGTTTATTTTGAATGAAAAAGAAGATTATGATATAATTGAAAATAATTTAGAAAAAATTAAAAATTACATTACAGGTAAAACAAAATGAAGATTAAAGAAGGGGAACAACTTCCAAATTCAGAATTTTATTATTTAGACTCAAGTGGAGCAGCAAAAAAAATATCTACAGCAGAAGTTTTTAAAAATCAAAAAACAATTGTCATTGGTGTCCCTGGAGCATTTACAAAAGTTTGTTCCGCAAAACATCTGCCAGGGTATGTAAATAATTACGAGGAAGCGAAGAATAAAGGGGTTACAAAAATTATTTGTGTTTCAGTTAATGATCCAAATGTGATGAAAGCATGGGGTGAAAGTCAAAAAGTTGAAGATAAAGTATTTATGGCTGCAGATCCATATTGCGAATTTACTAAATCAATTGGAGCAGAAATAGATAGACACGATCGGGGTCAGGGAATGAGGTCAGCAAGATATACAATGTTAATTGACGACAATGTTGTTAAGAAAATACAAGCAGAAGAAGATACTGCCACTTGTGAAATTTCAGCAGCTCAAAATTTTCTAAAATTAATCTAAATTTGCTGCTTTTTTAGCTAGTAAGTCCACCTCTTCATTTAAAGGATTTCCATCGTGAGCTTTAACCCAATTCCATTGAATATTAAGCGATTTATTTAAATTATATAGATCAATCCATAAATCTTTATTTTTAACATCTTCTTTTTTTGAGGTTTTCCAATTATTAGCTAACCAAGTATTAATCCATTCAGTT
>CACGDZ010000013.1 GCA_902571955.1 uncultured Pelagibacteraceae bacterium | reverse complement strand
TCTTTTCATGGTCAATTGCATCTGCAGCGCCACCGTCTTTACCACCAATTGCTGGTACACCATACTGTGCAGCCTCAACATACGCTATACCAAACCCCTCAACAGATTTTTTATGGATTATAGACGGCATTACAAAAATATTTGATTTTGCAACTAAAGCATTTTTTAGATCATTACTTATGTCTTTGAAAAACATAACCTGGGCTTCAAGGTCTAGTTCTTTAACAAGTTTTTTGATATTTTCCTCTTCCTCTCCATAACCAACACAAATATATACAATATCAGGATAAATTTGTTTTAAATTTCTCAAAGCCATTATCATTTTTTCGTGATTTTTACGCTTATCAAATCTTGAAACTGTAATTAGTCTTGGATTTTTAACTTTAAGTATGCTTTCAACTTTATCTAAAGTTTTTTTGTTTAATTCCTCGACAGGATCCACACCTGGATTTATTACAATTACTTTATTTGCATTAACTCCAAGTTCAATAGCTAGATTTTTTGTAAACTGAGAATTTGCAATAACTTTTTCAAGATTATTTAAAACATTAATCACTCTTTTATTTTGACTAGAACCTTTAGGATGATTTATTTCTTTACTGTGAATTAAACAGTATTTTTTTTTAGTTGTTTTAATAAGTTCTAAGCTTTTCCAATGATCAGCAATAACACCATCAACTTTATTTTCTTTAATGTATTCATTAATTAATTGAGCTTTTCTATATTTTCTTAGTAATTTAATTCCACCAACTCTTTCTATAGAAAAAGAGGCTTGTTCATCAAAATTTTTATGACCTTCTATATGATCTGCAAAAACTTTTATCATAAAGTTTTTAGATAATTCTCTTGAAAGTCCCCACATTAGATTTTGCATACCACCAAGTTCAGGTGGGAATGATCTAGTTACAATTAGATACATTAATCATACTTCCATTTAATCCCACAGCCCGCACTGGGTATTTGATCTTCAGGACCTTTTCCAGTTTCAGCTATTTGTCTCATAGCTTTTAGCAGATCACTTTCTCCGTCTTTAACTGGAATAAACTTTCTAAGTTCTCTTAATCGTCCTCTGTATTGAAGTTCTAGATTTTTATTATAGCCAAAGAAATCTGGAGTACATACTGCATTATATGCTTTAGCAATTACTTGAGTTTCATCATGTAAGTAAGGAAAATTGAAATAATTTTCATTTGAAAACTTGATCATGTTATCAAATGAGTCGTCTGGATAATTAACAAAGTCATTTGAGCAGATGGCAACTGAGTTGATACCAATTTTGTTTAATTCACTACAATCTTCAACTAATTCTTTTGTAATAGCTTTTACATATGGACAATGATTACAAATGAACATTATCAAAGTTCCATTTTCACCTTTGATATCATTTAAAGACAGAATTTTATTATCAGTAGATTTTAATTCAAATGGAATAGCTTTTTGACCAAAATCACATATTGGAGTTTGTATAGGCATAATGTAAAATATATAGATTATGTTTTATGATTTAAAAGATAAAAAACCAAAAAACTCTGGCGAAAATTGGGTAGCTCCGAATGCTACAATAATAGGAGATGTTACTTTAGAAAAAAATACAAGTATTTGGTTTAATGCAGTGCTTAGAGGAGATATTGAAAATATTCATATTGGTGAAGGATCTAATGTACAAGATGGAAGCGTATTACACACAGATCCTGGATGTCCATTAAAGGTAGGAAAAAATGTTACGGTTGGCCATCTAGTTATGCTTCATGGATGTACTATTGGAGACAACACTTTAATTGGAATTGGAGCTGTCATTTTAAACAAAGCTAAAATTGGTAAAAATTGTATAATTGGTGCAAAAGCTTTAATTACAGAAAATAAAGTCATACCTGATAACTCTTTAGTTGTTGGTTCTCCAGGCAAAATTATTAGAGAAGTTACAGAAGAAGAAAAAAAAGCAGTATTTGAAAACACAAAACATTATCAAGATAATTGGAAAAAATATTCAAAATCAATTTTTTAAAGGAGATAAATGCCAGCAGGATATGTCATAGCACAATTGAAAATAACTAATCTGGAAAATTATAAAGAGTATATTGAAAAAGTGAATCCAATTATAAAAAAATTTGGTGGAGAATATTTGGTAAGAGCTGGTGAGTTTCAAATATTTGATGGGGAAACAAAATTTCCAAGAATAATTATTCTAAAATTTCCAAGCTATGAAAGAGCTCTTGAGTGGTATAATTCAGAGGAATATAAACCAATAAAACAAATAAGATTGGATAATGCTGAGGGAACAAATATAATAATCAAAGGTCTATGAGAAAAATATTTATAGTTTTAATAATTTCTTTAATTTCTCAATTATCTCAAGCAAACGAAAGATTTATACCACTTGAATTATTTACAGGTGGGGAAATTCGTGACGATACTGAAATTAAATTTACAAAAGCCAATTTGGTCTTTGGAGACAAGAAAAGAAAAAAAATAGTAGGACCTGAAGATTGGAAAAATCCAAATACAGGTGAGATCATTAAAGTCTATAAAAGAACAAGAAAAAGCCAAAGTGGCGTTAAAACACAATTGTTTGCCGTTACTAATGATGGACAATGTATTGGAAGAGTATGGGATAGTAGGAGGAGTGGAAGAATAATTGTAAATGGATGTAAATTTCCTTTAGGAGTGTGGAATGAAGGTGAAAAAAGAACATTTAAAGGATCTTCTGGAGGAAAGACTAGAAAAATTGAATTGACTATTTTAAAACTAGGAAAAAAACAAAAAGATAAAGTAACATTTAATTGGAAACTTTACGATGGAGCTGGAAAATTAATGGATGACAATGATTATACATTTTCTGCTGGCAAAGCAATGACAAAGCTTAATGATAAAAAAATATCAAAATGAAAAAAATATTTATATTTTTATTTGCTATAGTTTTTTATTCTATATCATTTTTAACAAATAATATTTTTGCGGAGATTAAAGTTCCAGGCTCTGGAGGGATTAATTATTGGAATGATTTTGAAAAATTTTACAAAAAACAACTTAAGAAATCTCAAAAAAAGAAACAAAATTTAATTTTTTATGGGTCAACTAGTGGAGGAGGATGGGCCACAGGATTTAAAATTGTAAAAGAGATAAATGATGAAGTACATGAACAAGTCTATAAACAGTGCATGAAGAGAGCAAAAAAGTACACTCAAAATGAATGTTTTTTGTTTGCAATTAATGACAAAATTGTTTGGACAAATATTGATGAACCTGTTGCAACTGTAAAGATGAATTTGGAAATTGATGAAAATGATAAAAAACCTGGAAGATTTTTTAGAGATCAACCTGATGTTACAGATGAACCTCAAGTTCATTTTATTTATATATTAAATAAAGACAGTGAGGATAATGAGTGGGATATTAATGGTAAAATGGAAAAAGAGCTATTAGCTACAAATGAAAAAGTTTTTGAAATGACAAAAGGTAAACAAAAATTTAGATATGATATGAGAGAAGATGGAAAATTAGATATTTCATTTGTTAGATTTAATAAGCAATATAAAGGTAATTATGGGATGAATTATCCTGACGCTTATTTAACACAAAAAGGATTTAATGATCCTAACAAATTATATTTTGCCTGGGCTGATGTTAAACATAGTGATGGTGGACAGGGAAGTGTTCATCATGGATATATTTTTTTACAAAGTAAATACATAACAAATGCAAATAAAAGAATGATGATGACATTACATGAAATATTGCATGTAAATGGTTTTGCTTGGCCTTGCACCAAAGGTAATTCTAAAGGACACACATCAAGTTCAACCGTCATTGGTGGACCAGTTGGTGACGATTCGTATAGACTTGGAGTTTTGTATGATCACGGTGATGATACTTGTCCAGATTTTAAAGACTCTGCTTTTCTAGACCCAACATCTAATAATCCTTTTAATCCTGTTGAGCTAAAATGTGCAATGGCAGCTGAAGTTGGACGAGGAAAAGCTCCAAATGAAAATTATGATTGGAGAAAAAGATATTCACATAAAAAACTTCAAAAAATAAAAGCTAAAAGAACCTGGTGCACTTACAATGTTGGAAATTAACTAAAAAGCAAACCATTAATTGAATAAACAATTAATCCAATAATTATTATTAATAAAATCAAAAAAGATAATTGTCCACTTAACTTAGATTTAATTTTGGTTTTACCCTCTTTAAATTTTTTAAAGTGAATGCTCCCAAATCTCATTACAGCCAATCCTAAAATTATAAGAAATGCTGTAAAAATATATCCAGTAACCATCTATGGAACTAACCAGGTGTCTTTATTGTTTTCCAAATTAAACTTTGCTCTTCGGTGACCTTTAGCTGCTAAGTAAAGCCATTCTATAGATTTAATCTTACACTGAATGACAGTAAAGTTTTTATAACCTTCTTCACTTTGTTCTTTAGTATAATCAAAATTGTCTAATTCTGGTTTTAGTCCAGAGGTTGGTAAATCTGACTCAGTTCCAGGACCATTATCAACTAAATAACATTTTCTACTAATATGTTGAGTTTTAGACCAAGATTCTTTTGTTAAATCATTATTGTGATTAATAATACATTCTACTTTTAATCTGACCTGTATCTTTTCATCTTTATCATAAAATAACATTGCAGCATTTTTATTTACTTTTAGCTTTCCTATTTTATCTGATCGAATATCACTATGATATTGAACTATATTATTTAATTGGTCTGATTTTCTTAAAACTACAATTCTTCCATCTAAGTCAGATTGATCTCCACAAATAAATACAGGTATTCTAAAAGGTGAACTTCTATCTTTAACAGCATTATCTAACATCGACCAAATTTTCTTTTTGATCTCTGCAAAGTCCTCGTAATAAGGAACTGTATCCGTCACAAATATTATTTTTTCTTTTTTAATCGAGCAATTAAACCTGAGCTATCCCAACGATTTCCACCCATTTCTTGAACTTCAGCATAATAACCATCAATAATTTCTGTTATAGGCACAGGTGAACCATTTTTTTTTGCTTCTTCAATTGCAATTTTTAAATCTTTTCTCATCCAATCAATAGCAAAACCATAATCAAATTTATCATCAGTCATAGTTCGATATCTATTTTCCATTTGCCAAGATTGTGCTGCCCCTTTAGATATTGTTTCCATAACTTTATCCATATCTAAACCGGCGTTTATTCCAAAATTGATTGCTTCAGACAAACCTTGAACTGTTCCAGCAATACACATTTGGTTCATCATTTTTGTTAATTGACCACTTCCACAAGGACCAATTAATTTTATTTTTTTACTATAACAATCAATTACAGGCTCAGCCTTTTTAAACACCTCTTCATCTCCACCAACCATTACTGTTAGTATTCCGCCCTCAGCACCAGCTTGTCCACCAGAAATAGGGGCATCTAAAAAACTAAACCCTTTATCATTTGCTTTTTTATTTAATTCTCTTGATACTTCTGCAGATACAGTTGAGTTATCAATAAAAATAGACCCAGCTTTTGCTGTGTTAAATAATCCATTTTCTCCAGTTGCTACTTCTCTTAAATCATCATCATTACCAACACATGTAAAAATAAAATCAGCACCATCTGCAGCCTCCGCAGGTGTATTGGCCATTTTACCTTTATATTCACCAATCCATTTTTCAGCTTTAGATTTAGTTCTATTAAAAACAGTTACATTGTGTCCAGCTTTTGATATATATCCAGCCATTGGGTAGCCCATAACCCCAAGACCTATGAAAGCAACATTACAAGTCATAATTTTATTCTATGTTTAAAAGTTTAAGTTTAAAAGTAATTGTATTTGGGTTTATTTTTACATTTTTTTCAAGTTTTGGACAGAGTTTTTTTCTTGGCCTATTTAATTCTAGTATTAGAGACACCTTATCAATTTCACATGGACAATTTGGCTCAATTTATGCATCAGCCACTTTACTAAGTAGTATTGTTTTAGTTTGGATTGGAAAAAAAATTGATGATGTAAACATATTAAAGTTTGCTTCTTATGTAATTATTTTTTTATCTGCTTCTTGCTTTATATTTTCAAAAATTTCATCTGTTATTTTTTTATTTATAGGAATTTTTTTAATGCGATTAGCTGGACAAGGTTTATCAAGTCATACAGCAACAACAACCATATCTCGTTTTTTTGAAAAAAATAGAGGTAGGGCTTTAAGTACAGGTTGGTTAGGATTGTCACTAGCAGAATTTATAATGCCAGTTTTAATTGTTTTCTTATTAACTTTTATAGAATGGAGAGATATTTGGGTTTCAATATCTATTTTAGTTATACTTGTTTTACCTGTTGCAACTTTTCTTTTAGTTAAAGAAGTTAAGCTTGATACCAGAGAAGAATCTAAAATAGAAGAAAACTATAAAGAAATCAAACAATGGAAAAGAATTGAAGTTTTAAAAGATTATAGATTTTACATCATCTGTATGACAATGCTTGCTATGCCATGGATTGCAACGGGATCTTTTGTTTATCAGTCGTTTATATCCTCCTCTAAAGAATGGGGACCTTATGTAATTGCACAATCATTTATGGCTTACTCAATTTTATCAGTAATTACTCTTTTTGTATCTGGTTTTTTAATTGATAAATTTTCAAGTAGAAAATTATTAATCTATATGAATATCCCACTTCTTTTTGGTACTATAGTTCTTTACTATTTTAATGCACCGATTTCTTCTTTTGTATTTTTTGGTTTAGTTGGTGTCACCAATGGTTTAGCAAACGTACTTGGTTCCTCAACTTGGGCTGAGATTTATGGTGTTAAATATATTGGATCTATAAAGGCCTTAACAACTGCACTAATGGTATTTTCAACAGCTTTTGGTACAGCTTTATTTGGATTTTTGATTGATATTGGTTTTTCAATTGAACAGATAGCCGTTGTTTCAGGTACTTATATCTTTGGCTCAATTATCCTTCTTTATTTAATTAAAAATAAGCTAAATCCAAATTATTTACAAAATAGATCTTGATTTTTAAAGACTCACTGTGTAGATACTCCGCATGGCTAGAGTTACTGTAGAAGACTGTATAGATAAAGTGGAGAGCCCTTACGAATTAGTACTTGTTGCTAAAGAAAGAGCTACTCAACTTAATGCAGGAATAGAACCAACAATTGATAGAGATAACGATAAAAATACAGTTATTTCATTAAGAGAAATTGCTGAAGAAAAAATTAAAGTTTCAGATTTAACTGATAGCGCAGTTTACAAACTTAGAAAACATGTCGAACAAATTGACGATACTGCTGAGGATGATGAAGAAATAGGTGATGATTTTGAAAATCTTTACAAAGGTGAAATTTCAAAAAGTGGTACTCCAATTTTACCATCTAAAAGAGCAAGAAAAACTCCAGAAAAAATTCAATTGACAAAAGAAGATTTGGCTGAGCTATCTGAAACAGCTACAGCAGAACTTGATAATTCAGTAGGAGAAGAAACGATGAATGAGCAAGGAGAAGTTTCTTTAGATGAAGTATCAGAATCAGAAAATCAAGAAGCAGACGTATCTTCAGATGACACTGAAGCTTCAAACTCATAAAAAAATAATATAAAGTTATACCATGAATAGGAAAGTATCAGTTGCTCCTATGATGGATTGCACAGATCGTCATGAACGATTTTTTCTAAGATTAATATCCAAAAACACTCTTCTTTACACTGAGATGGTAGTCGATGAAGCTATAAATAGAGGAGATAAAAAAAAGTTATTGGAGTTTAATATTAATGAGAAACCTGTAGCACTTCAATTAGGAGGCTCTTCTCCAAAACTTTTAGCTGAAGCCACTAAAGTAGGAGAAGATTTTGGTTATGATGAAATTAATCTAAACTTAGGTTGTCCTAGTAAAAAAGTTGAAAAAAATAGATTTGGTGCTTGTTTAATGAAAGAGCCAAATTTAGTGGCAGATTGTTTAAGTAAAATGCAGTCATTTACAAAACTACCAGTAACTATAAAAACAAGAATTGGTTACGATGATGTAGAAGATTATGAAAATTTACATAGTTTTATTTCTACCTTAAAAGCAACTGGAGTTAAAACTTTCATCATTCATGCAAGAAAAGCAATGTTAGGTAAATTTACACCTAAGCAAAACTTAAATATTCCTCCTCTAAAATACGAATATGTTTATAAATTAAAAAAAGATTTTCCTAATGAAGAGATCATTATTAATGGAGGAATAACTTCAGTAGATGAAATAAAGCCTCATTTAGAAAAAACAGATGGTGTAATGATTGGAAGGGCCGCATATCATACCCCTTATTTGTTAGCAGATATTGAAAGAGAAATATTTAATAATGAAGATGTGCCAAGTAGACAAGATGTTATTGAACAACTCATTCCTTATGTTAAAGAAGAATTAAAAAAAGGAACAAGATTGAATCAAATTATGAGACATACTCTTGGTTTATTTCATGGTCAAACAGGTGCAAGTTATTGGAAAAGATATTTAAGTGAAAACATGTGTGTGAGAGATGCTGATGTGAAAAAAATTGATCACATCATGGATAAAATTAAATATAACAATGTAGATACTAGAGTAGGACAGTCTGCTTAATTCAATTCTAACAAACGAATACAGTTATATTATTTTATTAATGGCTTTAACAGCTATTCCAGTAGGTTTTGTGGCTGGATTATTTGGTATAGGTGGAGGGTTAATAACTGTTCCTTTTTTATATTTTATTTTTGGTTCTTTAGAAATTGATCCTCAATATGTAATGCATCTTGCTGTTGGAACTTCTTTTGCAATCATAATACCAACCTCTACAGTTTCGGTTTTAACACATCATAAATTTAAAGCAGTTGATTTTGATATTGTAAAGAATTACGGTCTTTTTGTTGTACTAGGAGTGATTGCTGGAACTGTTTTTGCAGCTTCTCTAAAAACTAAATCTTTGGTTTTATTTTTTTCTATAATGATCTTATTTTTAGGAATTTATTTACTTTTAATAAAAGAAAAAGAGCAAAGCATAATTGTTAAAATGAAATTACATTTAAAAGTAATTCTTGGTTTTCTTGTTGGGTTTATATCTGCTCCTATGGGTATAGGAGGAGCTGTAATGAATGTTCCTATACTTAAGTTTTTTGGTTATTCAATAAATAAAGCCATTGGAAGTGCAGCAGGCATAGGTTTTCTAATTGCTCTATTTGGAGCAATAGGATTTCTTCTTTCAGGAAGTTTTTTAAATTCTAGTCTTCCACAAAGTATTGGTTTTATAAACATACCAGCCTTTTTAATTTTTATACCAATCACAACTTTCATGGCTAGAATAGGAGCTAAAACAGTTCATAGTATTGATAAAAAAAAAATTAGTAAGTTTTTTGGAATTTTTCTTTTAGTTGTTTCGATTAAATTTTTTTATGAATACTTGAAATTATAACAAGCAAAAAAAGAGGTGACTTCAGTCTCCCTCCATCACCTCACAAATTCAAATTAAGTGATTCTTTAAATATTTAAGAACACTTATTAGTTGAAAATGACATTTATTAACTAATTTAAAATCAGACAATCTTAAGTTGTATAAGTCTTAAATAAAAACTCAAATTAGTCACACATAATATTTAGTGTTATTATTCTAATTGATACTTTTAAAAATGGTTTCAATAAAAGACATTAATAAAAATATTAAAAAGAATTTATTTGATCCAATAGATAAAACTAAAAATAAGTTTTCCTCGCTTTTACAAGAATTTAAAAAAAACAAAGTTAAAAAAGATTTAGCATTACAAAAACAATTAGAGAAAGAGAAGAAAAGAGAATTAATTTTAGAAAAAAAATTAGCGAAAAAAGCTAAAGAAGAGGAACTTAAAGAAGAAAGAAAGAAACTTCTTTTTCAAAAAAAATTAATCATTGAAAATGAAAAGCAAGAAAAAAAGAATGAAGAAAAAAGACAAAAGATAGAAGCTCAAAGAATTAAAATAGAACTGAAAAAAATTAAAGACGAAGAAACTAGAAAACTTAGAGAGGAAGCAAGAAAGCTTAAAGAAGAAGATTTAAGGCTAAAAATGTTAGAAAGACAAAGAATTAGAGAAGAAAATTTTAAAATTAAAGAAGAAGAATTAAAAAATAAAGAAATTGAAGCACAAAAGAGAAGAGATGAAAAAGAAAAAGAGAGACAAGAAAAAATAAGATTAAAAGAAATTGAAAGAAAAAATAGACTTGAGGAAGAACAAAGATTAAGAGAGGCAGCCAGAAAGCTGAAATATGAGCAAGAAAAACTTAAAGAAATGGAAGAAAGATTAAGAGATCTGGAAACTGAGAGACAGCAAGAAATTCAAAGACAAATTTTAAAAGAAGAAGCTGAGCAAAGAGCCAAAGAAGAGGAATTAAGAAATAAAGAAAAAGAACTTAAAGAAGCTGAACGTGAGAGAATAAATAAAGAAAATGAAAGACGTGAAAGAGAAAGAGAATTGAAAATAGAGGAGGAAAGACAAAAAAGAATTTATGAAGAAAACGAGAGAATTAGATTAGCTGAAATTGCTCAAAAAGAGAGAGAAGATGAGGAAAATAGGCGAATGAAAGAATGGGAGAAAAAATTTGATGAAGAACAACGACTAAAAGAGGAGGAATTAGTTAGAAAGTTTTATAGCGATGAAATTCCTGAACAAGCAAACAACCAGGATGGCGATAATTTAGAAACTAAAGCTGATAACTATAATTTAGAAAATAAAAACGATGAAGATAATTTAAAAAATTAAATTTTCTGATCATATTCACCGACCTTACTTGTTTTTTGTAATAAATCGTCAATAAAATCAAAGATTTTTTTCTTTCTTTCATCTGATGTTGGGCTTTCAGTAACAATAACCAAAGATGGTTTGTTTGAAGAAGCCCTTATAAGCCCCCAAGAACCATCTTCGAATGAAAACCTAACTCCATTAACAGTTAAAATATCATTAATAACTTGACCATCAATTTCAGCTTTGTTTTCTTTTAAATTTTTAATTTGCTTAACTAGCTCTTCAACAACCATATATTTCTCTTCATCTTTGCAAAAAGGTGCCATTGTTGGTGTTTGAAACGTGTTAGGTAATTCACTAATAATTTCATTCATTTTTTTATTTTGATTATCTAATAAATGGCATACTTGAATTGCTGAATTGATACCATCATCATATCCAAAACCTAATGGTTGATTAAAGAAAAAATGACCACTTTTTTCAAAGCCTGCTAATGCTTTTTCAATGTTTACTTTCCTTTTAATATGAGAATGACCTGTTTTCCAATAAATTGTTTCACAATTATTTTTTAATAATATTTGATCTTTTGAATACAAACCTGTTGATTTTACATCTACAACAAATTTAGAATTTTTATGTTTATTTGATAGATTTCTAGCTATCAGAAGACCTATCTTATCTGAAAATATTTCATTACCCTCATCATCAATAACCCCAACTCTATCTCCATCACCATCAAATCCAAAACCTATATCAGCATTGTTTTCTTTAACTACTCTAGCTATTTCATGTAGCATCTCTAAATCTTCTGGGTTTGGGTTGTATTTAGGAAAATTCCAATCCAGGTTACAATCTAACTCTATTACTTCACATCCAATACCTCTTAAAACATCTGGAGCAAAAACTCCCGCAGTACCATTACCACAAGCAACTACAGCTTTGATTTTTTTTTCTATTTTATTTTTATTAATTAAGTCATCCTTATAAACTTTATCAAAATCTTTTATTTGTTTTTCAGTACCTTCGCCTTTTGTGAACTTTTCATTTAAGGTAATTTCTTTTAGTTCTTTCATTTCTTCAGGGGCATGAGTTAGTCCTTTTTTGATTCCCATTTTGACACCTGTCCACCCATTTTCATTATGACTTGCTGTAACCATAGCAACTGCATCTGCATCTAAATTGAATTGTGCAAAATAAACCATTGGAGATAAGGATAGACCTACATCTTCAATATTACATCCGGTAGATATTAATCCTTTTTTTAGAGAAGCTTTTATTTCTTCGCTATAAGATCGGTAATCATGTCCAACTATGATTCTTGGATTTTCTTTTTTAGTATGAATTTTTATTTGTGTTCCAAGTCCTTTACCAAGATTCTCTATTCCAGCTGAATTTATGTCTTTTTCATACAACCATCGAGCGTCATACTCTCTAAATCCATATGGGTCTATTTTTATGTTTTGATTCATCAGGTATTTACTTAACCTTTTTATGTTAATTTCTTGGAAAAAATTTAATTTTTTTATTGATTATCATATTGTCGCGTTCTATAAATGTTCTGTTGTGAAAATGTTTATATAGTATATTTACAGCAAACGCCTACAACATATAGTTGTTTTCGTACTAATAACAAAATATATTAAACTTATATGAATAAGATTCTTTCCCAGGCCCTCAAAAAAGCTGTCTCTGAATATAGCCCTGCAGTTAAAGAGGTATCAAAAAGTAATAGACCAGATCTTTTCTCTTTAAATAATGAAACAGAATTATTTCAAAATGACAAAGGCATCATAATTAAAATTGACCGCTCTAGAGATGCAAATCTAACTGACTTTGGTAAAGCAACTTTAAAAGATAGATACCTTGGGTTAAATGAATCTTATCAAGACTTATTTGCAAGAGTAGCTAGCACATATTCAGATGATAATTTACATGCTCAAAGAATTTATAATTATATTAGTAATCTTTGGTTTATGCCTGCAACACCAGTTTTATCAAATGGTGGTACAAAAAGAGGTTTACCAATTTCATGTTTTTTAAATGAAGCCTCTGACAGCTTAGGAGGTATTCTTGATTTATGGAGTGAGAATGTTTGGTTAGCTGCTAAAGGTGGAGGTATTGGAAGTTACTGGGGTAACCTAAGATCTATTGGTGAAAAAATAGGTAGAGTTGGAAAAACTTCTGGAATAATTCCTTTTATAAAAGTTATGGACTCTTTGACAATGGCAATTAGTCAAGGATCTTTAAGAAGAGGTTCTGCTGCTTGTTATCTACCAATCGATCACCCTGAGATAGAAGAATTTATTGAGATGAGAAGACCAACAGGTGGTGACCCAAATAGAAAAGCTTTAAACCTGCATCATGGTGTTTTAGTATCAGATGCTTTCATGAGAGCAGTAGAAACAGATGAACAATGGGCATTAAAAAGTCCAGCTGACGGAAGTGTTCAACAAACTATTTCTGCAAGAAATTTATGGATAAGATTGTTGACAGCTAGAATTGAAACTGGTGAGCCTTATATAATTTATATTGACACCGTTAATAGACAAATTCCGCAACATCATAAGTTAGCAAATCTTACCGTTAAAACTTCTAACTTATGTAGTGAAATAACTTTACCTACAGGAATTGATAAAGATGGAAAAGATAGAACAGCAGTATGTTGTTTGTCTTCATTAAATTTAGAAAAATATGATGAATGGAAAGATGATCCAGATATGATTAATGATGTGATGAGATTTTTAGATAATGTCTTGTCAGATTTTATTAATAAAGCACCAGATCAATTCAAAGATGCAAAATATTCAGCCGAAAGAGAAAGAAGCGTTGGATTAGGAGTTATGGGTTTTCACTCATTTTTGCAAAAAAATAGAATCCCGCTAGAATCTGTAATGGCAAAGTCATGGAATAAAAAAATATTTAAAAATATTCATGAGAAAGTTAATCAAGCTTCAAAAGATTTAGCTGAAGAAAGAGGCGCATGTCCAGATGCAGCTGAATATGGTTACAACGAAAGATTTTCAAATAAGACGGCAATTGCCCCGACAGCTTCAATCTCAATTATTTGTGGAGGAGCATCTCCAGGTGTAGAACCAATAGCCGCAAACAGCTATACTCATAAAACCCTTTCAGGATCTTTTAATGTTAGAAATAGATATTTAGAAGAAATTCTACAATCACATGGTAAAAATGATGATGAAACATGGTCTACAATCACCACTAATCAAGGTTCAGTTAATCATCTTGATTTCCTTACAGATCTTGAAAAAGATGTATTTAAAACTGCATTTGAGCTTAACCAAAATTGGATAATTGAATTAAGTGGTGACAGAACGCCATTTATTTCACAGGCTCAATCAGTTAATTTATTTTTACCAGCAGATGTTCATAAAAAAGAATTACATAAAATTCATTTTGATGCTTGGAAGAAAGGTTTAAAAAGCCTTTATTACTGTAGATCAAAATCAATTCAAAGGGCTGAAAATATTAATGATGCTAAATCAACAGATATTACAGCTAATGTTTATAAATCTAAAAATCAACCATCTAACCAAGAGCCAGAGTACGAGGAGTGTTTATCATGTCAGTAGCAGAAAAGATTAATAAAGAAATTATTCAACCAAAAAAAATGGGACTATTAGTTGAAAATCCTGTTTACAAACCTTTTAGATATCCATGGTGTTATGATGCGTGGTTAACTCAGCAAAGAATTCATTGGTTGCCAGAAGAGGTTCCATTGGGAGATGACGTTAGGGATTGGCAAAAAAATTTATCTCAACCAGAAAAAAATCTTCTAACACAAATTTTTAGATTTTTTACTCAAGCTGATGTTGAGGTAAATAATTGTTATTTAAGACATTATACTACTGTTTTTAAACCAACAGAGGTGTTAATGATGATGACAGCTTTTGCAGCTATGGAAACAGTTCATGTGGCTGCCTATTCACATTTGTTAGATACAATTGGTATGCCTGAGTCGGAATATTCAGCTTTCATGAAATATAAAGAAATGAAAGACAAGTATGATTATATGCAAGGTTTTAATGTAAATTCAAAAGAAGACATCGCTAAAACAGTTGCTGTGTTTAGTGCATTCACCGAAGGATTACAATTGTTTGCAAGTTTTGCTATTTTATTAAATTTTCCAAGACATAATAAAATGAAAGGAATGGGCCAGATAGTTACTTGGTCTGTAAGAGATGAAACACTTCATTGCAATTCAATGATTAGAATTTTTAAAGAATTTATTAAAGAAAATCCTGAAATTTGGACACCAAAATTAAAAAAAGAACTTTATGAAGCTTGTAGAATCATTGTTGATCACGAAGACGCTTTTATTGATTTGGCTTTTGAAATGGGTCCAATGGAAGGTTTAACAGCTCAAGAAGTTAAAGATTATATTAGGTTCATTGCAAATAGAAGACTTGATCAATTAGGTCTAGAACCTATTTATGATGTTCAAAAAAATCCATTAACTTGGTTGGATACCATGCTTAATGCTGTTGAACATATGAATTTCTTTGAAGGTCGTGCAACAGAATACTCTAAGGCATCAACTCAGGGAACTTGGGCGGAAGCTTTTAGTTAATAAATTTTATCTTTGATTTAACTGCATAACTTTTCTATGTTTGTTACCTTTGTAGCTCGCTAAAGGTCTAATAAGTTTGTTTGCAGCATGTTGCTCCATTATATGAGCTGACCAACCAGTAATTCTTGAAATTACAAATATCGGAGTAAAAAAATCAGTTTCAAATCCCATTAAGTGATAAGTAGGTCCTGTAGGATAATCTACATTAGGGTATATATTTTTTTCTTTTATCATTACCTTTTCAACAATATCGTAAATTTTCTCAAATTTTTTATCCTTCTTAATTTTTGCAACTTTTGCAAAATACTTTCTCATGGTTGGAACTCTAGAATCACCTGATTTATAAACCCTATGCCCGAATCCCATTACTACTTCTTTATTTTTCAAAGCGTTATTTATCCATTTCAAAGCATTCTCAGGCTTTTTAATTTTATTCATCATATGCATAACCTCTTCATTGGCTCCACCGTGAAGGGGTCCCTTTAAGCTGGCGATTGCGCCTGTTATTGCTCCATGTATATCCGACAAGCTGCTTGTGATTGTTCTAGCTGTAAATGTAGAAACATTGAAACTGTGTTCAGCATAAAGAATTAGAGATACATCAAAAGCCTTAACTATTTCTTTTTGAGGTACTTTTCCAAAACACATATAGAAAAAGTTTTCAGCAAAAGTTAAAGTTTTTTTTGGCTTAATAATTTTTTTTCCTTTTCTAATTCTGTAAAATGCAGCAAGTGCTGTGGGAGTTTTTGCAAAAATTCTTAGGGCTTTTCTCATATTAGCTTCAGGTGAGGAGTCAGTAGTCTCTTTATCTTCCAATCCCATAACGCTAACAGCAGTTCTAGCAACATCCATTGGATGAGATTTTTTTGGCATATGCTTAATAATTTCGTATAAATTCTTGGTTAACTCTCTATGATTTCTTTCCTCTTTCTCAAATTTTCTAAGTTCAAGAGTATTTGGTAAATCTTTATTTAAAATTAAATATGCAACCTCTTCAAATCTACAATACTCACATAAATCTTGAGCAGCATATCCTCTATAAGTAAGCGAGTTAATTTCAGGCATTACTTTTGATACTTCTGTTTCATCCACAACAATTCCCAGTAATCCTTTTTTGATATCCTCACTCATTATTCGTGACCATCTGTATTAAAGTTATAAATTTTTTCATCTAATGAATTATATTTTTCATATTCAACTAGTTCATAAAGTCTTTTTCTAGTTTGCATCTTATCTATAATATTATTTTGGTGTCCATTTGCATAAATGTCTCTTAATCCATCTTCCACATTTTTCATTGCTAATCTCTGTGTTGTTACAGGGTAAATGACAATGTTGTAACCTAAATTTTCTAATTCTTTGAAATTGAATAATTTAGATTTACCAAATTCAGTCATATTGGCCAATAAATAACCTGATAATTCTTTACGCACTTTTTCAAAATCTTTTTCATCTTGAAGGGCTTCTGGAAATATTATTTCTGCACCAGCCTCGATATATGCCTTGCACCTTTCTATCATTTTATCAATTCCTTCAACACTCTTAGCGTCTGAACGAGCAATAATTTTAAAATTTTTATCTTTTTTAGCAGCAACGCATTCCTTAATTTTCTTAACCATAGCATCAGTTGTAATGAGTTCTTTATTGTCAAGATGTCCACATCTTTTTCTCTCAATTTGATCTTCTAAGTGAACACCTGTTATTCCAAATTCTTCAAATATTTCTATAGTTTCTTTGCAAGATTTGAAACCAGTATCTATATCAACAATTGTTGGAAGATTTGTTACTCTTGAAATTAAATAAGATCTTGTACTAACATCTTGTAGTGTTGTTAAACCAATATCAGGAAAACCAAGGTCGTTAGCCATAACTCCACCAGATACATAAACTGCATCATACCCAATCTCTTCTATTAATTTTGCTGTAAGAGGATTGTATGCACCTGGAACTCTTAATATTTTATTTGATTTCAATTTTTGATCAAAATCTAATCTTTTCTGACTTGGTTCTTTTTCTACAAAGTGCATTAAAAAATTCCTTTTTTATTATTTTGCTTCAAATTACTTTTTTTTACTACAATATTTAATTTATCAAGTTGACCAGATTTAAGTTTTTTTAAGTTTTGCACTGTTTTTAAAAAACGTTTGCTTTCTTTTTTATCTATAATTCCCTCAGTTAAAATCAAAAACTTGTTTATATAATTTTGTCTCTTAAATGGTCTAGCTCCATATGGATGTGCGTCTGCTCTATCTAGTTCCTCCACTATTTTTTTTCCATTATTAAGCGTTACAACCACTTTCGCGCCGAATGCTTTATTTTTTGGATTTGGATCATGATATTTCTTTGTCCATTTTTTATCTTCATAAGTTTTTATTGATCTCCAAATCTTAATAGTACTTTTTCTATTTGCTCTACCTTTTGTGTAAGATCTAACATGATGCCAATCACCGTCTTCCAAAGCTACGGCAAAAATATACATAATAGAATGATCAAGAGTTTCTCTACTGGCATTAGGATCCATTTTTTGAGGATCATTAGCACCTGTTCCAATTACATAATGTGTGTGATGACTTGTAAAAATATCAATTTTTTTAATTTGATTTAAATTAGGAATTTTTGTTTTTAATTTTTTTGCTAAATCTATCAATGCCTGAGATTGGTATTCAGCAGAGTATTCTTTTGTATAAGTTTCTAGAATAGCTTTCTTACTTTCACCTTTTTTTGGTAGGGGGACTTTATATATCGCTTTTTTACCATCAAGAATTCTTGCTATTACGCTGTCTTCACCTTCATATATTGGACTTGGAGCTCCTTCACCTCTCATAGCCCTGTCCACAGCTTCTATAGAAATTTTACCAGCATGTGCAGGAGCATAAGCTTTCCAACTTGAAATTTCTCCTTTTCTTGATTGTCTTGTTGAAATGGTTGTATGTAAGGATTGTTGAACGGCTTGATAAATTGTTTCTGTATTTAATTTTAGCATTGCACCTAACCCAGCAGCCACACTTGGTCCTAGATGGGCAATATGATCAACTTTATGTTTATGTAAGCAAATACCTTTAACCAAATTAACCTGAACTTCGTAAGCAGTAATTATGCCTCTTATAAGATCTAAACCACTTTTTTTATTTTGTTGTGCCACACTTATTAGAGGGGGTATATTATCACCTGGATGACTATAATCTGCAGCTAAAAAAGTATCATGAAAGTCTAATTCTCTAACAGCAGTCCCATTTGACCATGCAGCCCATTCACAATCAAATTTTAACTTTGAATTAATTCCAAATAAAGTTGCACCATTTTTTCTTGAGTGTTTTAAAGCCATCTCTCTAGATGAAATTACTGGTTTTCTATTTAATGAAGCGATTGCTACCGATGCATTATCAATTATTCTATTAATAACCATTTCAATAGCCTCTTTTTTTAATTTAGCTTTATCGCTTGCTATCTCAGCAATTTTCCAAGCAAGCTGTTTCTTTTTTGGAAGATTAATTTTTGATGGATATACCTTAACAGTGTGTAATAACAAAATAACTCCTAATTAGTAATTTTGTTTTAATAGTTAAAATAAATTAATCAATATTAAAGATATTCAGATACTATTTTCTCAATACCTACAAAGTCTTTTATTATGTGATTATGATAAATTTCTTCAGATCTTTTTTCTGTATATCCATATTTTAGTAAAATTATTGGAATTTGAGCAGCCTTAGCTGCATTTGCATCTGTCTCGCTATCACCTATCATAATCGATTTATTTTTATCACCATCTAAAATTTCTATTGTGTTTGTTAAATGTCGAGGATCTGGTTTGCAATATTCAAAAGTATTATATCCTGCAACATATTCAAAATAATTATAAATTCCAATTTTTTTTAAAAGATCAACCGCCAAATGTTCAGTTTTATTAGTGCATACCGCCATAGAAATTTTTTCATTTTTACACCAAGCTAAAAACTCCTTTACACCATTAATTAATTTACTTTCATGTAAAATATTTTTTCCATAATAAGACAGAAATTCATCGCTCATTTGATTTTGGATTTTTTCATCAAACCATTTCCATTGACCGTTGGCTTTTGCCATCATAGCTTTTGCGCCACTGCCAACAGCATTTTTTAGTTCACCTAAAGTTTTAGTCGGGTAGCCAAATTTTTTCATTACATGATTGTGCGCTCGAATCAAATCTGGTGCTGTATCCACCAAAGTACCGTCTAAATCAAATAAAATTGTAAATTTTTGTTTCATTTTAAAAAGTATTTTAAAGAAATAAATTGTGAATTAATCTAGGTATATACTTAATGTAAATAAATTCCAAATGAAAGATTCTAAACAAATAAAATTAAGAAAAAAATTTATTAAATTAGGTGTTAAAATGTTGGGACCTGAAACAATTTTTTTTTCAAAAGATACAAAAATTGGAAATAACGTAACCATAGAACCTTATGTTGTAATTGGCTCTAAAGTCAAAATTGGAAACAATGTAATTATTAAATCTTTTTCACATTTAGAATCTTGTAAGATTGAAAATAAAGTTGAGATTGGTCCATATGCTAGAATTAGACCTAATACAATTTTAAAAGAAGGATCTAAAATAGGAAATTTTGTAGAGATTAAAAAAAGTACTCTAGGAAATAAATCTAAAGTTAATCATTTATCGTATGTAGGAGATACTCAAATTGGAAAATCAGTCAATATTGGAGCAGGTACAATTACTTGTAATTATGATGGAGTTAACAAGAATAAGACAAAAATTAAAGATAAAGTATTTATAGGTTCAAACTCTTCTTTAGTCGCTCCAGTTACTTTAAATGAAGATAGTATTATTGGAGCTGGATCAGTGATAACGAAAAATGTTAAAAAAAAATCTTTAGCAATAACAAGAGCGCCACAATTAGAAGTTAAGGTTTACAAAAGAAAGAAAAAATAAAAATATGTGCGGAATTATTGGGATATCAAGCAACAAATCTGTTTCAGCAAATATAATTAATTCTCTAAAAAAATTAGAGTACAGAGGATACGACTCAGCAGGTATAGCTACACTTTCAGATGGTGAAATCTATGAGGTAAAATCAGAGGGCAGAGTTGATAATTTAGAAAGTAATTTTGATTTAAAAAATTTGAAGGGAAATATTGGAATTGGGCATGTAAGATGGGCAACTCACGGTATTCCTAATAGTTTAAATGCACATCCCCATTCCTCTCATAACGTATCAGTAGTTCACAATGGAATTATTGAAAATTCTACAATATTAAAAAAATATTTAATTAACAAAGGTCACAACTTTAAATCTCAAACAGATACAGAAGTAATTGTACATTTAATAACAGAAAATTTAAAAACCTCAGAACTAGAGGAGGCTATAACAAATACATTAAAACAACTTCATGGGAGTTTTGCACTTGGAATTGTATTTAAGGATATGCCAGATTTAATAGTTGGTGCAAGAAGAGGGTCACCTTTGGCAGTTGGTTATGGTCCAAATGAAAATTATCTCGGTTCAGACTCTTATGCTTTAAAATCAATGACAAATAAAATTACTTATTTGGATGATGGTGAATTTTGTGTAATTAAAAAAGATCAAGTTCTTTTTTTTAACGAAGAAGGCAAAAAAGTAAATAAAAAAATATTAGAATTATCATTAGACGAGGCAAGTTATGACAAAGGAGATTTCAAACATTTCATGGCTAAAGAAATTGAAGAACAACCAACAACAATCAAAACTGGAATTAAAGAATATATAGATAATATAAATAATGAGATAAATATCTTTAATTTTCCATGGAAAATAGATGAAGTTAAATCAATAACCTTAGTTGGATGTGGAACCGCATATCATTCTTGTTTGATGGCAAAATATTGGTTTGAAGAACTTACTTCTTTAGATGTTAATGTAGATATAGCTTCAGAGTTTAGATATAGAAAAAATAGATTTAAAAGTGGCACTTTGTATATTTTTGTATCACAATCTGGAGAAACAGCAGATACATATGCAGCATTAGATCTTTGTAATAAAAATAATATGAAAACTTGTGCTATTGTAAATGTAATTGAAAGTTCAATAGCTAGAGACTCTAATTTTGTATTACCAATTCATTGTGGTCCTGAAATAGGAGTAGCATCAACGAAAGCATTTTTAGGTCAAATACTTGTTTTGTATATTTTAGCTTTAAAACTTGGATCATTAAGAGATGAAATCGAGAAAAAAAAATATCAAGATAAAATAAAAGACCTAAAAGATTTACCTAAATTAATAGAAAAAACATTATTGCATGACAATGATATCCAGGCAATATCCTCAACATTTAACGAAGTAAAGGGTTCAATGTTTTTAGGTAGAGGTTATTCATACCCAATAGCTTTAGAAGGTGCATTAAAACTTAAAGAACTTTCATATGTTCATGCCGAAGGATATCCAGCGGGGGAAATGAAGCATGGACCTTTAGCTTTAATAGAAGAGGGCATGCCTGTAGTTGTTCTGGCACCTAGAGATAATTATTATAAAAAAACAATTTCAAATATGCAGGAGGTTATAGCTAGAGGTGCGAAAGTGTTATTGATAACAAATAAAAGTAAAGATGAGATTGTCTCGGAAAATATTTGGGAAACAATTGAGGTTGAGAATACGAATGATGACTTGCTACCATTTCTTTTGACAATTCCACTTCAAAAACTTGCATATTATTCTGCTCTTAAAAAAGGACATGATATTGATAAACCTAGAAATCTAGCAAAGTCTGTTACTGTCGAATAAACTTTTTAAATTTCAAATCTTATTAAGATCATTTTTAATTTTAATAATTAAATTATTCCAATCACCTTCGTTTTCTTGTCTGTACAATTTTCCAGTTGGAAACCATGGACTATCTGATCGGTTTAATAGCCATCTATAATCAGTAGATTTTGATAATAAGAGCCAAAACTTTTTACCTAATGCCCCACATAATTGAACAATACCAGTATCAACAATAATAACTAAGTCTAGTGCATCTATTAAGCCAGCAGTATTATCAAGTCCTAATATTTCATCTTTATGACAAATTAAGTTTTTTATTTTTTTTTTATATTCATTATCCTCATCCGTATATTCAATTTGAAGAGAATGAAATTCAAATGGACAGTTAAATAATGGTGCAAATGTCTCTAATTTGGTACTTCTGTTGCTGTCGTTAAAATATTTTGGATTTCCTGACCATTTTAATCCAATTTTAATTTGGTCACCTTTAAGTTTATCTTTCCAATATTTCTTTATATTTTTCGGAGTAAATAAATATGGAATAGTATTTGGAATAGTTTCTAATGTTGTTTTAAAAGCGAGAGGTAAACTTCCAATAGAACAGTGATAGTCAAATTTTTTGTTATTTAAATTATCAATATGTTTATAATTTATATTCATATTATCTATTAAATTTTTAAGTGCTGATGGTGGATCTAGAATTATTTTAGCTCCTAATTCTTTAACCATAGGTAAATATCTGCAGAATTGAATATAGTCTCCTAAGCCTTGCTCTCGAGAAATAAAAATTGTTTTTCCACGAATATTTTTATCACCGTGCCATTCAATTTTTTTGTCAAATTTTAAATAATCTTTATTTGAAATTTTTTTTCTCCATTCATAATTTTTCCAACCATCTTCATAATCTCCTAATAATAACTGAAGGTTCCCTAAATTATTAATAGCATCATAATAGTCAGGTTTAATTTTTATAGCATTTTTATAACTTTCCAACGCTTCATTGTGTTTATTTAATTTTTGTAAACAATTTCCTTTTTGATTTAGTGCTTGGTAAAATTTAGGATTAATTTGAATAGCTAGGTTGTAATTTGTTAATGCGTCTTGGTAAAATTTAAGTTTTTCTAAACAATAACCTTTATTAAAAATTGTTTTAAAATTTTGTGGTTTTATTTTTAGTAATATATTATAGCTTTCGATTGCTTCATTAAGTTTATTAACCTTTATTAAGCAATTCCCCTGATTATAATAAATATCTAAAAGATCTGGTTTAATCTTTATAGCATCCTTGTAACATTCTAAAGCTTCATGGTAACGTTCTAGCTTTTCTAAACTGCTTGCTTTATTAACTATTGCTTCACAAAAGTCTGGTTTAAATTTTAAAGATTCATTAAAATATTTTATACTTTCTTCAAATCTTTTTTTTACGAAGTTTAAATTTCCTAAATTGTTTAATGCGAATATATTTGATGGATCTTGATTTATTACTTTTTTTAGAATTAATTCTGCCTCAGAACCATTTCCAGAAATAATTTGTTTATGAGCTTCAATTAATAATTTATTTGTATCCATGAATAGTGAAGATAATATAAATTTTATAAATCCTATTTCTATTTTTATTTATGTGAAAAATAGCTAAACAATGTTGTTTGTGTATCAAAATAAAGATAGTTGTTTAAATTTTAAAGTCTGGTAAAACAATTCCTAGTTGAATATGAAAAATTGGAAAAAAAATAGTTGGAGAAAATATCCTGTAAAGCATATTCCAGAATATCCAGATAAAAAAGAACTGGATAAAGTTTTGGATAAGATGGGAACATTTCCTCCATTAGTATTTGCTGGAGAAACAAGACATCTTAAAAATCAGTTAGCAGATGTTGTGGATGGTAAAGCATTTTTACTGCAGGGTGGTGATTGTGCTGAGAGTTTTGCAGAATTTAATCCAGATAATATAAGAGATACATTTAAACTAATGTTGCAAATGTCATTAGTTTTAACTTATTCAGCTTCGTTACCTGTTGTAAAAGTTGGAAGAATAGCGGGGCAATTTTCAAAACCTAGAAGCGCTCCAACAGAAATTAAAGATGGCATAGAACTGCCTAGTTACTTGGGTGATAATATCAATGCAATGGAATTTACTGAAAAAGCTAGGGTTCCAGACCCTAAAAGATTGTTTAAAGCTTACTCACAATCAGCTGCAACTCTTAATCTTATTAGAGCTTTTTCTAAAGGAGGTTTTGCAGATTTAAATAAAGTTCACTTATGGAATTTAGATTATATTAAAAAAAGCCCGCAAGCTAAAAAATTTAAGGATCTTGAAGATAAAATTGCTGATGCCATAGCTTTCATGAGAGCATGTGGAATTACTTCAGATTTTAACAATAGATTATACACAGTAAATTTTTGGACATCACATGAAGCTTTGCTACTACCTTTTGAGGAGTCTATGACTAGAACAGACTCTACTACTGGTGAAAATCATGATACCTCAGCTCATTTTGTTTGGATTGGAGATAGAACTAGACAACTAGATGGTGGTCATATTGAATTTTGCAGAGGTATAGAAAATCCAATTGGTATTAAATGTGGACCAACATTAAAATCTGATGATTTAATAAACCTTTGTAATCGTATAAATCCAAAAAATGAAAAAGGTAAAATTACCTTAATTTCCAGATTTGGTGCAGATAATGTTTCAAAATTTTTACCAAAATTAATTAGAGCAATTAAAAAAGAGGGTTTAAATGTAATTTGGTCATGTGATCCGTGCCATGGAAATACAATTAAAGCTGCAACAGGATTTAAAACAAGACCATTCAATAGTGTTTTAAAAGAAGTAAAAGAAGTTTTTGCATGCCACCAAAGTGAAGGAAGTTATGCAGGAGGTTTACATATCGAACTGACTGGTCAAGATGTGACTGAGTGTATAGGCGGTGCTCAAAAAATATCTGAAAAAGATTTATCTTCTAGATATCACACTCACTGTGATCCAAGACTTAATGGAAACCAAGCATTAGAATTAGCATTTTTAATATCAGATGAGATTAAAAAGAATAGCTCGTATTCAAAAAATGCAGACAGAGCGGCATCTTAATACATTGTAAAATTATTAATAATCAATACCTATTAAAATATGACACCTTCAGAAAAAGTTAAATTTATCTCTAATTGGATTAAAAATTATGTCAATAATATGCCAACAAAGGCAGAGTCGTTAGTAATAGGTATTTCTGGAGGAATTGACTCATCAGTATCGAGTACACTTAGTGCCATGACTGGAATAAAAACTATTGTTTTATCAATGCCAATCAAACAAAAATCATATCAACATGATTTAAGTATAAAGCATCAAGAATGGTTAGTAAAAAATTTTAAAAATGTTGAAGCACATACAATTAATTTAGATGAGTTATTTTTAGCATTTAACGCAAGCTTATCAAAATTTAATAGTGAACATGGAATGGCTAATTCAAGAGCAAGACTTAGAATGACTACTCTTTATCAAGTGGCTGCTGCCAACAAAGGAATTGTTGTAGGAACAGGTAATAAAGTTGAGGATTTTGGAGTAGGGTTTTATACAAAGTATGGAGACGGAGGTGTAGATATTTCACCGATAGCTGATTGCAATAAAACTCATGTATGGGAATTAGGAAAAGAGCTTGGAATTTTACAGGAGATTATTGATGCTCCTCCAACTGATGGATTATGGGATGACGGTAGAACTGATGAAGGTCAACTTGGATTGAAATATAATGAATTAGAAGAAGCTATGGAGAATCCTTATTCCCCGAATCGTAATAAATACGAAAATATTAGAAAACAAAATATGCATAAAATGGAGCCAATTCCTGTATGCATAATTCCAAATTAATCAAATAGATACACAAATCTATAATTTAAGTATATCTCTTCAATTATGAGTTTGGATATTTTTTAACAAATAATCTTACTAATAAAAAAGAAAAATTTATTCCTCAGGATAAAAATAATGTGAGAATGTACGTTTGTGGTCCAACAGTTTATGATGATCCACATATTGGTAATGCAAGACCATTGGTTATATTTGATATTTTATTTAAAATTTTAAAAAAAGAATATCCAAATGTAAATTATGTGAGAAATATAACAGATGTAGATGATAAAATAATTAAATCTGCAAAGGAAAATAAAATTACTATTTTAGATCTTACAAAAACAATTACTCGAAACTTTAACGAAGATTGTATTTATCTAAATTGTGAAAAACCAAATCATGAGCCTAAAGCAACGGAGCATATTTCTGAGATGATAGAAATGATCTCTGAATTAATTAAAAAAGGATTTGCATACGAAAATAAGAAGCATGTTTATTTTGAAGTCAAAAAATTTAAAGATTATGGACAGTTATCAAATAAAAAATTAGATGAATTAGTTGCAGGATCAAGAATTGAAGTAAGTGATAATAAAATAAATCCTGAAGATTTTGTTCTGTGGAAACCATCACAACTAGAAGAACCATCATGGGATTCACCTTGGGGAAAAGGAAGACCTGGTTGGCATTTAGAATGCTCAGCTATGTCAAAAAAATATTTAGGAAAAGAATTTGATATTCATGGAGGAGGTATTGATTTGTTATTTCCTCATCATGAAAATGAAATTGCCCAATCCAGATGTGCAAATGATAGCAAGGTATTTGCAAATTATTGGTTACATAACGCATTCATCACTATGTCCAATGAAAAAATGGCAAAATCTCAAGGTAATATTTTAAAAATTAAAGATTTTAGAAATAATAAAAGCGGTCAAGTTTTAAGATTGGCTTTAATGAGTGCACATTACCGACAGCCACTTGATTGGAATGATAAGCTCTTAGAAGATTGTGAAAACACAATTAGTAAATGGTACAATGTTTGTTCAAACAATGAATCAAATATTAAAATTTCAGACCAAATTCTAAAACCTCTTTTTGATGACCTAAATACACCGGGCTACATTGCCAATTTGCATA
>CACGDZ010000012.1 GCA_902571955.1 uncultured Pelagibacteraceae bacterium | reverse complement strand
CTGCTATACTTAACTTCTAGTTTGTTAATTAACTTCATACTCACGTAAGTAAGCAGCAGATATAAAACTGCTGCAAAAGAATAAAAGAACAATGGATCTCGTGTTGAGCCAGCTGCAATATAAGATTGTCTCATTATTTCTACTAATCCTGTTACTGAAATAAGAGAAGTGTCTTTTAATGTTATTTGCCAAACATTACTTAAATTTGGAATTGCTAACCTTAGCATTTGAGGTAAAATTATTTTATAAAACTGCCCAAACTTATTTATTCCAAGAACCTTTGCAGCTTCAAATTGACCTTTATCTATTGATTGAATCGCACCTCGGAATACTTCTGTTGAATAAGCTCCAGAAATAATGCCAATAGCCATTGAACCAGTAATAAAGGCGTTAATTTCTATGTATTCATAATAACCAAAAATAGAAGCTACGTACATGATGGCTCCACTTCCACCAAAAAAGAAAAGGTATATTACTAATAGTTCAGGTACTCCACGAATAACTGTGGTGTAAAAATTACCAACTAAATTTAAAGTTTTATATTTTGAAAGTTTTAAAGGAGTAAAAATTAATGCAAAAAAGAAACCTACCAACATTGCTGTAATCGACACAGCAATTGTCATCAGGGTTGCGTAAAATAGCTCGTCACCCCAACCTGTTTTACCAAATGCGAGAAGTTCCATATAGATTGGCGACTATATATTATAGTCGCCAGATCTGAAATGAATTACATAGAAGCGTCGAAACCAAAGTGCTTAATAGCAAGTTTACTAATAATTCCTTGTTTTCTAGCTTTATTAATTGCTTTGTTAAAGTCTTTTAAGATTTTGGCATCTCTTTTTCCAATCGCACTATCGCTAGCTTGTCTAATACCAACACCTACACCATTACCAAATGCACCACCTGAAAAAGTTGGTCCAACTAATACAACTGGTTTACCTGATTTATCTGCATAATCTGTAAATGCTACCGCTGCAGCTAAAGCAACATCGCATCTTCCAGATGTTAAATCTAAGTTAACTTCATCTTGAGTTTTGTAAGTTCTTACATTTACACTACCTACATCACCTGACTCTAAAAAGTTTTGGTGAATTGTACCTGTTTGAGTACAAACAGTTTTACCTGCAAGCGCTCCTGTCAATGTCTTAAGAGCTTTTTTAACATCAGATCCACCCAATGATAAATTAATACCTTCTGGTGTATCCATGCCCTCTAAGCTTGAACCTTTGATTACCGCAAGAGAAGCTACTTCATCAGCATAACCTTGAGAAAACGTAATTGTTTTTTGTCTTTCAGCAGTAATTGACATTCCAGCCATTATTGCATCAAACTTTCTCATTACTAGAGCAGGAATCATTCCATCCCAGTCTTGTTCAACAATAGTGCACTCATATTTCATAATTGCACAAAGTTCTTGAGCAAGCTCTACCTCAAAACCAATTAGATTACCTGATGCATCTTTTGAATTCCATGGAGGATAAGCGCCTTCAGTCCCAATTTTTATTTTTTCAGCAGAAACATTTCCAATGATAAATAAAGAAGCAAGAACTGTTAAAATAGTTTTTTTGAATATATTCATTATTTTCTCCTTTAATAAGAAATAATTATTTCACAAATTTAAATAAGAAAAAAGAAAAATTAATGATTAATTGATGAAGAAAAATTCCAAGAGCAATCAAAACTAGGTATGTAAACTCTTGATAATTTTGCATTTCCAAAATTTTGATTGAAAACATTTAACCAATTTTCAACCTGTTGTGGTTTTTTATCCTGACTTCCTACTTGAGCAGTAATAACTCCTTTTGGTTTTAAAATTCTTACTAGAGAATCCATGTTCTTTGCTGCCAGATCAATGCAGAATTGATCATCATTAAGATCTACAAAAATATGATCATATGTATCGTCACTTACAGATTTAATACTTTCAAATGCGTCACCCCATACACATTTTACTGAATTTTTTTCTGTAGCTTTTTTACCAATATCTCCAAGATGTTTGTTACAAACCTCAACAACTTCAGGATCCAGTTCAAACCAATCTATAAAATTAAAATTTTTAGAAATACATTCTCTTGCAACTCCACCGTCTCCACCACCAATAATTGCAGCTCTTTCATTATCTTTATTTAAGTCTAAGCCCGAGCCAACAAATGTTGAGCTATATAAATGCTCATCAGTTGATGCAACTTGTATTTCACCATCTATAAATAAAGATTTTCCAAACTGCTCTAAGTCTAAAACTTCAATGTGTTGACCTACTTTAGATTTAAAATCTTCCAAAACATCATTAACAACATACGATTTTTGTAAACCTGGTGAGCTATAAATATCATGATAAAGAGATTTAGTGTCTCTATTAAATTCTTTTTTAACTATTCTTTTGTGTTCAAATTCTTTTTTTATAATATCTATCGCTACTGATGGGTTTACTTTACCACAAGTAAAGAAATCAAAACTTATAATTCCTTTTTCAGGGAATGTGTGAAAACTAATGTGACTTTCAGCTAATAAAGCAAGAATAGTAAAACCCTGAGGTTCAAATTTATATTTCGATATATTTAAAATTGTTACTTTTGCAGCTTTTGCAATATCATGGATTACTTTTTCAAATACAGAAGGATCATATTCTTTTGTTGTACCAATAATGTCTAGAGTTATGTGTTCTCCAACTTTAGTCATTAGCTATCCTCTTTTATAATTTTTTGCTTTGGATAAAACTTTTTTCATTTCATTTACTGAAAGAATCTTTGGCTTACCCAATTTAAGGCTCGTTATATACTGAAGGGATATATTTTCAACCTCTTCAGCAAGTTCAAATGCTTTTGGTAAATTTTTCTCAAATGCAATCTGTCCGTGATTTGAAATTAAACAAGCTTTTCTATCCTTTAAAGCTTTCAAAATATTTTTAGACAATTCTCTTGTTCCAAATGTTGCATATTTTGCACATTTGATATCATGACCTCCAGCCATCGCTACCATATAATGAAAAGAAGGTATTCCTCTCTTGTGAGTAGAAACTGCTGTAGCACATGTTGAATGTGCATGAACAATTGCTTTTGCTTCTTTTTTGTTCCTGTAGATATCTTGATGAAATTTCCACTCAGATGAAGGAATTCCCATTTTTTTATCAAAGTATCCATTTAGAGAGACAAAAACAATATCACGATTCTTTAATGACGAATATTTTTTACCAGAGGGAGTGATTAAAAAACCGTCTTTGTACCTTAATGAAATATTGCCAGATCTTAATGCTGATAACTTTTTTGAATTCAACATTTTTGAATATTTTATTATTTCAGATCTTAAATTCATCATTTAAATAATTTTTTTAAACCATCAAAAGAGGCTACAGTAATTCCTCTTTCAGTAATTAATCCTGTAACATATTTTGCAGGTGTAACATCAAAAGCTAAATTTTTTGCCTTACTTTTTTTAGGGTATATCAAAACTTTCTTAACTTCATTACTTTCATCTATACCTTCAACGTGAGATAATTCCTCTGAATTTCTCTCTTCAATAGGAATATCTTTTGCATTTTTAATATCCCAATCGATTGTTGAGCTTGGAAGAGCTACATAAAAAGGAACGTTATTATCATGTGCAGCTAATGCTTTAAGATATGTTCCAATTTTATTGCAAACATCTCCATTCGATAAAGTTCTATCAGTTCCGACAATACACATATCAACTTCTCCTCTCTGCATTAAAATACCACCTGTATTATCAGCAATAATAGTATTGGGAATTTCTTCTTCATTTAATTCATATGAGGTTAAATTAGCACCTTGGTTTCTTGGTCTTGTTTCATCTACCCATACATGAACTGGTATACCTTTTTTATGTGCATGATAAATTGGTGATGTTGCGGTACCCCAATTAATTGTTGCTAACCAACCAGCATTACAATGTGTTAATATATTTACAGTATCTTTCTTTTTATTGTAAATTTCTTCAATTATTTTTAATCCATTAATACCAATATTTTCACAAAACTTTTCATCTTCATCACAAATTTCTTTTGCTTCACTCAGGGCAATACTTAATTTTTGGTCACTATTAATTCCTGATAATTTTTTCATCATACGATCTACAGCCCATTTTAAATTAATAGCAGTAGGTCTTGATTGAATTAGTTCTTCTGCACTTTTTTTTATTAATTCTGGATCATTATTTTCTTGTACTGCTAAAACTATACCGTAAGCAGCAGTACCACCAAGTAGAGGTGCACCTCTTACCTCCATTGCTTTAATTGCATTAATTGCATCTTTTACTGATTTTAGATCTTTTATTATAAATTGATGAGGGAGTTTCGTTTGATCAATTATTTTAACAACATTTCCCTCATACCATATTGTTCGATATTCTTTTCCTTCTATTTTCATTAAAAATTATCCCTACTCTTCAATATATTTTTTTATAATTTTTTTTGTTTCATTAATTCTACAGTCTTTTCTATAAGTATTGTGACCCTCGCCACATTTGTACGCTATAATATTAACTGTATCTGGTGATTTTTCCTTAAGAAACATAAGTTCTTTTGATCTGTTAAATTTATCATCTTCGTATGCAAAAATTAGAGCTTTAATTAAATTTGCTTCTTTTATCTGCTTAACCTGCTTAGGTCTAATTTCCTTTCTCCATACTGGATATTTATTAATTTCATGTCTTGGTCCACAACATGCTGGAGCAAAAACAATTGCTGAATTAAATTTTATCCCTACTTTTGGCATCAACATAAGTGAAGACCAGCCTCCAGCAGAAACTCCTGAAAGAAAAATATTTTTAGGCTTGATGCCATTATGTAATAATTGATCTAAAACATTATCAATTTCATTAACTCTTTTTTCAATATATGACCCAGGTTTATTTCCATCAGTTGATTTAGAACACAAATAATAAAAGAAAACGTTATCAATTTCATTTAAGCTTAATAAAGAATTTGGAATAGCGTTATATTTTCTTTTACATTTTTCTTTTTTTTGAGGCCTAGTTGTTCCATGAGAAAATATTATAATTTTTATATTTTCTGAATTATTTAAGCTTATATCAGGTGTTTTTCCTTTATAGGATTTTGAAATTGGCTGTAAATTAAATTTATTATTCTCATTATCAATAACAAATCCACTTAGGTTTTTTGTATAAGAACAAGAAATAAATAAAAAATAAATTAAAATTGTATAAATTATTTTTTTCACTTATTTAAGATTCTTCCAGCTATTGTCTTGAGTTTCTCAATAGTTTTTTCTGTTCTTTTTTCTGGAGCAGTAATAATTGCAACATCTAAACAATTGTTTGTTGGGTCCTTTGGGTCAATATGATCTTCAAAATTATTAATTAAATTTTTAATCATAACTTTTGCTTTTTCAGCGTTACCTAGTAAAACTTTAATTACTTGTTGAACATCAACATTTTCGTGATCTGGATGCCAGCAATCAAAATCTGTAACCATAGAGACAGATGCATATCTAATTTCAGCTTCTCTTGCTAATTTTGCTTCTGGCATGTTAGTCATGCCAATCACATCTGCTCTCCAAGATCTATATAATTTCGACTCTGCTAATGTAGAAAATTGAGGCCCTTCCATAACAACATATGTTCCATTTCTTTGATAGTCTATATTAGATTTTTTAATTGCTTCCTCGCATGCATTCATTAAGCCATTTGAGGTTGGATGAGCCATTGATACATGAGCAACAATCTCATTATCAAAAAAAGTTTTATTTCTTGCAAAAGTCCTATCAATAAATTGATCTACAATTACAAATTTGCCAGGTGGTAAATCTTCTTTAAGAGAACCAACTGCTGACACTGAAACGATATCAGTCACTCCTAATTGTTTGAGAGCATCTATATTTGATCTAAAATTTATGTTTGAAGGAGACACAAAGTGTCCTCTTCCGTGTCTTGGTAAAAAATAAACTTCCTTACCATTATATTTGGTTTTTAAAATCTGATCAGATGGTTTTCCCCAGGGAGTATTTAGATCAAGTAATTCTCTATCTTTAAATTCCTCAATGTCATAGAGACCACTTCCACCAATAATTGCTAATTTATTTGTTGTCATAATTAAAAATATATTTATTTATACTTTTAAAGTTAACTATTATGAACTTAAAAGATTATATTAGATCAATTCCTGATTATCCAAAAAAAGGTATTTTATTTAGAGATATAACTACACTAATTAAAGATGAAAATGCATTTTCTGAAACAATTGATCAAATTATTGAAAGATCAAAAAAATATAATTTTACAAAAATCGCAGCTATAGAATCTAGGGGTTTTGTATTTGCTTCTGCCGTCTCTTATATTCTAAAAAAACCATTTATAATGTTAAGAAAAAAAAATAAGTTACCAGCAGATGTTCATTCTGTGAATTTTGAACTTGAGTATGGAACAGCAACAATAGAAGTACACAAAGATTCTATAAATGAAAAAGATGAAGTATTAATAATAGATGATCTTATTGCAACTGGAGGCACTGCTGAAGCAGCTGCAAAATTAGTTGAAATTTCAAAAGGTAAAGTTGCAGCATTTGTCTTTGTAATAAATTTATTTGACCTAGGTGGAAGTGATATTTTAAAAAAAAATAATTTTAACGTCGAAAATTTAATTAATTTTCCTGGTCACTGAGTAATAATAACTTAACGCAATCATATAATTTAGAAAATAAAATGCGAAGATTAACTCTTGAAATTCTGACAATCTTATAAAGTTCAGTGTCAATAACTCATAAATTTTATTTCCTAAATGAATTCCCCAAATATTAGTAAAATAATTGTACAGTTCTAGATTGAACTTATCATCTAAAAAATTTGGTAAAGAAATAATTATCAAAATAATACTTAGGTAAGAAAGATTTTTATTTGGTAATATAAAATATTCGTATTTTATTTTTTTTTTAAATAATTTTTGATACATCAAAACATAAAGAAAACTGAAACTACAAATTATAAAAACTATAGATCTAGGGACCTGGTCAAATAAATTTGAAATATTGTGTAAATTAAATTCTTTTTGATTATTAACACTCTTTAAAAATTGTGGAGTTTCAAAATGTAAATAATGTTGACCCCAACTTAATTCTTCTCCTAAGTAATAAAACAAGCCAATGCTTAATAGATAAAGAAATAATTTTTCTACTTTTTTTTTAAACTTAATACTTAAATAGATAGATAATAATAGTGCAAAAAAAATTAAGATTACTTGTGTCGTTTCTACAAAACCAGTTTCACCCCAGAAATTTTTTAAGTATTTCCCACAAAAACTGCCTTCAGCATTAATTCTCTGCCCTGAAAATTTACAATAGTAACCCTCAAATAACAATAAAATTAAAAATAAAAAAAAAATATACTGTAATTTATTTGGCTTGTTATTTTTTAACATGGTAAATTTTTAGAATTATAACTATATATTGTTTCTAAATTCATAGTTGAAAATAAATTTAATATTATAGTTAAAACAAGATATCAGGTAGATAAATTCCTTGATTTATTAAATTTTTTGAATTTAAAAAACTTATCAACAAGCAATATATTTATTTGATTTAGCTAATTATAAATATAATTTAAACTCCATGAGAATAGAGGAAGAGTTAAAATTGGATTACTCTGATGTACTTTTCAGACCTAAAAGAAGTACATTAAAAAGTCGTAAAGACGTAAACCTACTAAGGACTTATAGATTTAAATACAGCAAAAATGAATGGTCAGGTATTCCAATTATGGCAGCAAATATGGATGGTGTTGGAGAGCTAAGTGTTGCTGAAAAATTAAATGAATATGGAATGATCACATCTTTAACCAAGCAACATAATGTTAAAAAAATTAAACAACATAAAAATATAAAAAAAATATATCCTAACATTGCACTTAGTGTTGGTATTAAAAAAGAAGATTTTCAGAATTTAGATAAAGTTTTAAAAGAATTTAGTTTTTTTAAATTTATTTGTATTGATGTTGCAAATGGGTACACAGAACATTTCACTAATTTCATTAAATCAGTAAGAGATAAATATCCAACTAAAACAATAATTGCAGGTAATGTAGTAACCGCTGATATGACTCAAGAATTAGTTCTTAGTGGAGCAGATATTGTTAAAGTTGGAATTGGACCTGGAAGTGTTTGCACAACGAGAATTCAAACTGGAGTTGGTTATCCTCAATTAAGTGCAGTAATCGAATGTGCTGATGCAGCACATGGACTTGGTGCACATGTAATAGCAGACGGTGGGTGTACTTGTCCTGGTGATGTAGCTAAAGGTTTTGGAGGCGGTGCTGATTTTGTAATGCTTGGAGGTATGCTTGCAGGACATGATGAGGGAAATGGTAAAATTGTTAAAGTTAATGGAGAAAAATATATAGAGTTTTATGGATCTAGTTCTGAAGTTGCTAATAAAAAACACTATGGTGGACTATCAGATTATCGAAGTAGTGAAGGAAGAAAAGTAAGAGTAAAATATAGAGGCAAAATAAACGATACTATTTTAAATATTCTTGGAGGTGTGAGAAGTAGTTGTACTTATGTTGGAGCACCTTCACTAAAACAATTAAGTAAATGCACAACGTTCGTTAGAGTATCTAATCAATTTAATGATAGTTTAATAAAATAATTTATTTTTCAAACTTAAAATCTTTAATATTTGTAGTTTCATATTTCTCAAAAGGCATATGTATCCAAGGAGAGTCTTTTAAGTAATCTACAGAATAATCAGGTTTAAATTTTGAAGTTGATTTGTGCCATAAAACTGCAGTTTTAATTTTTTCATCAAAATAAAAACCATAAAAATGTTCTAACCATTTAATACTTTTTATTAAAGTTTTTCCAGAATCAGCTAAATCATCAACTAACAAAACATGTGAACCTAAATTTGGAGTAGTTTTTGCTAAATCTCTTGAAAAAGTAAATTGTCCTTGTTGATTTTTTATATCATCACTATCCCCATGGTAAGACTCAACAGATAGAATGGCTAAAGGGACATTAAAAAGTCTACTAAAAATATCTCCAACCCTTAATCCACCTTTTGCAATACAAATTATTTGATTAAACTTTAAATTATCATCATGGATTTTTTTAGCTAATTGCTCTATCTTTTTATTATAATCTTCCCAAGTTATATAAACATCTTTCATAGTTTTTGGTAGCGGGAAGTGGGATCGAACCACTGACCTCGGGCTTATGAGTCCCGCGCTCTAACCAACTGAGCTACCCCGCCTTAATTGATAAATGTTTTATAATACAAATCTTTGTTGTTTCAATAAACTTTTTTTAAATCAAATTCAAAACTAAACAATGAAATAAATAGCTAAAGAACTTACTAAACCAGCTAAAATAATTGCAAAAACAATTCTTTTTTTTAAAGTTCTTTTTTGATCTAATCGAACTCTATTTAGTAAAATATTTACATTTGTAGTTTTAATCTTATCTACTTCAAAATCTTTATTTGTAGCAATATCGGTATTAAAAAATGATGTATCTTGATCGTTTTTTTTCACAATATATTTAACCAGCTAATTAACTAAAATACAATAAAATTAAAATTTACTAAATTTTTCTAAAATCTTTTGTATTTAGTGGTTTTAAAAGAATTTCTATTGGATATTTGATTTTCTCAACTTCTATAAACAAATTTTTATCTTTAAGTGTATCTATTGTGTTTCCTGAATTAACATAGCCAAATGATAAATTTTTATCAAAGCAGAATGAATAATTTCCTGAAGTTGTTCTTCCAATGATTTTATCATCTAAATAAATGGGTTCTTCATGTAACAATAAAGGTTCACCTGGTTTGCTATCTTTTAATGTAAACATCATCATTGTTTTGTCTAACGGCTTATCTTTAATTTTTAACAAAGCATCTTTTCCAATAAAATTAACATTTTTTTTATAGCTAATTGTAAAATTTAAACCTGCTTGATACTGATTTTCTTCTGGAGAAATATCATGGCCCCAATGTAAAAAACCACTTTCCATTCTCATTATATCCATTGCGTGCATTCCACAATGAGATAAATCAAAATGTTTGCCTTCGTTTATTAAAATTTTATATAATTTTAATGTATTTTCTTTATCAACATATAATTCAAACCCAAGTTCACCTACATAGGATATTCTTTGTGCCCAAACTTTAATATCATTTATATTTATATTTTTACCTGAACCAAATTGAAAATTTTCTGATGCAAAATCTTCTTCACTAATCTTTTGAATCATTTCTCTACTTTTAGGTCCAAATATACCAAGGCAACAAACCTCTTCTGTAACATCATTGAATTTAACATCCTCAGATAAATATTTTAAAATGTGAAATTTATCTCTTTCTCTGGTAGCTGCTGAACTTACTATTCTAAAATAATTTTTATCAATACATACAACTGTTGCATCTGTTTCAATCCCACCCGCCTCATTAAGCATGTGAGTATAGGTAGTTTTTCCAATTTCATTTTTAATGTTAGCTGTACAGATTTTTTGTAATTCACTATGAGTATTTTCACCTTTTAAGTCAAATTTAGAAAAAGTTGAAAAATCAAAAAGTCCTACATTCTTTCTTGCATTTAATGTTTCATGTTTTACAGATGGGTACCAATTTTGATAGTTAAAACTATATTCATATTTTGGTTCTTCACCGTTTAAAGAGTACCACATAGGTCTTTCAAAACCTCCTAAAACACCAAAACACGCACCAGCTTTTTTTAATTCCTCGTGATAAGGTAATAATTTTTCATTTCTTGAAGTTTCGTGTTGTTTATAAGGCCAATGCATCCCATAAAGATCTCCTAAAGTTTCAGTAACCCTATCCATGATAAATTTTTTAGATGAATGGAACTTTTGAAATCTTTTTATATCTAAAGAAAATAAATCTTCATTTATATGACCATTAATCATCCATTCAGCAGTTACTCTTCCCGCTCCTCCAGAACTTGCAATTCCGATACTATTGAAACCACAGCATGTATAAAGGTTTTTTACTTCTGGAGTTTCTCCAAGCAAATACTGTGTATCAGGTGTAAATGACTCAGGGCCTGAAAAAAATTTTCTTATACCTGCATTTTCTAACATTGGAAGTCTTTGAAAAGATTTTTCAAGATAAGGTTCAAAGTGATCAAAATCATCAGGAAATTCTCCAAAAGAAAAATCATCAGGAACTCTCCCACTATCTTTAAATGCAGGTTTTGCATTAGGTTCGAAAATTCCTACCAACATTTTTCCAGCATCTTCTTTTAAATAAAGACAAGCATTGTAATCTCTCAAGACAGGTAAATCTTTAGGAAGATCTTTCATTGGCTCCGTAATCACATAGAAGTGCTCATTAGGATATAGCGGAACACTAACCCCAATATCTTCTCCAATTTGTCGAGACCACATTCCAGTAGCCAAAACTACATACTCACAATCAATTTTTCCTTGAGAAGTTTCAACACCACATATTCGTTTATTTTTTAATAAAATTTTTTTTACTGGTGTCTTCTCAAATATTTGAACGCCTAGCATTTTAGAAGCTTTAGCCAATACATTTGTAACTCCTACAGGATCTGCCTGACCATCTTTTGGCATATAAACTCCACCTACTAGATCTTCGACTTTTATTACTGGATATAATTCTTTTATTCTCTCTTTATTTAAAACCTCTACCTCAACATTTGATAGTTGTGCAGTTGTAGCTTGCCTTAACAACTCCTGCATCCGTTCTCTTGAAGAAGCAACTGTTATTGCTCCATTTTGTTTAAGACCAGTTGATAAACCTGTTGTTTTTTCTAGTTCTTTATAAAGATCTAAAGAATATTTTCTTAATTTAGTAATAGTAGAAGTTGCTCCTAATTGCCCTATTAACCCCGCTGCATGCCAAGTTGTGCCAGAGGTCAATTGATCTCTTTCAAGCAAAATAACATCTTTCCAGCCAAATTTAGCCAAATGATATGTACAAGAAGTGCCCGCAACACCTCCACCGATTACTACAACCTTACAATTATTTGGTATTTTTTTTTCCATTTAATCTAACTCAAAACTTGATTTATAATTATTCGATTTTGATTGTTTCTGTTTATTTTTTTGTAAAAAACAATTTCCAATAACTAATGTATCGAGACCGGTACCCATGAAACATTTAAATGCTTCTTTAGGAGTGTTAACTATTGGCTCTCCTCTAATATTAAATGAAGTATTAACAATTATTGGACAATTTGTTTTGTCTTTAAATCTTTTAATTAATTTATAAAATTTTATATTTTTTTCTTTGTGAACTGTTTGTACTCTAGATGAGTAATCTACATGAGTTACTGCTGGTATTGAAGATCTTTTTACGTTTAGCTTTTGAATTCCAAATAAACTTTCCTCATGTTTACTAATTTGATTTCTAATATTTTCATTTACAGTCGCAACCAACAACATGTATGGACTACTTACATTTAAATTAAACCAATTTTTTAGATCCTCAAATAAAATTGATGGCGCAAATGGTCTAAAACTTTCTCTAAACTTAACTTTTAAATTTAAATTTTTTTGCATAGATGATGAACGTGGATCTGCTATAATTGAACGTGCGCCTAAAGCTCTAGGACCAAATTCCATTCTCCCCTGAAACCATCCAATTGCATGACCTTTTTTTAAATCTTCAGAAGTCATTTCTAAAAGCTCCTCATCATTGAGAACAGAAAAAACAGCTTCAAGATCTTTAAGCTCGTTTTCAATATACTTCTGATCATAATCAGGTCCTAAATATGATCCTTGCATTGAGTCACTTTCATCAATTTTTCTTAAATTTTTTAATTCTAAGTACCAATAAGCAAGGGCTGCACCGAGAGATCCACCAGCATCGCCAGCTGCAGGTTGTATCCATATATTCTCAAAAACTTTATTTTTTAATATTTGTCCATTAGCAACACAATTCAAAGCAACACCCCCAGCTAAACATAGATTGTTTATTTTGTACTCTTCTTTTAATGAAGATGTTAACTTAATCATTATATCTTCTGTAACTTTTTGTATCGATGCTGCAATATCCATATGAAATTGTGAGATATTATCTACTTTTGGATCTCTAGGTTTTTGTCCAAATAAATTATGAAATTTATCATTTGTCATGGTTAGTCCTGTAGCATAATTAAAATAACTTTGATCTAATCTAAAGCTGCCATCATTTTTTACATCAATTAAATATTCGCATATTTTTTTATAAAATTTTGGCTCGCCATATGGAGCAAGCCCCATAAGTTTATACTCTCCACTATTTACTTTAAAACCACAATAATAGGTAAATGCAGAATAAAGTAACCCTAAAGAATGCGGAAAATGAATTTCTTTTTTAATTTCAAGTTTGTTGTCTTTTGCTATAGCAACAGTCGTTGTAGCCCACTCTCCAACACCATCAGCTGTTAGAACAATTGCCTCATTAAAAGGGGAGGGAAAATATGCACTTGCAGCATGACTCAAATGATGTTCTGAAAAATATATTTTATCTGTATTTCTAAAATTCTTATCATGTTTTCTCAAACAATTAATAAGTAAATTTTTTTGAAAAAGTTTTTCTTTGAGCCATATTGGAATTGATTTTGTGAATTGTAAAAACCCTTTAGGTGCAAAAGCAACATAGGTTTCTAATATTCTCTCAAATTTTAAAAAAGGTTTTTCATAAAAAACTATATGATCAATTTCTGATAATTTTACATTTGAGTAATCTAATACAAAATTGATTGCATTATATGGGTAAGAAGAGTCATGTTTTTTTCTAGTAAACCTTTCCTCCTGGGCAGCAGCAACTATTTTTCCATCCTTTAAAAGTGCAGCAGCACTGTCATGATAAAATGCTGAGATTCCAAGAACACAAACCAAAATTTAAAATACCGTATAAATAAATGGTGCAACAATAGAACCTTGGGTTAATACTATTAAACCACCAAAAAGGGTTAATATTAATATTATTGGAAGTAACCAATATTTTTTTCTAACTTTTAAAAATTCAAAAAATTCTTTTATGAAACTCATTTTAATTAGACAATCTATAAGCTATTTTTTCAAAAATACTATTCGCAATTAATCTATTAGATTTATGACTATAATGAAATGGATCAACATAAGAATATTTATTTTTATCATTATCCAAACTATCAGTGATATCAATTAATAAATTATTTGGTATTTTTTTGAATTTTTCATACTTTTTTTTAAATCTATTTGGCAATTCAAATGGATATATGTTTCCATTTATACCACCAAAGGGTTGTAGAAAAGTGAAACAAGAAACTTTTAATTCGTCACAGATTTGTAATCGAAGTTTTAGTCTTAATAAAAATAAATCATTTAATTTTTGTTCATCACAATTTGATGGTCTATAGTCTAAATCTTTTTTTTTAGTATTTATAAGCCTATCCATCAACTGAAACAATGGTGTTGATTGCAAAAATGGTATTATTTTTTTTTTATACAAATCCGTTCTGTGGCTAACCATAATTTCACTAAACTGATTTGATATAGCTTTATCGTAAGTAAAGCCATAACATGTCTCATTTATACCATCTAAAAAAATTGCAATATCAGGTTTGATTATATTTCTGTAATTTAAATCTTTTAATAAATTATTTTCTTGTTCTGAATAGAATGATGGCAAACCATAATTGTAAACACAGTAATTATAAAGTTTATTATTAAGAATTTTGCTAAATTCACTGGGTATAGTTTTATTATCAATTGATAACCAGCCAAAAGTTGTAGATCCCCCTAAAAATACTATTTTTTTTTCACAATTTCCAAGGTTGTATGTTTTTCTGCCATTAGAATAGTTAAAATTCACAAATTTACTTTGGAAATCTTTTGGAATTGCACCAAGAAATGGTGAAAATTTAAATTTTATTTTTTTTTCGGTATCAATATAAAGAACTCTTTGATCTTTATCAGTTATTTCGTAATTAGATCTAACAAATTCAGGAAAAGGATTTTGCTTATTGAGTTTATAGCTACTATAGAACTTCCAAGATATTGACACAAAGAAATTAATAATAAGGAAAAAAAATAAGATAAAAAAAGTAAAAAAAATAATTTGTTTAAGTAAAGATAGTATTTTTTCCATATTAAAACTGGTTTTTCATAGTACTTTGATTTTTACTTTTTTTTTCCCAATATGTATTAAGTTTATTTTTGTTTAATTTCAGAATATCTTTTCCTAATAATCTCATAATCAAACCTGTTGGCGTAAGCACAAAAAAATATATTATACCCATTACAACTGGCGAAATTATATTTCCTAAAAAATATCCAAGTTTAATCCAAACAGATTTGAGAGGAGTTAAAATTTTAGAATTTATTAATCCAAGAAATAAAAAAGCTAAAGAAATTAACAATGACCATATTCTTAGATCTTCTCCATTTTTTAAAGGCCATATAGATACTAAAATAAAAACGATAAAAAAAAGAATACCAAAACTTTTATTATTTTCGAATTTATCATTTTTTTTTATGTTTTTTTTTTCAAACATTTTAATGTTTAATAGCATCCTCTGGTTTTATGAAATCTAAACCAAATACATCAGCAACTGCTTTATAAGTTACTTCACCTTTGTGAACATTTAACCCTGCTAAAAAGTTTTTATCCTCACTAAGAGCCTTTTGATAACCCTTATTTGCTAATTTTATTAAATAAGGAAGAGTTGCTTGATTTAATGCAAATGTAGAAGTTCTAGGAACTCCACCTGGCATATTCGCAACACAATAATGAACCACGTCATCAACTATATAAGTTGGATCTCTATGTGTTGTAGGTTTGCTTGTTTCAACACATCCACCTTGATCAATTGCAACATCAACAATTACTGAACCTCTTTTCATTAATTTTAACATATCTTTAGTTATAAGTTTTGGAGCTTCTGCGCCTGGAATTAATACGCCTCCAACCAAAAGATCTGCTTGTGCAACTAATTTATTTAAATCAACTTTTTCACTTTGTTCAGGTATAATTTTATCACCAAAAATTTCCACAAGTTGATTTAACCTTGCTTCTGATTTATCAACGATATGAACTTTTGCTTGCATACCAGTTGCGATTGTTGCTGCATTTTCTCCAACAACTCCACCTCCTAAAATCAATACATTAGCTGGTTCGCCTCCGGGTGCTCCTCCTAATAATACTCCTCTACCTTTTTGATTTTTTTCTAAACAATGAGCTCCTGCTTGAACCGACATTCTTCCAGCAACAGCGCTCATTGGAGCAAGTAATGGTAATCTTCCGTTATCATCAGTTACTGTCTCGTATGCGATATTAATACTTTTAGATTTTATTAAACCTTGAGTTAATTCTTTTGCTGCAGCTAAATGTAAATATGTATATACGATTTGATTTTCTCTTATCATATCTACTTCTACTTTTTGTGGTTCTTTAACTTTAACAATTATTTCTGAATCGTTAAAAATATCAGCTGATGTACCAGCAATTTTTGCTCCTGCCTTCAAATATTGATCATTATCGAAACCAGCTTCAAACCCACCATTATTTTCAACCAACACTTCGTGACCCTCTGAAACTAGTGCTTTAACACTATCAGGTGTTAAACCAATTCTATTTTCTTGCGGTTTTATTTCTTTAGGAACTCCAATTTTCATAAACGAAAATTAATTCTTTTTACTTTTTGCGTAATTTGTTATTCCAGTTCGAAGTTTTTGAATTATTTCATCAATATGTTTTTTTTCACAAATAAACATTGGAGCAATAATTAGACAATCACCAGTAGCTTTAAAATTTACACCTGCTTCATAGCAATGTTTAAAACATGTTAGTCCAGCGGCACCTGGTTTTTTATCCATAACTATATCTATTCCACCCATCATTCCATATCCTCTAATATTATCAACAACATCAATATCTTTTAAAGACATCAAACCTTCCTGGAAATAAGGTGCTAAGTTTTTGGCTCTATTAAATATATCATCTTTTTCAATAATATCTTGAACGGCTAAACCCGCAGCAACAGAAATTGGTATTCCTGAATAAGTATAACCATGAAATAATTCTATAGTTCCTTTAGGAGCATTTTCTGCGATTGCATCATAAATATCCTCTTTACAAGCAACAACTCCCATTGGACTAATCCCATTTGTAGTAGCTTTAGCCATTGTCATCATATCTGGAGTTACACCATACTCCTGTGATGCAAATGGTGATCCTGTTCTTCCCCAACCTGTAATTACTTCATCAAAAATTAAAAGTATTCCATGTTTGTCACAAATTTCTCTAAGTCTTTGTAAGTATCCTTTTGGTGGAACTAAAGTACCTGTTGATCCCGCAATTGGTTCAACAATACATGCCGCAATATTCTCAGCTCCAAAGTTCATACAAATTCTCTCTAAATCTTCTGCTAGCTCAACACCTGTTTCTGGTTGACCGCTTACAAACTTGTGTTCTGGTAAATGAGTATGTCGCATGTGCACGACACCTGGCATTAAAACGCTTGCAAAAGTTTTTACGTTATTAACCATGCCACCAACAGAAGTCGCGCCAATATTCATTCCATGGTAGCCTCTTTCTCTACCGACAAATCTAAATCTTTGACTATCACCTCTAGCTCTATGATATGCGATTGCAATTTTTATTGCTGTTTCAACAGCAGTTGAACCACAAATGGTATAAAACATTCTATTTAAGTTTCCTGGAGTATGTTTTGAAATTCTTGTAGCTAATTCAAATGATCCACCAAAACCTTGTTGGAAAGGTTGGCAATAATCTAACGTTTTTAATTGATTTGTAATTGCTTCAATAATTTCTTTTCTACCATGACCTAGAGGGTTACAAAATAATCCTGAACTTGCATCAATTTGTGTTTGACCTTGATGGTTTTTTAAATACACACCTTTAGCTTCAACAATCAATCTAGGGTTCTCTTTAAAATCTTTATTAGATGTAAATGGCATCCAGTGCTCATTTAAAGAATTTGGAATTGCTGTTTTGTTTTGTGTGCTCATAAAAAATTTTTTTTAAAATTTAATTAATTTAATCTTAAGGCCTCTTTAGACTAAAATAAATGGATTAACTACCACATTATTGACACAACCAAGAATTGTATAAACTTTCTTTTTTGTTTTACTTCAGGCTCAATTTGAATTTAAATATCTAGAATTTAATTAATTAAACATAGGGGAATAAATGAAAAAAATACTAAGTTTTATTCTAGGATCTATTTTTGCACTTAACCTATCAATTTCAGTTGCTAATTCAGCTGCAAATGAGGTTAGAGTTGCATACTTTTTAGAATGGCCGAGTCCAAATCTAGAGGACATGCAAAAAAAAAATTTTGCTAAAGCTCTTGGTGTTCCAGTTAAATGGACAAACTTCACTAACGGTGGAGCAATGACTGATGCAATGTTAGCAGGAGATATTGATATTTCTTACTCTCAAGGATTAGTACCTTTTATTAATGCTGTTAAATCAAATGCACCTATCAAATTAGTTGATATTGCTATGGAGTACGGAATGGGTGGAACCACATGTGTTACATCTAACGCTTCTGGAATTACAAAAGCAAACGCTACTGAATTAGAAGGTAAAAAAGTTGCTGTTCCATTAGGAACAATGGCTGAATACGTTTTTGATGAAAGTATGAAAGTTGTTGGTGCTGACAGAGGTAAAATGGACATCATTCAAATGGACCCAGAAGAAGGTGCTGCTGCATTAGTTAGTGGTGATGTTGTAATGGCATGTTTATTTGGTGGTAATTCAATCAAAGCAGCAACTGCAGTCGGATCAAGACTTTTAACTGTAGATGAAGCAAGAGCAGCTGGTATCTTAGGTATAGATATAACTTCTGTTACAGATAAATTCATGAAAGAAAACCCAGGTATGTTAAGAACTTTCATCGAAGTTACTCATGAAGCTAATGCTAGATACAAAGCAGGTAAAGCTGACTTGAACGCGATGTCTAAAGCTTCAGAAATGAAAGTTTCAGATATGAAAGATACTTTGAGTGGATTTAAATTCTTAACTCCAGAAGAAACTAAACAATCTATGACAAGTGGAAACCTAGATGCATTCCTAAAAGGTATGGGAACTCCAGGTGGAAACGTAGACACAAGTTTCTTACCTTTATAATTTAAGGGTTTAAAATTTTAAATAGGCGCTGATTTAATAATTGGTGCCTATTTTTTTTACAAAATTTCTAATATAAAGAATTTATGAGCGATCTAGTTTCTCAAAATTTAAATATGATTTTTAAAACTCCAAAAGGAGAAACTGTTCATGCACTAAAAGATGTAAGTTTTACTCTCAAAAAAGGAGAATTACTTACAGTTCTTGGTCCCTCTGGCTGTGGAAAAACAACTTTGCTTAATATTACTGCTGGATTTTTAAGACCAACATCAGGAAAAATTACTCTTAATAATAATGAAATTGACGGACCTGGTGTTGAAAGAGGCATGGTTTTTCAACAAGGTGCTTTGTTTGAATGGTTAACAGTTGCTGAGAATGTAAACTTTGGACTAAGAATGAAAAAAGAAGATCCTGAGGTTACAGCAAAAAGAGTTGATGAATGGTTAGATATAGTTGGACTTAAAGGTTTTGGTAATACACCCACGTATCAATTATCAGGAGGGATGCAGCAAAGAGTTGCTCTTGCAAGATGCTTAATAAACAATCCTGATTTAATTTTAATGGACGAACCATTAGGTGCTTTAGATGCATTAACGAGAGAAAAAATGCAATCATTAGTTTTAAAGATTTGGAAAGAAACAGGAAAAACAATTATCTTAATTACACACTCCGTCGAAGAAGCCTTGTTACTTGGAGAAAGATTATATGTAATGGCTCCAAGACCAGGACGTATACATAAAGAGTACAACCTTCCATTTGCAGAAATGGGTCTTACACAAGACTTAAGAGAAATTAAAAAAAATAAAGAATTTTCATCCACACGAGAAGAAATTTTATCCATGATTTGGAATATGGAAGAAGAAATAATGGGGAAAGAAAATTAAATGTTAACCCAATTTGTAACCATCTTAATATTTGTAGCTGTAATTGGATGTATTCTTTATGGAAGAAGATTAATTAGAACTGAAAAAGTTGATGCTGTCTTTGGTAATCCGGAAAGAGCTAAAGGTGGAACACACTGGGTAATTGTTGGTAGTAGTGCAATCCTGATGCTATGGCTTTATTATTCATGGGATATAGCAAAAGGTTTTTATCCAAAATCAGCAAATGAATTATGCCAGGTTGCTAAAATTAATGAGTCGTTATTAGGTTTAAAATATCAGTTCCCTATTGAAGAAAGAGAATTCAAAAGTACATCGATTATTAAAATTGAAAATAAAAATCTTGTAAAAATTACAAATGAAATAAAAGCATCTCCAGATTTAAATGATCAACAAAAAACAATTCTTGTAAGCTACATTGATAGAACTTCTAAATTAATTCCATTTTTAACAAGTGAAGAACTAATGGAAATAGATACCAAAATTAAACTTCAGGAAATCACAGAAGAAATAAAAATTCTAAGCTCTAATTTTAAAAAGAAAGATTATCCATTTGAGACAAATGCTGAAAAAACTGAAAGACAAAAACTCATTGATGAACAAGGTATTTGGGGAATTACTACAATAGATTCTGGAACAGGTACAATTGAAAATACTATTGAGATACCAACTGCACCTCAAACTAATAAAGGTTTAAAATTTCATGCAGCCGCAGCAGAACTAAAAAAAATTGACGACAAATTTTTTAAATTAAAAAACCATAACCCACAGTTCAAAATCGCAATCAAACAACTTAAAGATGATATTAAAGCTTACAGAAAAGGATTAGATGATAGTGAGGAAATAGCATCTGACTATGCAAAAAATATTGTTAAAATTGCAAGAAGAATAGAGTTTGCAAGCATCTATCCTCCTAATGCATTAAATGAAATGCAAACAGCAATAATAGAGTTTGATGAATTACAAAATAAAGAGCAAGGTGGGTTAAGATTAATTGATATTCTTCTATTTCCAGCAGGAACAATTGTAGCAAGTGGACCAACATGTTCCGAACAAGGTTCAGGTAGATGGTTACCTAAACCATCAGATACATTTAATAAGTTTATATTGATGTCTAAACCAAGTGTTGGATACAAAAATATTCCTCTTTTGTGGATTGAGATGGTTGATGTAAGTAAAATGATCGGATTTATTTTACCTGATTGGATTGCAGATATGTTGCCTGGTGAATATCCAGTGCATACAAAAGATGGAATTGTAAAAGAAAACTTTAAAAGTAACGTTTTAAAAGTTGTTACTGGTGACTTTAAATTATTTAAAGTACCTGTTCCATATGGACACATATGGGACTCATTCTTAAGGGTATTTTTAGGTTTAGTTTTTGGAATTCTTATTGGGGTGCCATTAGGATTGTTTATGGGTCTAAATCGATTTGCTAAAGGCTTCTTTGATCCTTTAATCGAGTTATACAGACCCGTTCCACCGTTAGCTTGGGCACCATTGATTATTTCAGTTCTTGGAATAGATAATACGGGTAAAATTTTTTTATTATTCATGGTCTCACTTTCAATTATGATTATTTCTGCAAGAGCTGGTGCGTCAGGAACACAGCTTTCAAAAATACATGCTGCACATTCATTAGGGGCTACTAAAAAACAAATTTTAAGATTTGTGATTTTCCCTAATTCACTTCCTGAAATTCTTACAGGAATTAGAGTTGCTGTTGGTATGTGCTGGGGAACACTTGTTGCTGCAGAGTTTTTAGCAGGTACAACAGGTATCGGTTTTGTTGAAAACGTTGCTAAAAAGTACTTCCAATATGAGGTGATTTGGATAACGATATTTATTATGGGTCTACTAGGTCTTTTATTTGATATTACATTAAGAAAAATAATTGATAAAACTATTCCTTGGCGTGGAAAAGGATAAATGTTAAGGGGATGAAATGAAGACCCCAGTTTTAAAAAAACAAGTCATTAAAATATTCCAAAAATTTGGTCTAAGTAAAGATCATGCATTAATTTCTACTAATGCATTAATTAATGCTGAATTAGTTGGTGCATATGGTCATGGTTTATCAAGACTTAAAATGTATTGTGATCGAATTTCTAAAAAAGTAATTAATCCAAAACCAAAAATTAAAATTAAAAAAAAATCGTCTTCTATTTCTCACATTGATGCAAATAATAGTATTGGTTTTGTTGCGGCTGATCTAGCAATTAAAACTGCAATTAATCACGCACAAAAAACTGGAATAGGAATGGTGGCAGTCAAAAACAGTGGTCACTATGGTTTATCAGGTTATTACGCTGAACAAGCGGTAAAGAAAAATTTAATTACAATGATCTATACAAATGCTCCACCTGCAGTTGCTCCACATGGTGCATTAAAAACTTTGTTTGGAACAAATCCAATTTGTTTTGGATCTCCTACTGGTACTAAAATTCCATTTATTTTAGATACGTCAATTTCAATGATCAACAGAGGAAAAATAAGAGTTGCAGCAAGAAACAATCAATCAATTCCTGCAGGAGTTGCTTTAGATAAATTTGGTAAACCAACTACAGATGCTAAAAAAGCATTAGCGGGAGTTCAATTACCAATTGCAGGTTTTAGAGGCTCAGGACTTGCTTGGATGGTAGATATATTAAGTGGAGTTTTAACTGGAGGAAACTACGCAGGTAGAGTTAAAGATCCATTTGATGATTTTTCAGGTCCACAAAATATTGGGCATTTATTTATTACTTTTAAAGCAAATTTATTTCAAAAAAATTACAACCAACGAATTAAAGATAATATTAAAACAATAAAAAAACTTCCTAAGATAAAAGGTGTTAAGGAAATAATGTATCCAGGACAAAATAAATATGCCCGGTATAAAAATAACTCAAAAAAAGAAATTTCTATACCGGATATAATAAAGAAAGATTTAGAAAGCTTAATAAGTTAACATCGTTAGCGCACCCAAAGAAACAATAACAGATGATAAAATTATTGTTCTTTTAACTTTTTCCTTCTTTTTTTCTTCTAGAAGTCTTTGCTTTAGAACATCCACGTTAACCCTTTTTGGAGTTTCGACATATTGAGAGGGGGTCTCTACAATCTCGGATGTTCTATTTAAGCTTTCTGTACTCATGTTTTGATTATAAATTTAATTTTAATCATTATTAGTTGAATTTTTAAATACTAGGGTTGTCCAAAATGGGTTGACTCTATTATTGCTTTTGTTCATATTGGGTTTTTTTTTAAATATGAACACTATACCAAGTATTTCTGATCATATTGATGAGAAGGTAATAAATAAAGTAATTCAGGATAATTTTGCCGCTCTGGCACCCAGTTATTTTACTTTAACTAGTAACTGGTTTGTAAGAGCCTATGATCATTATAAAGACATAGATAAGTTTGTCCTCATTATATATTTGATACATCAAGACCTTATATATTTCAGACAAAATGGAGTAAAAATTAACTACGACACATTTTATAATGATAAATCAATCGAAATTAATAAAATAAATATTTCAGACATCTCAAAAGATTTAGGAATTCCGAAAGAAAGTATTAGAAGAAAAGTTTTAGAATTAGAAAAATTAAAAGTAATTAAAAGAACTGGTAAGAAAATGTTTGTTGTTCGAGATACGCTTTACTCAGCTAAAGCAGTCGACACTCTTACAGAGGTTGCAAATATCTTGTATGAATTCAATAAAATTTTAAAAAAGGAAAAATTAATAACCGAAGTTTACTCTGTTAAAGACATAATATTAGCAATAAAAGAAAATTTTTCTTACTGCTTGTATCAGTTTAATAAATTTTGGTTTATTTTTATTAAAAGATGGAGAGAAGAATTGAAGGATTTAGAAGTTTTTGCAATCGGCATGGTTGTGGTAATAAATACAATTAAAAATCCAAAATTTACACCAAAAAAAACAAATTTAGACTCATATAGAAAAGAGATTCAGGGGTCAGATAAAAGAGGAGTTAATGCCATGTCAATTTCTGATATAACTGGTATTCCTAGACCTACAGTTGTTAGAAAAATAAAATATTTAGTTGATAAAAAATTCCTTCATATAAATGATAAAAAATTAATTACATACAATACTAAAGATAGTGCTTTTGTAACAACAAAAGGAATGGTGAATAAAAATGTTCTTAGCTTAAGCCATTTTATTTATAAAGTTTTTAATCAAATAAGAATAATCAATAATTAATTAGACTTTCTTAAAAAATAAATAAAAATAAATCCTGTTATATACATGATTAGTGCATAAGCACCTGTTGGTAATGCATACAATATATCTGTACCAAATATTTGCGTAGAGACAAATAAGGCTAACGTACCATTTTGTAATCCACATTCTAAGGCAATACACTTCATTTGTTTAACACCTGAAGCAAAAGCTTTTGCAATGTAATATGCGATAACCATCATTGAAATATTTAAAATTAAAGCAACTAAACCTGCTTGTTTGATAAAGCTAAGAATATTTTCTCTTTCTTCATAAAACGCTGCTACAAAAAAAACAATAAACAAAACTATGTTGAGTTTATTAAATATTTCAACTTTAGAAGATATGAAATTTTCAGCAAATTTTCTGATAATCATTCCTAATATTACAGGTACTGTTACAACTAAAAACATTTTTAGTGCTATTCCCGTCATTGAAATGTTTTGAGAAACTTCTGTTATCCCTAACATATCTGCAGATGTAAAGATTATTAAAGGAACTGTAATTATACTTAATAAACTAATTACAGCAGTTAAAGATATTGATAATGCAACATCACCATCAGCAAACTTTGTCATTACATTAGATGTTACACCTCCTGGTGCTGCAGCTATGATCATAACCCCTATAGCTATTTCAGGTGGTGTTTTTAAAATTAAAATTAATATGTATGCTACAATTGGAAGAATTATTAATTGGGAAATAAAACCAACAATAAAATCTTTTGGTGATTTGAATACTCTTCCAAAATCGTCTAGCTTTAATCCTAGGCCTAAGCCTAACATTATCAGTGCCAAAATAATTGGCGCAATTTTAGTTACAACTTCCAAAGTGTTAACCTCTAAATGTCTAGATTATAACTTTTTTGGTAATTTGTTTAGACGATTTTTTTCTATATACATGTTGAGTTTTTTGACTTATTTAAAGAAAATGCTTTCAAACAAAGAAATTGTCTGTCCAAACAATTTATTAGATTTAGCTCATAAAAAAAAAGGAGTTAAAGTTGCAGTAGTAAATGCTGGAAAACCCTTACCAATGCTATCTGTTCAAGATGCAGTTAATGAAAATTTAATTGAGCCAATTTTTATTGGTCATGAAGTAGAAATTCAAAAATGTGCTGAGGATATCAAATGGGATATTTCTAAATATGAACTTATTCATGTACCTGTTGAAAACGACACTGCAAAAATAGCAGCTAAATTAGCAAGTGATGGTAAAGTCCAAATAATAGTTAAAGGCCATATTCATACAGATGTTTTGATGAAAGAAGTTTTAAAAAGAGAGTATAATTTGCTTGGTAAAACAAGACTAAGTCACATCTGGCATATGACAATTGATAAAGAGGATAAACCATTAATTATTACCGATGGAGCATTAAATGTTTTGCCAAATTTAAAAACAAAAATGCATATTCTTAAGAATGTAGTAAATTTTTCAAATAGAATTGGAATAGAAAGACCAAAAGTTTCCGTATTATCTGCAACAGAGGAAGTTTTAGAAAGTGTGCCAAGTTCTATTGAAGCTGCAGAAATTACTAAATTAGCGAAAGAAGAAAATTTAAATGCTGATGTTTTTGGTCCATTAGCATTTGACAATAGTATTTCAAAAAAGTCAGCAGCAATAAAGGGTATTAAAAACTTAGTTGCTGGAGAAGCAGATGTATTATTAGTTCCCAATGTAGAAGCTGGAAATGCTTTAGTAAAAATGCTTATATATTTTAGTGGTGCATGTGCCGCAGGAGTTGTTGTAGGTGGAAAAGTACCTGTGGTAATTACTAGTAGATCTGACGAGGCTCAGGCACGATTGGCCTCTATTGCTGCAGCAGTAGTCGCTTTGGACTAAATGATTCATTGAATTTCAAAAAAAATTCATTTAAATAAACTGAAATTTTAAAGGAGAGAAATGGCAATAACATATCTTAAAAGATCACCTAAAACCTCATCTACAGATGAAACTAAAACAAGAGAAATAGTTGAAAATATTTTAAAAGACATTGAGAAAACTAAAGAAGAAGGATGTAAAGAGCTTTCTAAAAAATTTGATAAATATGAAGGTGATGTAATTGTTTCAAAAGAAAAAATTGAAGAAATTAAAAAAAATTTAGATCAAAAAACTAAAGATGATATTCAATTTTCCCATGAAAGAGTTAGAAAATTTGCTGAAGCACAATTAAAAAATTATGGTCAAGATTTTGAAGTTGAGTTATCTGATGGTCTATTTGCAGGTCAAAAACTAATCCCAGTAAATACTGCTGGTTGTTATGTTCCAGCTGGTAGATACGCTCATATAGCATCTGCTGTAATGAGTGTGACAACAGCAAAAGTAGCAGGAGTTAAAAATATAATAGTATGCAGCTCTCCCAAACCTGGTGTTGGTGTACATCCATCAATTGTTTATACAGCAGATTTATGTGGTGCAGATGTAATTATGAATTTAGGTGGTGTTCAAGCTATTGCAGCAATGACTAACGGATTATTTGGAAATGCACCAGCTGATATCTTAGTTGGACCAGGAAATCAATTTGTTGCTGAAGCAAAAAGACTTTTATTTGGCAAGGTTGGTATTGATTTATTTGCTGGGCCTACAGAAATTGCGGTGATTGCAGATGAAACAGCTGATCCTGAAATGGTTGCCTATGATTTGGTTGGACAAGCTGAGCATGGTTATAATTCTCCAGCATGGTTATTTACAAAAAGTAAAAAAATTGCTGATTATGTATTGCAAAGAGTTCCAGAATTAATTGAAGATTTACCAGATTTACCTAGAGAAAATTCTGGTGCAGCATGGAGAGATTATGGTGAAGTAATATTATGCGATACTGATGAAGAAATTGCGAAAGTAAGTGATGATTATGCGCCAGAGCATTTAGAAGTCCAAACTAAAAATTTACAATGGTATCATGATAGACTTAAAAATTATGGCTCTTTATTTATAGGAGAAGAAACAACAGTGGCTTATGGTGATAAATGTTCAGGTACAAATCATATTTTACCAACAAAAGGTGCTGGAAAATATACAGGTGGTTTGTTTGTAGGAAAATTTATCAAAACACTTAGCTTCCAAAGAATGAGTAAAGAAGCAACGAAAGAAGTGGGAGCAGCTTGTGCTAGAATTTCTAGATACGAAGGCATGGAAGCACATGCTCGGACAGGTGATGTTAGATTAAGAAAATACGGCTTTTCAAACTAATTTTTATTAAGCTTTAAGTCTAAGTAAAGAGCTGCTGACCAAGAAAAATTTTTTGCACCCATTGGTTGACCGTTCTTACAGCTAAAATATTCAAAAAAACCTTTTTTTTCAAGTATTTGGATAGTTTTGTTTTTTATTTTATCAGAAAATAACTTATCTTTATTTTTTAGTCCTTTATAAATAAACCAATTACAATTAATCCAAACAGGCCCACGCCAGTATCTTTTTTCTTCAAAACTTTTATGATTTGATTTAATTGATGAAAAAAAATATTTCTCTTTTAAGTTATGTTTTTTAAGGTTTTGGATGAGTCTTTTATTAATTTTATCATTATTGAAATCAGCAAATAATAAGAAATAATTTGTTATTGATGGAACAAAGATCTTTTTATTATTTTTTATATCTTTTGAAAAAAAAGTTTTTCTTTTTTTGTCATACAATTTAAGGAAATTTTTTTCTGTCACTTTGATATAATTATCTATTTTTTTTTTGTTTAAACCAAATAAATCTAATAATGTAACTAGGTCTTTGTTTGCTTTTAAAAATATTGAATTAAAACCTACATCTACAACATTAAAAAATGAAGATTTGTAAACCTTTTTTGGATTGTATTTCAATTTTCTTAAATTATTTTTAATTGTTACATACCTATCGTAATCAATATCTAGTGGTCTAAAATCTGGATTTACAACTTTATTATCAGCTCTTTTATATTTAATATTTTTCTCAATTTTTACTTTATTCATAGGATCATCCCATAAAGGGGAATTATCGTATCCACTTTCCCAAGGATGTAAAATCGATACCAAACCAGTCTTTTTCGGATCTCTAAATTTAATTAACCATTCATGAAATTTTTTAATTTTTCTAATTATTTTTTTTATGTTTGAAATTTGAGTTTTGTTAAATTTATTTTTAATTACAATTTCTTTTAAAATCGTTGCTAATATAGGTGGTTGGGTTATTCCAGATGAGTGAATTTTATTACCACAATTCCATGCAGTGTAATTAGGATAATAATTTGTTTTTGTATTATGAAACAAAATGTGTGGAACCATTCCATCTTTCCATTGCCCATCTAACAATGTATTTATTTCCTTTAATGCAAAGTTTAAATTAAAGTAAGAATATCCTAAAGCTATAAAGGCAGAGTCCCAATTCCACTGAGCTGGATAAAGTTTGTTATTAGTTGGTAAAGTGTATCCATTTCTTCTGTTACCTAGTAAGGTTTTTTTTGCTTTATTAACAGAAATTCTCATTAACCCTTCACACTTCCAGCCGTTAGTCCACTTACTAGATATTTTTCAAAATAAACAAATATAAATAATACAGGCAATGTAACAACAACTGATCCTGCCATTAAATATTGTCTTGGGGTTTCAGCATCACCACTTAGATATTGAATTGCCCTAGATAGTGTAAATGAATTAGGATTATCCAAGAACATTAAAGAAAATAAAAACTCATTCCATGCAATCATAAATACATATAGTGCAACAGAAGAAATAGCAGGGATACTTAGAGGAATTATAATTTTTGTTATAATTCCGAACCAGCTTAATTTGTCCAATATTGCTGCTTCCTCTAATTCTTTAGGTATGCTTTTAAAATAACCTTGCAGCATATAAATGGCTACTGGGAGTGTCGTTGCTGTGTAAACTATCAATAAACCCTCTATTGAATTTCGTAATCCTAATTGACTAAAAATTGTGTAAAGTGGAATTACAAGCACAATTGCTGGAAACATATATATTATAAGTATGGATGTAGACAAAAATGTTTTTCCAAAAAAATTCAATCTTGCAACTGCGTAAGCTGCAGGAATTGCAAAAAGAAGGGTTATAATAACTGTACCCACAGAAACAATTGTACTAGTCAAAATATACTTTCCAAATTTATAAGATTTAAAAATAACAAAGTAAGATTTAAATAAATCTTTAATATCTTGCCCAAAGTTAATACTGAAATCTAAAGGATTTACCAACAATGCAATCTGTGTCTTAAAACTCGTGACCAACATCATGTAAAATGGAAATAATATTACGAATGAAAAAAATAAAATTCCAAATAAAGTTAAAAAGTCAAATAA
>CACGDZ010000011.1 GCA_902571955.1 uncultured Pelagibacteraceae bacterium | reverse complement strand
ATAACTTCTAACAGACTCTTGTGTATAATCCATGTCTCTAAATTTTAAATGAACGTTTACTAGCGTATCAAATATTTCTTTCTCATTTTTTCTTAAATAATCTGCTACTGCAAAACCATCTACAGCGGATGAGTCTCCTCCTGTTGCAGAATTAACTAAACAATGAAGAAATTGGTAACCAGGTGGTGTTTCAAACCATGGTAAATCCATATGATTTCTTAGGGCATGTGCTGTGTAAGCAGAATTATTTGGTTTAGGAATGTTAATTACTTCAAAAGGTGTTTTAAAAAAAGTTTCTCTAGTATGGCTAATTTTATTTAAAATTTTAAATCCAGAATTATTTTCAGTTGGTGCATTTTTTACTATAGCAATTCCAGTATGATGTAAGAGTTCTAACCATCTGACAAGCCCTTCATCTGAAGTCATAATTTCATCGTGTTCAATCTCAATTAATTTCAAGTCATTTTGTAAAGAGTTATCCCAAAGTTGATATGGTGATTTATATTCTAAATTATTTTTTATTGTATAGCAGTTTTCTCTCAGCCAATTTTGGTCATAATAACTTACGTGATCTCCTTCACTCCATTCAATTTCAAGCTTACCTTCATTATTTACTGCAAATTTTTTTGGATTAATATTATTTGATACTTTTAAAATATTAAACATTCTATGACGGGAGTCTTTATCATGTGCTGTTGGACAATTGTCTCTTAGCCATAAATAATTAAATTTACTTTTTTTTCCATCACTCCAGTCAACTTCTAAATTTGTAGAATTTTTAGTTATGTTTTTAATTGTAAAATTTTGTTCCATTAATTTTTATAATTTGAATGTTCTCTTTCTAGTTTTCTTAATAAAGCAGCCCACTCTGTTTTTCCATCATAATTATAATCATCAGAGTCACTCATATTTTCCCAGAAATATGCAGCTTTTTGTTTGTCTATTTCATGTTTGTTTAAACCCATAGCAAGATTTTTTACCTGAACTGAACATGCTTGCTCTAGATAATAAGCTCTGAAAAATGCTTCTGCAGCAGTTTTACCAACTGTGTAATATCCATGGTTTCTTGTAATCAGAATATCATGTTTGCTAATTAGGTTTTCAAATTTGGTCCCAAATTCTTTGTCTTCAACAAATTCATAATCAATATATCCAAGGAGATGATTTAAATAAACTGCAGCCTGTGAAAGATACATTAAACCCTCTTTAGTGCCACCAACTGCCATCACATCATTGGCATGTCCGTGAACATAAAAGTTTACATCATTTCTTTTATTAAAAATCCATTGAGCAAGATTAATACATCCATCATTCAACCAAGGTCCGTCTGAATCTAATTTTTTTCCATATTGATCAATTTTAACTAAAGATGAAGCTGTAATTTCCTCATAAAACATTCCATATGGATGAACAAAAGAACAATTCTTATCTTCAACAGATCTTGCACCTGCACATTGATTTGCAAGATCAGTCATACCGTACATATGTAAAATTCTATAGAGAGCAGACAACTCTAGTCGCACATCTTTATCTGTTTGTGCCATAGATAAAATATTTATTTAAAAATTAAGTAAAAGCAAATAAATACAAGCGTTATTTCTCAAAACAATTAGAAGTTGTATAATATTTGTTTTACATATTATCATTGTAACTGTTAGAACGTTACATCATGTCAAAAATTGAGATCAACAACGTATACAAAATTTTTGGAAACAAGCCTAGTTCTGTACTGCCAATGGTAAAAGATGGTGCAACAAAAGATCAAATTTTAGAAAAAACTGGTCACACAGTTGGTCTAGATAATGTTTCTCTCAAAATAGAGGAAGGCGAGACCTTTGTATGTATGGGGCTATCAGGATCAGGGAAATCAACACTCATCCGACATTTGAATAGATTGATAGACCCAACTGATGGTGAAATTTTAGTTGAAGGTACTAATGTAATGTCGCTGAATAAAGAAAAACTCATTGAATTCAGACGGCATAAAATGAGTATGGTTTTCCAAAGATTTGGGCTTTTCCCACATAAAACTGTGATTCAAAATGTGGGTTATGGATTAGAAATGCAAGGAAAATCTGAAGAGGAAAGAAATAAAATCTCTATGGAAAAAATAGATGCAGTTGGTCTTAATGGTTTTGAAAATCAATACCCAAATCAACTGTCAGGGGGAATGCAGCAACGTGTAGGTTTAGCAAGAGCATTAGCGACAGATACAGACATAATGTTGATGGATGAAGCATTTAGTGCTCTAGACCCATTAATAAGAAGTGACATGCAAAAACAATTGATTGATCTTCAAGCAGAATTAAAAAAAACTATTGTTTTTATTACTCATGATTTAGATGAGTCACTAAGATTGGGAGATCACATAGGAATATTAAACTCAGGCAAATTAGTTCAAGTAGGTACACCAGAGGAAATTATTATGAACCCTGCTGATGATTATGTTAAAGCTTTTGTAAAAGATGTAAATAGAGCTAAAGTAATTAAAGCAAAAATCATAATGAAAACAGCTGAGCAAGCAAATAATATTGATAAGTCAAACCTAATAAAAGTAAATGAGGAAGAGTTTATTGAAGATTTTTTACCTAAAATTGTATGCTCAGATTCAAACTGTGAAGTGGTAGACAAAAGTGGAAATGTAAAAGGATACATTTCAAATCAAGAATTACAATCTTCATTAACAAGATCTTAAAGTGTTACTAAAAACTTTTGAAGTTAAAAAAGAGTGGGTTGACTACAATAATCACATGAACATGGCTTATTACATTTTAGTATTTGATCAGGCTTGGGAAGTTGCACTTGAAAGATTTAAAATGGGTGGAACTGCTGCAAAAAAATTAGCTAGAAGTACTATGGTGGTTGAAACCAATACTAAATATTTAAATGAAATCAGAGAAGGCGAAAAAGTAGAAGTCAATCTTATTTATTTTGATCACGATAAAAAAAGATTGCATTTGAAAATGGAAATGATTTCTAAGGAAACTAACAAAATTTCTGCTTCTATGGAATGGATATCTCTTTATATCGATTTAAGTAAACGAAAGGTCACTGAATTCGAGGAGGAAAAAATAAAACTAATGGATCATTTTATAAAAGAAAATAAATCTAAATTTTCTGAAGATGGACTTCAATTATCCTCTAAGTTAAAGAAATAATTAAATATCCCACCTGAGTTATTTAAATTAAATCTATTTATTTCGATAAACTGAGATTAAACAAATAATTTCAAACATAATTGATGCTGCAACCATTGCTGTAATTTGATTTGGGCTGTCTTTTGTTGGCATTAAACATGCAACATCTCCACCAATTACATTTTTACCTTTTAAACACTGAATCAATTTTCGTGCCTCATCAATATTAAATCCTTTATAAGCAGGCTCAATATTTGCTACTCCTGGGGCAACTGTTGGATCTAAACAATCTAAATCAAATGTAACGTAAATAGGATTATCGCCTAATCTATCTAAAATCATTTTTATACATTTTTCGTGTCCCCACTTCCTATACTCATCCATGGTTATTACTTGATATCCAATATCATAACTTGCTTGTAACCAATCTAGCGTTCTAGGATTTCCTCTTATACCTATCTGTGTACTTGTATGTGGATCTACATTTCCTTGTTTTACTAAATAAGAAGCCCAATGTGCTGCAGATTTTTTTGCACCTAAAAAATGATCTAATTTTTCAAAGCAATCTGTATGAGCGTCAAAATGAAGAAATGTTATTTTTTTTCCTTTAGTTAATTTTGAGTTTTTTTTTGCTAAACTTTGAACAATTCCTCCAGTTACTGAATGATCTCCACCAATTGAAACTACTGGCTTTTCAGCTTGTTCTATAAGATCATAAAAAGATGAGATTCTTTCTATACATTTTTCATTATCATTAGCTTCGGGAAATGGAACATCTCCTAAATCGTGAATTTTATTATCTTTCCAAGGATCAATTTTGTAATCAAAATGAGAACGTTTCAACATTGCTGAAATGTTTCTTACAGCTCTCGGACCTAAATGCTGATCTCTTTCTGTTGTTCCATTTCCAGTACTATGAGGAACACCTACAAGTGCAATATCACAATTTTTAGGATCTGGATCATTTTTACATCTAAATAAAGTTGGGATCCCCCACCAGTAAAGGGTTTCCATCATTATTTTATCTTCTTCTGAAATCATAAATTAAATATGACATAAATTTAATAAATTTAAAAACATATTCTTTTTTGATATAGAGCATAAATGAGCAGTGATAACAACTCAAAAGGAATTCTTTTAGTAATTGCAGCGATGACGATGTTTGCAATGCAGGATTCATTAATCAAATTTATTTTTGAAAAAGCTTCATTATATGAAATCTTTTTTGGAAGGTATTTTGTAGCTGCATTTTTACTTTTTGGTTACATCAAATTTAAACGTCAAAAAGTTTCATTAAAAACCTTTTATCCTTTTTTTACAATTTTAAGAGTAATTCTTCACTTTATAGCTTTTTCAGCATTCTTTATCTCTCTAACATATATGCCTTTAGCTACTGCAAATGCTTTATTTTTTTCATGTCCATTTTTTGTATCAATTTTTGCTAAATTTTTTTTAAAAGAGTTTATTGGAATTAGAAGATGGTCTGCAATCCTGTTTGGTTTTATAGGCGTATTTATTGTTTTAGATCCAAACTTTTCTGATTTTGATTATAAAAGTTTACTACCTGTTCTGTGCGCATTTTTTTATGCAGCCTCAATGACAATAACCAAGTACACTTCTGACAAAGATGATGTTAATACTCAACTCTTTTATTTTTATCTAATAGCATTAATACTTTGTGGAATTATCTTTATCTTTATGGGTAATGGTCAACTTAATGATTCTAATTTTGATTCAACTACTCAATTTATATTTAGAGAATGGTTTTCAAACATTGAATATACTTGGAAATTTATTTTATTTTTTGGTTTTGCGGCCTCAATTGCCTTTGTTTGTATTTTCACTGCATATATCGTTGCTTCACCATCGGTAGTTTCATTATTTGAATATTCTTTAATTATAATGTCTATGATCCCGGGTTATTTCTTATTTAATGAAATACCATCAGTTAGAACATTTATTGGTGTTGCATGTATAATAGCAGCTGGAATTTATATTTACATAAGAGAAAAAGCTAGAGATCAATATATTGCTACAGAAACACCAGTTAGAAGATGAACAGGAACTTTATACCAACAATTAATATTTCGTCTTTAATTAAAAATAATTTTGAAACCCAAAATGCTTTTAAAACAATTAAAGAAATTGAAAAGGCTTGTGTCAATGTAGGATTTTTTCAAATTACTGGACATGGAATTAATCTTAAAGAAATTAAAAAAACATGTGAAGTTGGTAACAAATTTTTTAATTTGCCAGACAGTGTGAAAAGAAAATTAGCACCTAAAAAATGGAATAAAAAAAATAAAAATTTATATAGAGGATATTTTCCTAACGATGTTAATGGAAAAGAAGGTCTGGATATAGGCGATTTAAAAGTAACTAAAAAATATTCCTCAAATCTTAAAAATCAATACATAGAGTTTATTAATCTAAGTATGTGTTTTAATAAAAACTCAATTAATATTTTAAATAAATATTATGATAACATTTTTAGATTAGGTGAAACATTGTTTAAAAGTTTGATAAAACTTAATAAAAAAAATCCTGATATTTCTAGTACAGCTTTTTCAAGATTAAAAACATTAAGCACATTAAGATTTAATTATTATCCAAATCAAACGAAACCAGTAGAAATATCAAAACAAGACGGGGTTGCGCTTGGATGTGAAACTCATGTAGATAGTGGAATATTTACTGTTCTCTATCAAGACAGAAAAGGTGGATTACAAGTACAAAATAGGAAAAACAAAAAGTGGTATAATGTACCATTTAATAAAAAATCTTTAATAGTAAATACAGGGAAAGCGTTAGAATTTCTAAGCAAAGGTAAATTTAAAGCGACTAACCATAGAGTTTTGTGGAATAAAAGTAAGAGGCTCTCCGTTCCTTTTTTCTTTGAACCTTCTTATGATTTCAAAATGAACCAATCATTTTTAAATAAAAGTAAATCTAAAAATAATGGTGAAATATATGAGAAATTTCTCAACAAATCTTTAAAGAAATTTATTGAATATCAACGTTAGTAATTATAAAGTTTAAATATAAAGCGATACATAACTCGTCGTTAAATTCAAAAATTTACGAAAGTGGGATCGGTCGTCTTTAAATTAATTTTTAAAGGAGGCTTTATGAACTTTGGATATTTTTGTAATACTACTAATTGGGATAAAAAACCTTATACCCAACTATTAGACGAGGCTAGAGAGATCACAGAATATTGTGATCAAAATAATTGGAATTCTATTTGGTATACTGAGCATCATTTTAATCATGAAGGAATGGAGTCTTGTACTAATCCACTAATGATGTGTACAGATGCTGCAGCAAGAACTAAAAATATACGCTTAGGACAAGCTTGCAACGTAATTACGTTTCATAATCCAATAAGACTCGCAGAAGATATTGCAACACTCGATCAAATGTCAAAAGGAAGAGTGGAAGTAGGTATTGGTAGAGGTGTTTATGGGCGAGAAGCCATCAACATGAACAAAGAAGCTGACTTAAAAGACCAAGCAAAAAATTTTAGACTATTTTCAGAAACATTAGACATAATGAAAAAAGCGTGGTCTGAGGACTTCTTTTCACATCAAGGAGAATTTTACACTTATCCATCTCCTAATTTTATTTGGCAACACGACATGAGTCCTCCAAAAGAAAATGTTGTAGATTTAAAAACAAATGAATTAAAACAAATATCTGTAGTACCAAAACCTTATCAAAAACCTTTTCCACCAATTTCTCAAGTAGTTGATGGAGAAAGATCAATTCAGTGGGCAGCAGAAAATGGACTTAATACAATTATGTGGATCCCAACCGTAAAAGCTTTGAAAAAAAGATTTGAAATTTATAAACAGGCAAAATCTAAAGCTGAAAATCGAGATGTACCTCTAGGTGAAGGTATTAGTTTGGTTAGAGATATGTTTGTTGCAGAAACTATGGAAGAGGCTGAAAAGATGGCTGGAGAACATATCGTAAATTATATGAGATGGGTTTGTCATTGGAGAGGATTGGGAAATCATATGGATCCAGATGAAAAATTACCTGAGACAAAAAATAAGCTAGATTTATTAAATTATGAATTTCTTCATAAAAGAAATCTTTTATTTGGAACACCCGAGTTTGTAATAGAAAAAATAAAAGAACTTCAGCAAGAATTAAATCTTCAAAATTTACAAGTATGGTCTAACTTTCCAGGTATCAAACATGAAGATTGTATGAAAAGTATCAAATTATTTACAGAAGAAGTTATTCCCAATATAAAACCAATAGACACAAATATTCAAAGAGCAAGCTAGTTAATGGATTTAAAACTAAGAAAATTTACAAAATTTGTAGATAAAACTTTTATTGAAGGTGAAAAAAAAGCAAAAGAGCCTGTTCTGCTAGTGTCAGTTGCAGCTGTCATAGAAAATCCTTGGGCTGGAAAAGGTTTTGTAGAAGATTTGAAACCAGAAATATTAGATCTTGCGCCTCAATTAGGAGATCTTTTAGTGCCGGAGTTAACCAAAGAAATTGGGTCAGGAGAAAAAATTTTAGCTTATGGGAAAGCTGCCATGGTTGGATTAAATGGTGAGATAGAACACGCATCTGCATTTATTCATACTTTAAGATTTGGAAATAAATTTAGAGATGCAGTTAGTGGTACTTCCTATTTAAGTTTTACAAATACCAGAGGTCCGGCAGGTGCAAAAATTTCGATTCCAATGATGCATAAAACTGATGCTGGATTAAGACCTTTTTATCTAACACATGAATTTACGATTCATGATGCACCAAACGAGGATGAGATAGTTGTTGCAATTGGAGGCGCTCCAACTGGACGAGCTCATGCAAGAACGGGTGATAGATATCAAGACATGAAAGAGATGGGCATCGATAACTAATTAATGTCTTATAATTTTGATAAAGATCAAAATCATTATTATTTTAATAACAAGAATTCTTTACCTATAATTTTTATTCATGGCGTTGGTTTAAATCAGCAAATGTGGAGACCGCAAATTGAATTTTTTAAGGACAATTCATTTATAACTTACGATCTGTTAGGACATGGAAAAACACCTTTTAATTCGCAAGAATTAACAATGGAAAATTTTACAGATCAATTATCAAATCTGGTAAATAACTTAAATATAGAGAAATTTAATTTAATTGGATTTTCTATTGGATCTTTGATTGCAATTGAATTTTCCTCAAAATACCAAAATTATTTAAATTCTTTAACTCTAATATCTACTACATACAAAAGAACAGGTGAAGAAAGACAAAATGTAATTGATAGAGTTAATTTAGCAAAAAAAAATATGCCAATATCACAAATGGCAATGAAGAGATGGTTTTCAGATAAATACCTTGAGGAAAATCCTGACTTATATGATGAGTTTATGAAAACTCTTAATAAGAAAGGAATTGATCAAGAAAATTTTATTAAATCTTATGAGGTGTTTGCAAACTATAAGGACAATCTCGAAAATATAAAAAATATAAAAACAAATACCTTAATAATAACAGGATCAGATGATCCAGGATCTACACCTAATATGTCGAAAAATTTAAAGAAAGATATACAAAATTCAACATATGTTGAAATCAAAAATGGAAAACATCTATGTACTATTGAATATGCAGATGAAGTAAATAATGCAATAATGAAACATATAAATAATGCCTGAATTAAAAAAATATCAAATGTTTATAGATGGTCAGTGGGTAGACTCTGATACAAAAAAAACTTTTGAAACTTTAAATCCAGAAAATAATAAGCCTTGGGCTGTAGTACCTGAAGCTAGTGCAAATGATGTGGATAGAGCTGTAAAAGCTGCACAAAAAGCTTTTGAAGGTGAATGGCCAAAGATGCTTGCAAGAGATAGAGCAAAATATTTAAGAGCCATTGGAAATAAGCTTAGAGAAAATTCTGAATTATTAGGAAAGATTGAAACAATTGATACAGGAAAACTGTACAGAGAAACTTATCAACAAGCAAAATACATTGCAGAATATTATGATTATTATGCAGGTTTAGCTGATAAAGTCGAAGGAACAGTTCTTCCAATAGATAAACCAAATATTCAAGCGATCACAACAAGAATTCCAATAGGTGTTATTGTAGCTATCATTCCCTGGAATTCCCAAATGTTTTTAACTGCAACAAAAGTTGCTCCTGCTTTAGCTATGGGTAATACAGTAGTAATTAAATGTTCTGAATTAGCACCAGCAACTATGTTTGAGTTTGCAAAGTTAGTTGAAGAAACTGGAATACCAAAAGGTGTATTAAATGTAGTTTCTGGTCTTGGAGATCCATGTGGTAAAGCTTTAACTACTCACAACCTAGTTGAGAAAGTAGCTTTTACAGGAGGTCCTGAAACTGCAAGACATATAATTAGAAACTCTGCAGAAAATTTATCTGAGGTAAGTTTAGAGTTAGGTGGAAAAAGTCCTGTAGCTGTTTTTGATGATGCTAAACAAGAAAATGCAATTAATGGAATAACCGCTGGAATATTTGGAGCAAGTGGTCAAAGCTGTATAGCAGGTTCAAGGTTGTACTTACAAAAAGGAATTTATAATGAATTTTTAGATAAATTAGCATCAAGAGCAGAAAAAATTAAAATAGGCGCTCCAATGGATTCTGATACTGAAATGGGACCCTTAAGTAACTTTAAACAATTAGAGGTAATAGAAAAAAATATTAAATTAACTGTTGAACAAGGTGGAAAAATTAAATGTGGTGGTAAAAGACATCCTTTTTCAAATGAAGGTTATTATTTCCCACCAACAATTATTGAGTGTGAAAATCATAATTTACCAGTTGCTGAAAACGAACTTTTTGGACCTGTTTTATCAGTGATGAAATTTGATACTGAAAAAGAAGTAATAGAATTAATGAACGACAATCAATATGGTCTTTCTTCAGGTGTTTATACCAGTGATCTTGCAAGAGGCATGAGGGTATCTAATGCTATCCGAGCAGGAATAACATTTGTAAATACTTATAGATTAATTTCACCCTCAGCTCCATTTGGAGGTATTAAGGATAGTGGATATGGTAAAGAAGCAGGAATTGACTCAATCAAAGACTATACACGAGTAAAAACAACTTGGTTCTACACATCAGACGAACCTTCTTTAGACCCTTTCTCGATCAGATAATTATCAGCGTCAATTAACTGTCTAAAATAGGATAATTTTGTCATTGAATATTAATAATATTCATACTTAAATTGGTTTTTATAAATTGTTAACAATAAAGAGGAAGATAATGAGAAAACTATTTATCGCTGTATTTATGTTTGTTTCAAGTTTTGGTTCAAATGTAATGGCAGACGGACATTCGATTAAAATGGGGATCATCTTAGGATTCACTGGTCCTATTGAATCTCTAACTCCAGCTATGGCTGCATCTGCAGAGCTTGCATTTAAAGAAGCTTCTGATTCAGGTTCACTATTAGGTGGAAAAAAAATTGAGCCAGTAAGAGCAGACTCAACTTGTGTTGACTCAGCAGCGGCAACAGCTGCAGCTGAAGGTTTAATTTCAGGTGGTGTAGCTGCAATTATGGGAGCAGACTGTTCAGGTGTAACTGGTGCTATTGCAACAAATGTTGCTGTACCAAATGGTGTGGTTATGATTTCACCTTCAGCAACTTCTCCAGGATTAACAACTTTAGATGATAAAGGGTACTTCTTTAGAACTGCTCCATCAGATGCTAGAGGTGGCCAAATTTTAGCTGACATAACTAAAGATAGAAAAGTAAAAAGTGTTGCAATCACTTATACTAATAATGACTATGGTAAAGGTTTAGCTGATGTTTATAAAGCAGCAGTTGAAGCTCATGGTATTAAAGTTACAACTGTAACTGCTCACGAAGATGGAAAAGCAGATTACTCATCTGAAGTAGCAACTCTTGCTTCTGCTGGTGGTGACGCTGTAGCAGTTATTGGTTATCTTGACCAAGGAGGAAAAGGAATTATTCAAGCTTCTTTAGACTCTGGTGCATTTGATAAATTTGTTTTATCAGATGGTATGATCGGTCAATCTTTAGTTGACGCTTTTGGTAAAGATTTAAGTAAATCATTTGGATCATTACCAGGTTCTACTGGCAAAGGTGCAGGTATATTTGCTGAAGTTGCAAAAGCTGGGGGTGTAGAAGCTTCTGGTCCTTACACAGGTGAATCTTACGATGCAGCTGCTTTAATCGTTCTTGCAATGCAAGCAGGTAACTCTGCTGACAGAGCATCAATTGCAAAAAATGTAATGGATGTTGCTAATGCTCCTGGAACTAAAATTTATCCAGGTGAACTTAAGAAAGGTTTAGACTTACTAGCAAAGGGTAAAAAGATTAATTATGAAGGTGCAACCGGAGTAACTTTTACTAGTGTTGGTGAAGCTGAAGGTTCTTTCTTAGAACAAGAAATTAAAGGCGGAAAATTCAAAACTAAAAAACAAAGATAATTTTTTATCTAAATTTAAAAAAACCCCAGTAATTTAATTACTGGGGTTTTTTTTTAAATCAGCTCTTATGGTAGATAGAGCTATGATAATTAGAAAAATCAGACATATTAAATTCATAGTTTTCCAGCTAGTTAAGCTAAGAAATACTCCAGCAGACAAACTGGCTAATGCTTGTATAGAATAAACAATTAAATCATTATACCCTTGAGCTCTAAATTTTTCTTCTTCTCTGTAACACAAAACAAGTAAGCTTGTTCCTGAAATGAATAAAAAATTCCACCCTAGTCCCAGGAAAATAAGTGCAACCATATAGTTAATATAATTCTGTTCAAATAAACTGGTAATAATTGTGACTAAAAACAATAAAACTCCTACATGCATTATTTTACTATGACCAAACCTTTTAATTAAATTTCCTGTAACTAGTGAAGGTAAAAACATGGCTGCTATATGAAGCTGAATAACAAATCCAGTCTTGCTTAAACTTATTTTCTCCATCAGATGCATACTTATAGGAGTTGCTGTCATTAAAAAAGTCATTACAGCATAGGCAAAAGCTGAAGCTACGAGCGCCTGTAGAAATCTAGGTTGAGAGATAAGCTCAAAAAAACTTCTTCCAGTTTTATATTGATTACTAGATATCGTTTTTGGTTCCTTATAAAAAATTAAAAATATTGTTGATGAGATAGATAAAATAGCAAGTGCAAGATATGAACCAGCATACATGTGATCTGAAATAAATTCTTTAGAAATATTTGCAATATTTGGTCCAATAAACGCCGAACCTATTCCTGCTAACAAAATGATAGAAATTGCTTTTGGTGCGTAATCCTTATCTACAACCTCGACTGCTGCAAAACGATATTGATGACTGAAAGCTATTCCTCCACCAATTAAAAAGCATCCCAAATTATATAAGATAAAGCTTTCTATTATTATAGAGTATGCAGTTAAAAGAGATGCTAGACTTGTTCCTATTGATGCATAAATAAATCCTAATTTTCGTCCAATTATACTCATTAGTTTTGCAGCAAAAAAAGCAAATAACGCAATTCCAACAACTGACAAAGCCATTGGAAGAGTTGCTAAAGATTTTATTGGACTAAATTTTGAACCAATTATACCACTTAAAAAAACGGTGACTGGGGCAGCTGTAAAAGCAAAAATCTGACTTAAAATAAGTAACGAAAGATTTTTATTCATTAAAAGAATAAATACTTATCAGCCATATACAAAGCCCAAGCAGCAGCAGCACCTAATATAATATATTTCATTTGGTTTACTTTATTTCTATTTTTTCAGGAAGTATACCTTTAGGTCGATACCTCATTATGAATAATAATCCTAATCCCATCATTAAAAATCTGAAATAAGGAACACTTTCTATTAAATGTGCTTTAAGTGCATTTGTTTCAGGAATTCCAGATGTGAAAAAATTTATTAAAAATAATGATATTGGTGCAGCTTCAATCCATAAGAACCAAACAACAAATCCTCCTAAAATTGCTCCAAAATTATTTCCACTTCCTCCGACAATTACCATCACCCAAATCAAAAATGTATATCTCATAGGTCTATAGCTTCCTGGGGTAAATAAACCATCTTGAGTAACCAACATTGCACCAGCAATTCCAACAATAGCTGAACCTAAAATAAAAATTAACAAATGTTGTTTAACAACATTTTTACCCATTGCATTTGCAGCTTCTTCATTATCTCTTATTGCTCTCATCATTCTTCCCCAAGGAGAATAAAGAGCTTTTTGTGTTAAAATTAAAAGAATAATTACTACTACTAAGAATAATCCAGAGTAACATAATTTTACAAATACTGATGAGCCTTCGATTACAAGTTGATTTAGAGCAGCTTGTCTATCAGCTAAATTCTCAATTACACTTAATTTTCCTGAATTAAACTTTTCAACTAATTTAATAAACCAATCTGTCGTTTGAAGATCTACTTCATATGGTGCGGGTCTTTTTAATCCAATAACGTTTTTTACACCTCTTGTGAGCCAATCTTCGTGTTTAATAATTGCAATAACAATTTCAGAAATAAGAAGAGTAGCAATAGCTAAATAATCTGCTCTAAGACCAAGTGCAACTTTTCCAACTATAAATGCTAAACCCCCTGCAAAAAGGGCTCCGACTATCCAAGAAAATATAATTGGTAATCCAAATCCCCCTAGGAAACCAGTTTTAGCAGGATCAACTGCTTCAATAGCTTCAATACCTGGCTCTGCAGAAAATCTAATAAGCAAAATACCTGAAATTATTATTGCAGCTATGCTGTATGTTCTTATTTTTGATTTTTCAAATCTTTTTAAAACAAAGCGTATAACTAATACCATTACTACTATGAGCCATAACGACATTAGAATGTCGAAACCTCCTGCCCTCCAGGCTTCTTGAACAGGATCTACAGATATCAATACTGCAGCTAAACCACCTAAAGCTGTATATCCCATAATTCCAAAATTAATTAAGCCAGCGTATCCCCATTGAATATTTGCTCCCATTGTCATCACTGCAGAAATCAAACAAAGATTAAAAATTGATAATGCAATATTCCAAGATTGAAATATTCCAACCATCAGGATAAGCACCATCATGATGCTGTAAGCTGCAATTACATTTAAATTTTTTCTCACAATACTTTACCCTTAAATATTCCTGAAGGCCGATATATTAAAACTATTACAAGTATGGAGAATGATACAGCAAATTTATAATCTGTAGACAGAAGTTGAACTAAACTATCTGGCTCCATACTTTCTGGTAAAACATACATAAAAAATTTCTTGTAGGCATAAGTTAATAAAATTTCTGAAAAAGCAATTACATATCCACCTAAAAAGGCTCCAAACGGATTTCCAATTCCTCCAACTATTGCAGCAGCAAAAATAGGAAGCATATTATTAAAGTAGGTAAATGGTTTAAAACTTTTATCTAAACCATACAAAGCACCACCTATTGTGGCTAAAATTCCAGCAATTACCCAAGTAACCAAAACTATTTTTTTTGGATCAATACCTGATAGCAAAGCAAGATCTTCATTATCAGAATAAGCTTTCATACTTTTGCCGGTTTTAGTTTTATTTAGAAACCAAAATAATAAAGAAACCAAAACTATTGTAACAAATATTGTTAAGACTTGAGTTGATTTTATTGCTAGACCTTCATTTAGGCCTGTCATCTCCTTAAACTCACGTGCTTTAATAATGAATTTTTCACCATCAAAAAATCTTCTGTCGCCAGGTCCAATAATAATTCTTACCACTGCTTGAGTTACAAACATTACTCCAATACTTACCATTGCAAACTGAACCGGAGGGCTTTTCTGGTGTCTATAATATTTGAAGACAAATTTATCTATTAAAAGCATGTAAAGAATCATGAAAATAATTCCTAATGGGATAGCTAATAAAGCAGTAGGTAAAACACCCAAAGAGACACCTAATGATTGAAAATACCATGTAAACAAAATTGTCATCATGGTTCCAAAAGACATCATGTCACCAGTTGCAAAGTTTGCAAATCGTAGAATTCCATAAATAAGTGTTACAAATATTGCGCCCAGTGCTAACTGAGATCCATAAGTTAATGCAGGAATAAAAATATAATTTAATAAAAGAATTATCGCATTTACAAAATCCATATTACCCTCCCAAAAAAGAGCTTCTTACTCTTGGATCGTCTAATAATTCTTTTCCAGTTCCTGAATAACGATTTTCTCCAGTAACCAATACGTAGCCTCTATCTGAAATACTTAAGGCTTGTTTTGCATTTTGCTCTACCATTAAAATAGCAACATTTGTTCTTTTAACTTTGACGATATGATCAAATAATTCGTCCATCACAATTGGTGATACGCCTGCAGTTGGCTCGTCTAACATTAAAACTGTGGGCTTAATCATTAAAGCTCGACCTAGAGCTACTTGCTGTCTTTGACCTCCAGAAAGCTCACCAACCATCTGATTTCTTTTCTCTCTTAAAATTGGAAACAATTCGTAAATTTCCTCAATTATATTTTTGATTTCATTCTCAACAAGAAATGCACCCATTTCTAAGTTTTCTTCAACAGTCATTCCTGCAAAAACGTTTTTGGTCTGTGGGACAAAAGAAATACCTTGTTTAACTCTATCTTGAGGAGATAATTTTGAAATATCTTTGCCATCGATCTTTACTGATCCAGATTTTAAATTGAGCAAGCCCAACATTGCTTTCATAGCAGTTGATTTGCCAGCACCATTAGGGCCTAGAATAGAGACTATTTCGCCTTTATTAACATTTACTGAACACGAACTAATAATATCAGGACCATTACCATATCCACCTGTCATTTCTATTCCCTCAAAATATGCCATTAATTTGTATCCTTTAATTTTGATCCTCTACCAAGATAACTTTCGATAACTTTTTCATCTTTTTTTGCTTCTTCAACACTTCCTTCAAACAAAACTGATCCCTCAGCCATTACAATTACTGGATCACACAACCTTCCAATGAAATCCATATCATGCTCGATCATACAAAAAGTATAACCTTTTTCTTTATTTAACTTTTCTATTGCAGTTCCAAGATCTTTTAATAAAGTTCTATTAACTCCTGCCCCTACTTCATCTAATAATACTAATTTTGCATCAACCATCATCGTTCTTCCAAGCTCTAATAATTTCTTTTGTCCACCTGAAAGATTTCCAGCAAGCTCATTTGATAAGTGCCCTAGATTTAAAAATTCAACAACTTCTTTCGCTTTTTCTTTAACTACAGCTTCTTCTTGTGCAACTAAACCTGGCTTAAATAATGCAGTCATTATTTTTTCTCCAGATTGATTTCCAGGCACCATCATTAAATTTTCTAAAACAGATAAATTTGAAAACTCATGCGCTATTTGAAATGTTCTTAGCAGTCCTTTAGAAAATAACTCATATGATGGAACGTCTGTAATGTTTTCCTCATCAAAAAATACATTTCCACCTGATGATTTTAGGTTTCCAGCAATTAAATTAAATAAAGTTGTTTTACCAGATCCATTTGGTCCAATGATACCAGTTATTGTTCCTCTTTTTACTTTAATTGAACAATCAGAAACAGCAGCTAATCCACCAAAATATTTGCTTAAATTATTAATCTCTAAAATATTCTCAGACATTTAATTTATTTGTTTAGTCTTCTGTGAATGCTATTTAAAGTTTTTTCAAGAGATTTATAAAATCCAGTCTTAGTTAATTCTTTTACACCTTGCTCGTTCAATCCTTTTGGTGTTTGAGATTCTTTAACTAAATTTTTTAAATTTTCTTTTGAATTTACTACTGCATCTTCAGATAAAGCTAAAAATAAAGAAGTAATATATTTTTGAGCATTGTTTCTTTTTACTCCTCTTTTTACCAACCAATCCGTCATTACTCTTAACATCTCATAAAAAGGCGCCATCATGCCTGAGGTTGACCAAAAATTTATAGATGATTTTTCATTCTTAATTTCTACAGTTGTGCCCAAGTTATTGAAAAACGCTTTAACTTTTGAATTAGGAGGGCAAATAGGCACTGGTCCTTTCTTTAATGAAATCGGAGGTAGAGGTATTGCTCTTACAATTTTTGCTTTTACTTTAATTGCTTTCTTTAATTGAGATAAAGTAATTGTTGAAATAAAACTAACAACAGTCTGTGCTGATTTAAACTTTAAATCTTTAATAATTTTTTCACCGACAGTAGGTGTAACAGATAAAAATACCCAATTAGATTGATCTACAATTTGTTGATTATCCTTGGCAATAACTATTTTTTTAAACTTTCTTTTTAACCCAAGAGCTATTTTTTTATTTCTTGGAGAAATAATGATTTTTTTATATGAAATTTTTGATTTACATATTCCAGTAATCACTGAAGCTGCAATTTTTCCAGTACCAATAAAACCTAAATTCATAATTTTGGATACTTTATATTGATTATATTGAATTAATTAACAAAAAAAGAACCTCTAATTCTTAGTAATTCTCTGCTTAATTCCTTGTTTTCTTTGAAGGGTTTTCTTCCATGAAGCCAGAAATAATTATTTGCAATCACAGAGAATCCAACAGGTAATTTCGTTATTATTTTATTTTTACTTTCCTCTAATCCATCAGATAATTTTTGTAAAAAATTTCCTTGATCCATATTTTGAGGTTCTGGAAATTGATCTATATAAGATATTGTTGGTCTTCCCTCTTTATCAGTTGAAAAAACTGGGTGCTCTACCTTGTAATCAATATTTTTACTTTTTGGTGACCCCCAAACAAAATTTTGTCTCCCAACTGGATCATTGTATAAATCATCACAATGCTCCCAGTCATCAAGGTGCAGCATAGCTGTTTCACCACCTTCAACATTTTGCTCATCAATTTTTGTCATAATTAACCAATCGGTCACATCTTTAACATATGTCCCATCTGTATGAAGATCCATATTCCTATAAGCCTTTCTTAAATAAGAATCGCTAGTATCTTCATGTTTAACATGAAAACGAGCATAATATTTTCCTGCCATGGCATCATGATTAGGTACACCAATTAGATGAGCTATTGCAGTTGATAACTTAACTAAAAATGTATCATTAATTTTTGGAGTTATATTTTTTGGTCCAATAATAAAACAACCTGTAGATCTATCTCTAATAATTGAGTTCATTAATTCGCTTAATTTATTATTTGTTAAATCATCTAAACTTTTAGCTAAAGTAAATCTTGTAAATGGTTTTAGTTCTAAAGCTGTTAAATCGAATTTATTAAAAGGAAAAATTAATTTATCTATAATATCATTTTCTAAACTTATCTTTATAATCCTATTAGATTGATCATGTTTTTGAATATCTATGCCTGTAATTTTTTGCATAATAAATTTTATTTTACCTTATTTTATAAATCAATTTAATCAGATATAATTGTTAATTATTGCCATACAAATAGCTGAGAATATTGTAGGATAAACAAAGTTCTTCTTTGAGATAAAAAAAATAACTAAAGATAACAGCACAACAAGAAATCTACTTGAATAACTAGCATCTACCAAAACACCAGCAGGAAAAATTATAGTTCTAGCTATTAGTGCTGCCAAGGTTGCATAGGCTAAACAATTAAACCACTTAAAAAGCTTGGAAGTTTCTTTTATACCCTCGGATGTTAGAGCGCCCAAAAATCTAGACAAAAATGTTGCTAAAGACGTAACAAGAATTGCGTAAACAATATTAGCTGACACTGTGCTCTCCTACTAGATAAGCTAAGGTTCCACCAATTATACCTGCTATCAAAATTGACCACTCTGGTGATAGTAAATAAATAATTGGTCCCAATATTGTTCCAAGCAAAACAGACAGCGTAACTGGAATAGTTTTAGATGCACCAATCATCATACATAGAAAATAAACTGGATTAAGAATTGCTAAACCCAACATCATATCTTTATTCAAATACTCAGAGAAAGAGAAACCTAAAAATGTTCCAATTACTGATACACTTACTGTCGCGCTTCCAATACCAATCCAATAATCAATTCTATGTTTTTTTGGAATGTTTTTATAATTGCTTTTCATTATTAACCATGCGGAAATAGCAATGAAATGACATGAAAAATAATACTTCCACTTAGGTTGACTTCTATGCATCATTAACGGAAATAAAGATACAGCCATAGGGTAAAGTCTTGCATTAACAATCCATACCGCCAAAAAAATATTTAACAAAGATGCTCCAATTAACATGGACTCGGCCATTACTAGTGAGCCTGGTAAAGCATAAGTTAAAACAGTTGAAAAAATACTTTCCTGAATATTAAAACCTAAATTTTTAAATAGAGCTCCAATAGCTATAAAGCAACAAGTGAGTGCTATAGCTGGACTATCATGAGTAAATATAGATCTATATCCTTTAAAGAAAAAATTTTTATTAATCATTATCCACCTAGGAACAATCTACCAACATCAGGATTTTGAAGTAAGTCGTCTCCTTTACCTGCAATGGCAGTTTGCCCAGATACTAAAACGTATCCTATATCTGCAAACTCCAATCCTTTTTTGGCATTTTGTTCTACTAGAATGATTGTTTTTTTTTCATTTTGCTGAAGATCTCTTAATATTTCAAAAACCATTTCAATATATCTAGGTTCAAGTCCAATTGATGGTTCATCTACTAAAAGTACTGAAGGTTTCATAACTAGCGCTCTAGATATTTCTAGTAATCTTCTCTCTCCACCAGATAAAACTTTTGCAGGTTGGTTTCTTCTATTTCTTAACCTTTCATACTTTTCAAAAATTCTTTCAGCCTCTTCATAAGACTCATCTGTTTTCTCTTTTATATATCCTCCCATTAATAAGTTTTCTTCTACTGTCATATCTGGAAATACAGAGTTATCCTGCAATATATAAGCTATACCGACTGACTTTAACTTTTCAGCTGGGGTAAGATTTGTAATTTCTTTTCCTTCAAGTTCAATTTGGCCTGAAAAAATATTTGTAAAACCATATATTGAATGAAGAATTGTAGATTTGCCTGCACCATTAGGTCCAATTAAACACAAAGACTGGGCTTTATTAACGAATAAATCAAAGTTATGTAAAATTTCCATTTTTCCATAACCAGCATTTAAATTTTTAATAGTTAAATGAACTTCGTTTGGAGATAATTTTTTTAAATCATCTGGTGTTGGAGCTTTTCCTAATACTTCATATTGGTTAGCCATTATTGTGCTCCTAAATACGCATCAACGACACGTTTATCATTTTTAATTTCATCAGGTGATCCATTAGCTAACATTTTACCATGAGCTAAACAAAAAATATTTTCTGCTAATTGCATAATCACTCTCATGTTATGCTCAATCACCAAAAGTGTTATTCCAAAATCTTGGTTTACTTTAATTAACCTATCAATAATACCATTTATTAGAGTTGGATTAATTCCAGCTGTAGGCTCATCTAATAATAACATTTCAGGTTCGTTCATCAATGCCATTGCCAGTTCTAATAATTTTTGCTGACCAAAAGATAGATCTCCTGCTCTTAGATTTCTTTTTTGAAATAACCCTACGAAATTCAATAAATTTTCAGCTTTATCTGTTAATTCTTGTGGAATTTTTGAAAATATTTTCATTAAATCTGCGTCACTGCCTTTATGACTAATAAGCATATTTTCTATACAATTAAGTTTTCCATAAATTCTAGTTTGCTGAAAAGTTCTCAATAATCCTAACTTAGCAATTACTGGCACTGGTAACTCGGAAACTTCTTTGCCATTAAATTTAATAGATCCATTATCTATTGGGTAAGTGCCTACAATCGAATTGAATAACGTGGTTTTTCCAGAACCATTTGGTCCAATTAATCCAACTATCTTTCCTTTTTCAACATTCATTGAGATGTCAACGTTCGCTTTTACACCGCCGAACGATTTGCTTACATTATTAACTTCTAAAATACTCATTTCAGTTCTACCTGTGCTTTACGATCCTTTTCGTCAACTACTTCGCCAAATCTCTCTGGATATTTTTCTCTTAACCATCCCATAATTCCTTCTGGGAAATAAATTACAATTACAACAATCAAAACACCTAAGGCAACATACTGCCAACCCAAAAAGAATGTCCAAAAGCCTTCTTTAAAAATATGAAAAACAGTTGCACCAATAATTGGACCCCAAAGTGTTCCTTTGCCTCCAAGTATTGCCATCAATACCATGAATACTCCCATCTCTCTTCCGTCGAATGCGACGTCTGTAGAGTCGATATATCCAACTAAACCTCCCATTATTCCTCCTGCCAAACCGCAGAAGAATGCTGATATCATCCAACCAATAATTTTATATTTCATTGTTTCAATTCCCATAGCCTCAGCTTTATCTTCATTGTCCCTAATTGCATTTAATATCAACTTAAATCTAGTTGTATAAATTGCTCTAACAGTTACGAAGGTCAGAACTAAAACAAAAAAACTTAGGAAATAAAAAAATTCACCTCTTGAATCTAAACTTCCAACGTCAGGAAATGGTGGCGTAGTGAAACCTTGTCCAGCTCCGATGATTTCAATTCCTCCAGAAATTTCACCTGCCGCAACACCCAATCCTAATGTACAAATTGCAAAATAATGTCCTCTTAGTCCTAAAATAGAGTATCCAATTAAACCCGCTACAATAGTTGGTACAACTGCAGCAACTATCAATCCGACAGCCATACCTTGAAAAAATTGTGCAGGGGTATGCACAAAAGTTTTCTCTCCACCACTTTCAGTCCACTCAGCTAGTGGGAAAAACATTCCAACTTGCACAGAAGCACACAGATACATCCCAAGACCGTAAAAGAGAATATTTCCAAATGAATTATACCCCATTTCACCACCTTGAATATTCCAGGTAGTTGCAAGAACTATTAATACACATAGTATTGATAACTGAACTTTAAAAGCTGGAAATACAAATGGAGCTGCTATACCAAAGATCAAAATTCCAATGTACAAAATTAAATTATTTTTCATTATTTTAAGTACTCTCTTTTTCTAGAAAGTTTAAATCTTCTGTAAATAAGTATTAAAACTAAAAGCAAAAATACTGATCCTATTCTAAATTCTGTTCCTAAAATATAATCAGCAAATTCCTCAAATACACCCAGCCCCATTCCCGACATCGCAACACCAGGTAAATTTCCAAGTCCTGCAACAATTACGATCATAAAAGATCTTATTGTGTAAGGTAAACCCATATAAGGATGTATAGTAAATGTTATAGATATTAAAGCACCTGCTACACCACAAAGGGCCGCATTAATTCCAAATGTTGCTGCATAAACTTTTTCTGTATCTACGCCTAATATCTTCGCTGCTCTTGCATTTTGCGCTGTAGCCCTAATAGCACGTCCAAGTTTAGATTTTTTCATATAAATTACTAAACAAATTGCAAATAAAATACTTATAAACGCGGAAAATATTTTTGAATTCGGCAACACAACATTATTATTAAATAACATAGTTGTTCCATAATCTGAATTTGCAAGAACAACATCTGCTCCAAATGCAAAGTTCATTAATTGCATGAAAAGAATACTTATTCCAAAAGTCGCTAAAATAGAGATAAATAAATCCCTATCTACTACTTTATTAATTACAAGTTTGTAAATTGCTATTCCAACAAAATACATTATTACTGGAGCAACGATTACTCCCCAGGCTGGATGAATTCCATATAGATACATAAAATAAGCAATGTATCCGCCTAATATAACAAGATCTCCTTGAGCAATATTAATTATATTCATTACTCCCCATTGAAGTGCCATGCCATATGCAATCAATGCAAATAAAATTCCAAGTAAAATTCCATCCAAGCATGCTTGAACAGAAATCATTGGATATTGGAAGACCATGAAATCCATATTGAACCCTTTAAAAAAATACCCCCTATGTATAATATATTAGGGGGTATTTATAGATTTGTTTTTATCTTTTAGACCAAGAAGGAATTGGGTGAATTAACTTAGCCGATGCCCATTTTGTTGGAGCAACAACTTTATTTTCACATTTTCCTGCATCGTCACACATTACTTGGAAAAGTACCATTGGCTTGTCAACATTCTGACCACCAGGTGCAAATTTTATGTTTCCATAAAAAGTTTGCATATTAGTAGCTGCAAGAGCATCTCTTACTTTCTTTTGATCAAAAGAATTTGCTCTCTCGAATGCATCTTTAAATACCAATAGAGCAGCTGAAGATTCTGCTGCTTGATATGGAGGTGCATAACCAAACTCTTTAGTAAAGTCTGCATCATAAGTCATACCATCTTTAAAGAAATCATCTTTGTAAGTTAGTGTTTTATGCCACTGAGAAGCACATAAAGCATATTGAGAGTTTTTACCATGTTGCTTTGACAACTTAGCTGCATCACAGTGTGTCATAGCTAACATTGGAACATCAACTTTCATCTCGGATATTTGTCTGATAGCAGTTAGAGCACCCTTGGTGTGACCTGAAACAACTAAAACGTCTGGTTTCATTTGTTTCACTTTGACTAAAGTAGCGGCCATATCATTAAGCTCTTTTGGTAATTTATCATCAATTACTTTTTTAGAGCCAGTTCTCTTTATTGCATCTAACACACCAAGTCTTACATCTTGAGAAAATGCATCTTGTTCAAACGCCATTGCAACGGTAACTCCTTTTCCGTTATTCTTTTCAACTGCTAGATCTATAGCAACATCAAGATATAAGTTAGCTGGAGCTAATACCGCAAATAGATATTTGTAACCTTTGGTAAACAAAGATCTAGATGCACCATTTGCTTCAACCATTGGAACACCATATTTTTCAGTTACTGGTGCAATCGCTTTAGTTAAACCAGAACTGTAAGGGCCAAGCATAAACTCAACACCATCTTGTGAAATTAATCTTTCTGCAAGCTGTGCGGCTCTCTTAGGGTTTGACTCATCATCATAATAAATAATATCAAACTTATAAGTTTTTCCACCAACTTTAACACCACCCATGCTGTTAATTCTGTCAACGGCCATGTTATAACCATTTTGAGTATGAACACCATTAGATGAGTATTTACCAGTTAGGGAAATAGCAGCACCTAAAATAATTTTGTCACCAACAACTTTTGCAAATGATGCAACAGAAGTTGAAAATAAAATTACTAATGCAGAAACAAAACTTAAAATTATTTTATTTAATCTCATTTTATTTCCTCTTTAATTAATTAATTATAAGTTGATTAAATAAAGAAATTTAATTTTATGCAAGTGGCAATAAAGGCCAAATCTAATTAATATTGTTGAGTTACAACAATTATTGCGGCAATAATTAATAAAACACTCGCAGAAATTGTATTAATTGTTTTTGGATTAGCAGTTATCCATTTTATTAATTTTTGTGCGAGCATTGCATAGCCAATTAAAGATAAAAAATCTAAAACGATGTAAGTTGTAATTAAAATTACAAATTGAACAAATAAATTTGAATTAAAGTCAATAAATTGTGGGAAAATAAAAGGAAAAAACATCCAAGCCTTAGGACTTGTACCAGCAACTAAAAAACCATCTCTAAAAAAAGATAAATTACTTTTTTCTATTTCTCCTTCATTTGAAATGCTTTTTGGTCGAGATTTATAAATATCGTAAGCTAAATATATTAAATAAAGTATACCTATCCATTTAAATATATTTAGTATTGTTGAATTCTCTGAAAAAAAAGATCCAATTACAAAAATAACTAAAGTTGCTTGTATCAAATTTGCGGTTACATCACCTAGAGCAGACCATACGCATTTTCCAACACCATAATTCATTGAATAAGAGATAATTACAATCCTGGGAGTTCCAGGTGTAATAAATAAAAAAATTATTATCTGCAGATAAAGTATAAAATCTAGGGGGAGCATAAAAAAAGATAGTCCTTAAAAACCGGGAGCTAAAGATGGCTAAGAAGGACTATCCGATACATAATATCAGAGGCTAAAAAAAATGCATTAAATTTTTTTTTGAAATATAAAGGATTTATGAAAAAAAAAGGTCACAGGCCAATTACTAGAGTCAAAAATCCAGAGCCCAAAATGGACGATCCAGATTGGATCATTTGGGCAGCTTGGGCAGATAGGATCACTTTCGAGGAAATTGAAAAAAAAACAGGGAAGAAAGAATCTGATGTAATTAAAATTATGCGAAGATCTCTAAAACTGCCCTCTTTCAGATTATGGAGAAAAAGAGTAAATCAAAAAAGCATAAAACATCGAAAAAAATTCGAATACTCTAGAAAAGAAATAACTAGTAAAATTAAAAAAGGTAACTATTTATAACCCATGAAAAAAATCACGATGTATACAGGTCCACTATGCAACTATTGTGAAGCTGCAAAAAGATTATTAGCTAGAAATAACGCTCCTTATAATGAAATCGATATTTCAAAAGTTGCAGGTGCTGCTGACGAAATGATTAAAAAAGCAAATGGCAAAAGAACAATTCCACAGATCTTTTTTGATGATCAGCATATTGGTGGTTATGATGAAGTTAGAGCACTAGAAAAAGAAAATAAACTTCAAGATCTTTTAAAAAATTAATTTAGATAAACTATTCTTTTGGTTTAAAAACTAAACAAATGCCGTTATTACAAAATCTTTTTCCTGTAGGTTCAGGTCCATCATCAAATATATGCCCATGGTGTCCTCCACATTTTTTACAATGATACTCAGTTCTTGCATAACCTATATGATGATCTGTTTTGGTTTCAAATACATTTGGTAAAGACTCATAAAATGAAGGCCAGCCTGATCCACTCTCATATTTTGTTTTTGAATCAAATAATTTTTCCCCACAATTTGCACAATGAAAACTTCCTTCTCTCTTTTCATGATTAAGTTCACTTGAACCTGCAAGCTCTGTTCCTTCTTCGAACAAGATTAATTTTTGTTCTGCAGTTAAATTTGGATTTATTTTTTTTGTCATGATCCTATATATTTAGCACAGGATTTGTGTAAGATTGAATGCAATTCAACTAATTTATTAAAATCTTTATTATAACCACCACCTAAAACACCACAAAAAGGTATTCTTTTAGAAAAAAAGTTTTCAATAACTAGCTCGTCTCTAGATTTAATCCCTTCGTCAGATATTTTTAGTTTACCTAATCTATCGTTAAAATGAATATCTACTCCAGCTATATAGAAAACAAAATCAAAATTTTCTTGGTTTAACCCATTCAAATAATGTTTAAGTGTCTTAATATAAGCATCATCCTCTAAATTATCTTCTAGCTCCACATCCAAATCACTATTAGATTTTTTGGCTGGGTAGTTAGTTTTAGAGTGCATACTGAACGTAAAAACACTCCTATTTTCTTTGAAAATTTCGGAATTTCCGTTTCCTTGATGAACATCTAAATCAACAATTAATATTTTGTTAGCCAAACCTCGATTTAGTAAATAATGGGCGGCAACAGCCACATCATTAAAAACACAATATCCAGCTCCACTATTGTAGTTTGCGTGATGACTACCTCCAGCAGTATTACATGATATTCCATAATTAATTGCTAGTTTAGAAGCTAAAACAGTACCACCAGTAGCTACTAATGATCTCTGAACAACACTATCAACAAGTGGAAATCCAATTTTTTTTACTTCCTCTTTACTCAATGTTTTATTTTTCACGTTAGAAATATAATCTTTTGAATGTGCATAACTCAATGTTTCAAATGAGCAAGCATATGGTTTATGAAACTTTTTAACGATTTTATTTTGAATCAAATAATTAGCTAATTCTCCAAACTTGTTTATAGGAAATTTATGATCGTCTCCAATTTTGGCAAAATAATCCTCATGATTAACTACAGCTAGATCCATAACTACTCTAAAACACGGACTGGCTTTCCATCAACACAAGCCTCTAATCCTTCAATCATTTGATTATAAAAAATACTATAATTTTCTGCTGTCACATAACCTATGTGTGGAGTAAGCAGTGCATTAGGTAAAAATCTTAGTTTATTATTTTCAGGTAGAGGTTCTTTATCATAGACGTCAATTCCAGCTCCTGCGATCACATTAGTAGATAAAGCAATGATTAAATCATCCTCATTAACAATTGGTCCTCTAGCAGTATTTATTAAAAACGCAGTTTTTTTCATTTTATCTAATTCTTTTATAGTTATACAATCTTTATACCTTTCGCCTCCTTGAACGTGAATTGAAAGAACATCAGAATTTGTGATTAAATCATCTTTAGAACAAGGAAGTACATTAAGTTCTTTACACTTATCTAAGCTTAAATTCTCACTCCATGCCATTACTTGCATTCCAAAAGCTTTTCCAATTTTAGCAACCTCAGAACCCACTCTTCCTAAACCAATTAAACCTAGAATTTTTCCCCTCAATTCTACACCGATAGTTGTTTGCCAGTACCCTTGGTACATATTATCAAACTCTTCCTTAAAATTTCTTGCTAAACCAAGAATAAGTGCCCAAGTCAATTCAGGTGTTGGGTTTAAGTTTATATCTGTTCCACAAACTATAATTTTTCTTTTCTTTGCAGCCTCTAAATCAATAGATTTGTTTCTCAATCCACTTGTGATAACAAATTTTAATTTATTTAAATTATCAATTAATTTTTTTGTGATAGGAGTTCTTTCTCTCATTATTAATAAAGCCTCAAAATCAGCCAACTGTTCAATTGTATCAGCTTCGTCTAAAAACGGTTCGCTGAAAATCTTAAACTCATATTTTCCTGACAATTTTTCTAAATCTACAAATTGTTGAGCAACATTTTGATAATCATCTAATATAGCAACTTTAAGCATTTTTAACTTTCTTATTTGATAGCAATATTCCTACAACAATAAAACAAGCGCCTAAAATATGATAAAACATAAATTTTTCACTAAAAAAAATCATCGCCATTATGGCACTTAAAATAGGCATTAGATGTAAAAAAACTCCAGATCGATTAGCACCAATCATAGATATTCCTTTTATCCATAAAAGAAATGATGCTAGACCTGGGAACAAAACTACATAAGACAAGATTAAAATGAATGGTAATTCTAAATTAATTCTAAAGCCAATTTGATATTCAATAAAATAAACTGGGATTAAAAATACCAAACCGAAAGTAATTACTACTTGAAGCAATGAAATTTGAGATAGCTCATATTTTTTTCCCTTCAACAATGTTGAGTATAATGCCCATGAAAACATTGCTATCACCATAGTTATGTCACCTTTATTAAAATTTAAATTTTTTAATATTTCTATGTTTGCTTTTGTAATAATCATAATAACCCCAATGAAAGAGAAGATTACTCCCATAATTTGAAAAATATTTGTTTTTTCAATTTTTAAAATTGATGAAAACAGCATTATCATTACAGGTATAGTTGAAATCATTAAGACTCCACTAATAACTTGAGTAAAATTTAAAGAATAATAAACAATAGAATTAAATACTGTAATACTTGTAACTCCTAATATAATGAAAAGCTTATAGTTTTTTAAAATATAATTTCTTTTTTCTAATATTTCTGAAATTGTAAAAGGTGCTAAAATTAGCCAGGCAAAAAACCATCGATAAAAGTTTAATGAAAAAGGTGGCACCTCATAAAAACTTGCAAGTTTACCTACTACAAAGTTTCCTGCCCAAAAAGTAACGGTTAAAAATAGATATAAATAGGCTAAAAAATTATTATCTTTTGTCACTTAACTAAATCTAAGCGAACTATAAGGTTTTAAGTCTAAATTTGTGTTTTCATTCGCTATCATTCCTGAAACGATCTTTCCAGAAATTGGGCCTAAAGTCCATCCTAAATGATGATGTCCAAAACAATAAAAAATATTTTTGTGATTTTTTGATGGTCCCATAACAGGTAAAAAATCTGGTAAAGTCGGTCTAAATCCTAGCCATTCATCCTCATGTTCAGGCAAATCACCGAGCATATATTTTGCATTATTTATTAAATTTTTTACTCTTGATTTAGATAATGGATTATCTAAGCCTCCAAATTCAACAGTTCCAACAACTCTTAAACCCTGTTCCATGGGTGTTATTCCAAATCCACGATTAGAAAATATTACAGGTCTGCTTAATAAGTGATCACAATTTTTAAAATGAACATGATATCCTCGTTCTGTATCTAAAGGTATTTTTTCACCAAGATTATCTGTTAATTTTTTTGAAAAAGCGCCACATGCTATTACCGCCTTATCAAAAACGAAACTTTGAGTCTCGGTTTTAAAAACCGGTTTATCTTCATCATAGCTAATATCATTAATATTTACTTTGTTAAATTTGCCACCTTTTTTTAAAAATAAATCAAACAATTTTAAAAGAATTCTTTTTGGGTTTCTTGCATGTCTTGCATAAGGATAATATACACCTGCGTGGTAAAATGGTTTGATGTGAGGTTCAAGATCATGAATTTCCGCTTTGTTGACCAATTGCTGTTCAACTCCCAATTCTTCTCTCACTCTAATTTCTAATTCTCTGCTTTTTAAATCTTTGTCATTCCATATATATAGAATTCCATTATTTTCTACTAAACCTTCAAGATCTATCTCTTCAAACAATTCATCATAGGCTGGTAAAGCCAAATCTAAAATTTGATGCATATTTTTAGCAGTATGCATCATCTTAGATTTAGTTGTATTCATTATAAATTTTATAAACCAAGGAATCATTTTTGGGACATAATTCCATTTTAAAGCTAGTGGACCTGAAGAACTTAAGAGCATAGCGGGAACATCTGCTAAAACATCAGTTCTATTTAAAGAAAGAGATGCATAGGGAGAAAAATGGCCAGCATTACCATAAGAAGCAGCTTGGCTACCTGGATTATCCCTGTCAAATATAGTTACATTAAAACCTTTTTTTTGAAGAAATAAAGCATTGGATACACCTTGAATTCCTGCTCCAACTATTCCTACTTTAAGATTATTATTCATCAAATTGTTATACAATTAAAAAATATATTTTCAGAGTGACAAATTATGCAAATTAAAATTATATTAAGCAATCATTTGTTTATGATTAATTTTTGCACTTAATACTATACCAAAACCAATCATTGTAGCTAACATTGAAGATCCACCATATGACATTATTGGTAATGGAGAACCAACTATAGGTAGTAAGCCTAAAACCATAGATAAGTTTACCACTATATAAACGAATATTGCGAAAGCATATCCAAAACAAAAAAGTCTCGCAAAATTACTTCTTGAAATAGATCCTATTCTTATAATTCTAAAAATTATAATTGAGTATAATAATAAAAGTCCAACCGAACCAATAAACCCAAATTCTTCTGAGAATAAAGTGAATATAAAATCTGTATGTTTTTCAGGTAAAAAATCTAGATAACTCTGTGTCCCTTTTAAAAAACCTTTTCCGTCAAGACCACCTGAGCCAATTGCTATTTTTGATTGTATAATTTGGTACCCTGCGCCTAAGGGGTCTCTGTCAGGGTCTAAAAAAGTAAGTATTCTTAGTTTTTGATAGGGTTTTAAGAAAGAAATTATAAACGGTAATGATATTAAGAAAGTAATAAATGAATATATAAAATATTTAATTTTTACCCCACCTAACCATAGTATAATTAATCCACTTAAAGCAATAAGTATTGAGGTACCAAGATCAGGCTGAGAAACTACAAAAATAGTAGGAATTAATATAACTGACAATACAATTGTAATACTTGTAAATGAATTTACATTCTCTACTTTCAATCTGTGATAATATTTAGCAAGACACATTATAATAGCTATTTTCATTAATTCAGAGGGTTGAAGTACAAAAAAATATACATCCATCCACCTTTGTGAACCTGAGGCCTTAATCCCAAAAAAGGAGACATAAATTAATAAAAGTATTACTACAAAATAGATAATATAAGAAAAATTATGCCAGAATTTTATGTTTAAGAATGCTACAAAAATCATTAGCGGAAAAAAAACTGCAAGTTTTAAAAAATGATTTTTGGTGTGAAAAAGTATTTCACCTCCATCAGTAGAATACATAACAAAAACACTTATTAATGAAAGAAAGATAACAGAAATTAACAATATATAATCTAAGTTTTTTATTTTTTGAAATAACGTAATCTCACTATTCAATCTATTATGTTGAAACATTTAAATTGTAAACCTCTCAAAGTTTGATTGTTTATTTCTTAATTCATGTCTATCAATAATTAATTTAAATAGTTTTTTTGCAATAGGTGCAGCTGCCTTACTTCCTGAGCCACCATGCTCTATGATTATACTCAAAGCATATCTTGGATTTATATATGGACCATAAGCAACATATAATGCATGGTCTCTATCTTTGTAAGGTATTTGCTCTAATTCTAAATCTAATTCTCTTTCTCTTTTACTTATTTTCTTTACCTGTGCTGTTCCAGTTTTTCCTGCAAATTGATACTTAGGGTCATCAATTCTTGATTTATATGATGTTCCAAATCTTTCATTAGTTGACGCGAACATTGCTTCCTGAATTATCTTAATATTGTTTTTGTTTTTAAATAACTTTTTGTCTAAAAGAGAAACAGAATTAGAATCAAATAATAGCCCACTTTCCATTGACTGTTTTGCATCTTCATATGAAATTGGATTGCTATCGACAATTATTTTTGGTCTGATGGCATAACCGCCATTTGCAATTTGTGCTGTCATCATGCAAAGTTGTAAAGGTGTTGATTGTATGTAGCCTTGACCAATACCTGTTATTAATGTCTCTCCTAATACCCACCCTCTTCCAAGATTATTTTTTTTCCATTTTGTATTTGGGAATAGTCCTTTTTTTTCATTATCAAAATATTCTCCAAGTACTTTTTTACCCAAACCAAACTTTTCAGCTGTAATATTTAATCGATCAACACCTAACAATCTTGAGACTTCATAAAAATAAGTATCACAGGATTGTTTCATAGCATTTTTTAAACTAACCCAACCGTGTCCTTTTTCCTTCCAACAATGAAATGTTTGTCCATACAACTCCATCTTTCCTGTGCATTTAACTTTAAACTTTGTATCAATAACTTTGTTTTCTAAAGCTGAGAGAGCAACTATCGGTTTTATAGTTGAACCTGGGGAATATAAACCTGAAAGAGTTTTATTTATTAACGGTTTTAGGGGATTATTTCTAATTAATTGCCATTCGTCTTGACTTATACCAAATAAAAATAAGTTTGGATCATAAGATGGAGATGAATACATTGCAATAATATCTCCTGTGTAAATATCCATTACACTTATTGATCCCGCTTTTTCATTTAATAATTCTCCACAAGCTTTTTGTATTTCTGTATCTACAGTTAAACGTATTTTTGATCCTTGCTGTCCTTTTTGATGCTCAAGTTGATTTATTCTTTTACCATAAGCATTAACTTCATATCGTTGAATTGCATTTGTTCCTATTAAATGATTTTCAAGTCTTTTTTCTAAACCCAGTTTTCCAATTTTCATCCCAGGTACAAATCTCTCTTGGATGATACGATTGTTT
>CACGDZ010000010.1 GCA_902571955.1 uncultured Pelagibacteraceae bacterium | reverse complement strand
CAAAAGTTGTTAAGGGTGGAAGAAGATTTGGATTTTCAGCACTGGTAGTTGTTGGAAATCAAGCTGGTAAAATTGGCATAGCACATGCAAAAGCAAAACAGGTGCCCGATGCCATTAAAAAAGCAAATGAGATTGCAAGAAGAAAACTTACTCATATACCATTAAGAGATGGTAGAACAATTCATCATGACGTTAAGGCAAAAGATGGTTCGGGTAGAATAGTATTAAGAGCAGCCTCAAAGGGCACAGGAATTATTGCTGGTGGACCAGTTAGAGCAGTATGCGAAGTATTAGGTGTTAAAGATATTGTAGCAAAATCTATGGGAACGTCTAATGCACATAATGTTATTAGGGCCACAATGAAAGCATTAATAAAACAAAGTTCACCAAAACAAATTTCAGCAATTAGAAATAAAAAAATTTCTGAGATAATTGAAAAAAGAGGATAATGATCACTTTAAATAATAGAGTAAAAATCAATAAATCAAAAATAAGAGTTGGAAGAGGAATTGGTTCTGGAAAAGGGAAAACATCAGGAAGAGGTGTTAAAGGTCAAAAATCTAGATCAGGTGTAGCTATAAAAAGTTTTGAGGGAGGTCAAATGCCATTATACAGAAGACTTCCAAAAAGAGGTTTTAACCCGATATCTAAAAACAATGTTGCAATTTTAAATCTGGATAAAATTCAATCTCATATAGACAAAAAAAATATTAACCCAAATGAAGTATTGAACTCAGAATTATTAAAAAAACTTAAATTAATAAATAAAAACACAAAAAAATTAAAAATCTTAGGATTTGGGGAAGTAAAAGATAAAATTAATATTGAAGCTGACCTAGCCTCTAAATCAGCAATAGAAAAGCTAGAAAAAATTGGTGGATCTATTCAGTTGAAAAAATAGTTTGCTTATATGAGCGCATCATCATCAACAAATGATTTAAGAAACAGAATTATATTTACTATTTTAATTTTAGCCGTTTATAGATTTGGAACTTTTGTACCTTTACCCGGAATAGATCCTGAGCAATTGAAAATAATGATGGAAGGTAACCAAAAGGGGTTACTTGGTATGTTTAACGTTTTTGCAGGTGGTGCTGTAAGTAGAATGGCGATATTTGCATTAGGGATAATGCCATACATTTCCTCTGCAATTATAGTTCAACTATTGACTGGTGTGTCTGATTATTTCAAGAATTTAAAAGCCCAAGGTGAAACTGGAAGGGCAAAAATAACACAAATTACTAGGTATGGAACAGTACTTCTAGCAACAGTTCAGGGTTACGGCCTATCTGTTGGATTAGAGTCTTCAGCTGATTTAGTTATTAATCCAGGAGCTTTTTTTAAAATAACTACTGTTACAACAATTGTTGCAGGCACAATTTTTTTAATGTGGTTAGGTGAACAAATCACTCAAAGAGGTATTGGTAACGGAATATCACTAATAATTTTTGCAGGCATTGTCGCTGAGATTCCAAGAGCTTTAGTTACAACTTTTGAGTTAGGAAGAACAGGGGCAGTTTCAACTTTTATGATCTTGGCACTTTTTGTTTTATTAATATTAACAATTTTGTTTGTAGTTTTTATGGAAAGAGCTTTAAGAAAAATTCTTATAAATTATCCTAAAAGACAAATGGGAAACAAAATGTATGGTGGAGAATCATCACATTTACCTTTAAAGATTAATCAAGCTGGAGTGATTCCAGCTATTTTTGCATCTGCACTTTTATTATTACCAATAACGTTCTCAAATTTTTCATTTTCCAATAATGAAACATTTTTAAATTTAAGTTCTTTTTTTACTCAAGGACAGCCCTTATACATGTTGTTCTACGCATCAGGTATAATATTTTTTACTTTTTTTTACACTTCTATAACTTTTAACCCATCAGAAACTGCTGAGAATCTTAGAAAGTACGGTGGTTTTGTGCCTGGAATTAGACCTGGTGAGAGTACTGCTTTGTATATTCAAAACATTTCAACCAAGTTGACAACAATTGGAGCTTTGTATTTAACACTTGTTTGTTTGATGCCAGAATTTTTGATTGCAAATTATCCAATACCTTTCTACCTGGGTGGAGCATCTATTTTAATTGTTGTTGTAGTTGCAATAGATACTGTTACTCAAATTCAAACAAGATTAATGAGCTCTCAATACGAACAACTAATAAAAAAAACTAAATTTGGTAAGTAAGTGAATATAATATTATTTGGACCGCCAGGTGCTGGAAAAGGAACACAGTCTAAATATTTAGTTAATAAATTAAATGGTTTTCAAATTTCAACGGGCGATCTTTTAAGAGATGAAATAACAAAAAATTCAGATATTGGTAAAGTCATAATCGATGATATGAAGGATGGTAATTTTATAAGTGATGATATTGTTAATAAACTTATAGAAAATTTAGTATCTGATCCACTAAAAAAGAATAAATTAATTTTTGACGGATATCCCCGATCATTGACTCAGGCTAAAAACTTAGAATTATTGCTTGAAAATTCAAATCAAAATATAGATTTAATTTTGTTTCTGAAAGTAGATAAAGACACAATTATAAAAAGACTTGAGAAGAGAAAAATTTTAGAAAAAAGGTCTGACGACGAAACTGAGACAATTCTAAGAAGATATGAAAAATACATGGAGACAACTCAACCTGTTCTAAATTTCTACTCTCAAAATCCCAATTTTAAAGAGATTGATGGAAACCTTAAAATAGATGAAATAACAAGGAAAATAGACACATTTATCAATGTATAAGACATTGACTTTGATTAAACTTCTTATATAAAAGGCACAATTTATCTCAAAAATTATGGCTCGTATCGCAGGTATAAACATTCCACAGAATAAGCTTGTATACATAGGTTTAACTTATATTTATGGAATTGGTGATAAATTTTCCCAGCAGATTTGTTCATCTTTGGAAATTCCAAGAGCCAAAAGAGTAAATGAACTAACAGATGACGAAATTTTAAAAATTAGAGAATATATTGATAAAAATTTTAAAGTAGAGGGTGATTTAAGAAGAGATTATTCATTAAGTATTAAAAGATTAATAGATTTAGCTTGTTATAGAGGAACAAGGCATAGAAAAAAATTACCCGTCAGAGGACAAAGAACCAGATGTAACGCAAGAACAAGAAAAGGAAAAGCAATTGCAATTGCAGGAAAAAAATTAACACCAACTAAAAAATAGTTATGGCTAAAGCTGATAAAGTTGATAATAAAGATCAGAAAGTAGAAAAATCTTCTAAGAAAAGTGTAAAAAGTTCTTATTCAAAAAAAAAGAAAGTTAAGAAAAATATTTTAAATGGAATTGCTTATGTACAATCCACATTCAATAATACTATCATCTCAATAGCTGATACAAATGGAAATGTAATTTCCTGGGCATCTGCTGGTCAAAAAGGTTTTAAGGGATCAAGAAAATCTACTCCATACGCTGCACAGATAGCTGCAGACTCTGCTGCCTCTAAAGCACTTGAGTATGGAATGAAAACTTTATCTGTAGAAGTAAAAGGACCTGGATCTGGAAGAGAAACAGCTTTGAGAGCATTACAGGCAAGAGGATTTAAGATTTTATCAATTAAAGATACAACGCCTATGCCCCATAACGGAACCAGACCACCAAAGAAAAGGAGAGTTTAATGGAAGTCGAAAATGTTAATGTAAAAAATTGGAAATCTTTAATCAAGCCATCTAAACTAGATGTTCAAATAAGTGATGACTTAACACATGCAAAAATTATAGCAGAGCCTTTAGAAAAAGGTTATGGATTAACTTTAGGAAATTCTTTGAGAAGAATTCTTTTATCATCAATAAGAGGTGCTGCTGTAACATCTATTCAAATTGATGGAGTTTTACATGAGTTTACTTCAATAAAAGGTGTTAGAGAAGATGTTACTGATATTGTATTAAACGTTAAATCTTTAGCATTAAAAAGTGATTCAGAGGGTACAAAAAAATTAATTTTAGATGCAAAAGGACCTGGAGAAATTAAAGCCTCAGATATAACCCCGGTTGCAGACGTCGAAATATTAAATCCTGATTTAGTTATTTGTAATTTAGATGAAAATACTACTTTTCACATGGAAATGAATGTTAATACAGGTAAAGGTTATGTTCCTGCAGAGTTAAATAAACCTGAAGAACCACCATTAGGTCTTATCGCTATTGACTCACTTTATAGTCCAGTTAAAAAAGTTTCATATTCAGTTAGTACTGCTAGAGAAGGTAAAGCATTAGACTACGATAAATTAATTATGGAAGTTGAAACTAATGGATCAATTTCTGCTGAAGATGCAGTAGCTTATTCAGCTAGAATATTCCAAGATCAGCTTAAAATGTTTATAAACTTTGATGAGCCAGTTGAAGCTCCTGTAAAAGAAGTTTCTACTGAACCTGAATTTAACAAAAACTTACTAAGAAAAGTAGATGAGTTAGAGTTATCAGTTAGATCAATGAACTGCTTAAAAAATGACAACATTATTTATATAGGTGACCTAGTTCAAAAATCTGAAGGCGAAATGTTAAGAACACCAAATTTTGGAAGAAAATCATTAAATGAAATTAAAGAAGTTTTAACAGGTATGTCTCTATATTTAGGAATGGAAATTCCTAATTGGCCGCCAGACAACATTGCGGAAATGTCTAAGAAATTGGAGGAAGCAATTTAATGAGACATGGTCTGGCAAATAAGAAGTTAAATAGAACATCAGAGCACAGAAAAGCTCTACTAAAGAATATGCTTAATTCTTTGATTAAGTATGAGCAGATCAAAACTACTTTGCCAAAAGCAAAATTTTTAAAACCTCAAGCGGACAAAATAATAACATTAGGTAAAAAAGAAACTTTACAGACATCTAAAATGTTGGTTTCTAAACTACAAGATATTAAATCAGCTAATAAAGTTAAAAAAACACTTTCTAAAAGATATCAGAATAGAAAAGGTGGTTACACAAGAATAATTAAAGCTGGATTTAGATATGGAGATAATGCTCCAATGGCAATAATTGAATTTGTTGATAGAGATGTTGAAGCAAAGAGAGTTGATAAACCAAAAAAAGATACAACAAAAGAATCTCCTAAAACTGAAGAGAAAAAACAAGCTACAGCTTAAATCTTAAATCATGAAGAAATCTTACATCGTTGATTCAACGTGTAATGATATGCGTTTGGACAGATGGCTAAGATTGAAAATCGGTAAAATTCCACAAGGACTTGTTGAAAAATATTTAAGAACAGGAAAAATAAAGTTAAATAGAAAGAGAGTTAAAAGCTCTTTTAAAGTAAAAACTAAAGATGAAATAAATATATTTAACATTGAATTTAAAGAAATAATTCAACAAAAAAAAATTAAGTTTTTACCATCAAAAGAAATTATAAAATCAAATGAAGATCAAATTATTGACAATAATGAAAATTTTGTTGTTATAAACAAAGCATCAGGCATATCAGTGCAAGGTGGAACTAAATCAAAAAAAAATTTAGTAGATATTTTTGCTAAAAGTGAAATTTTTGAGGGATCAAAACCATATTCTGTTCATAGATTGGATAAAGATACTTCTGGAGTTTTTATTATGGCCAAAAACAGAGAAAGCGCTCAATTGCTTACTTCATTATTTAGACTAAGAAAAGTACACAAAACTTATTTAGCAATCTGCCAAGGCGAAATTAATAAAAAATCTGGCGTATGGGATGCTGATTTAATTAGGTACGACGGTTATAAAAAAATAATTGAAAACGCAAAAACATTTTTCACAGTTATTGATAAAAATTCCGAAGCAACTTTATTAGAGTTAAAACCTATTACTGGTCGAAAGCATCAGTTAAGAAAACAATTATATGCAATTGGAAATCCTATATTTGGAGATACAAAATATAAATTATCAAATTCCAATAAAGGAATTAATAAAAATTTAATGTTACATTCATATCAAATTAAATTTAAAATTAATAACATTAAACATACTTATTCGGCATTGTTACCTGATTATTTTAAAAAACTTTTAAAATCTAAAAGACTTAGATTTTCAAGTTTGAAATAAAATTTTTAATTAATATGTCACTTAGATTTGAGTAATCCTGATCTAAAATATTTTTTAAATTAGTTACTCCTTTATCTGAAATACCACATGGTATAATTTTATTATAATTTTCTAGATCATTATTTATATTTATTGCAAAACCATGATATGCAATCCATTTGCTAACTCTGATACCTATTGCAGCAATTTTTTTAACTTCATTTTTATATTTATACCATATCCCAATATTATTTTTATCTGGAAAAGTTTCTATTTTATAAAATTTTAAAGTTTGAATTATTGTCTTTTCGATAATTGTTATAAATTTTCTGATATCTTTTTTTTTCCTTAAATCTAAAACAAAATAACAAATTAATTGACCTGGGCCATGGTAGGTTATTTTACCACCTCTATTCGTTTCTAGTATTTTAATGGATTTATCAATAATCTCATTCTCTTTATATGAGGTTCCAGCTGTAAAAACCTCATTATGCTCCAAAGTCCAAATTAATTCTTGCTCATTATTTTCATATAAATTCTTTAATCTTGACTCTAGTATATTAATAGCATCAAAATAATTTACTGGTTTTATTGACTTTTTGATCTCTATGTTCATTTATAATTTGTATTATCTTTATTATATATTAATAGTGCAAATCTAAATTATAGGTAGATTTATGTCTTTAACTAAAAAAACTAAAGATAAAAAAGTAAATTTTGAGTTTAATAAAGAATATATTAGAGTTGTTACTAGCAAAATAGCTAACAATGATGCTCAGTTTATTACTAATTCATTTAAAGAAATGCACCCTGCTGATGCTGCGGATATTATCGAACACCTTAGCGAAGGGGATAGAGAAAGTTTAATTAAATTAAATAATTTCAATATTGATCCAGAGGTTTTTGTTGAATTGAATGAGTCTATTCAATCAGAAATTATTACCTATTTATCTTCAGACTCTATAGTAAGCATATTAAAAGGATTAGAATCAGATGACGCCATATCTATATTAGAAAATGTTCCTGAGGAGGATAAAAATTCAATTCTTAGTTCTTTACCACCTAAAGACAGATTTGCTCTATTAGAAAGTTTAAGTTATCCAGAGGATACTGCTGCGAGACTCATGCAGCGTGAATTTACTGCAATACCAAGTAATTGGTCTGTTGGTCAAACAATTGACTATTTAAGAGAAAACAAAGATTTACCAGAGGAATTTTTAGAAATCTTTATTGTTAACGAGGACTTTAAACCAATAGGTACTGTTCCTTCATCTAGAGTTTTAACAACACCACGTGATACAAAGATGGTAACAATTATGTCAGAATCTCAACTATTAATTCCAGTTGAAATGGATAAAGAGGAAGTAGCTAACTTATTTGAAAATTACAATTTAAATTCAGCCGCCGTAATAGACAAAAATAATAAATTAGTCGGTATGATTATGAACGATGACGTTTTAACAGTCTTGAAAGAAGAAGCTGAGGAAGATGCTTTAAGATTAGCGGGGGTAGGGGATGAAGAAATTACAGACGGCGTTGTAAAAAAAACAAAAAGAAGATTCAATTGGCTCTTACTAAATTTATTTACTGCCTTTCTAGCAACCTGGTGTATTAGTTTATTTGGAGCAACAATTGAACAAATGGTAGTATTAGCCTTCTTAATGCCAATTGTAGCTTCAATGGGTGGAAATGCTGGTATGCAGACACTTGCTGTTACCGTAAGAACTATAGCTACAAATGATTTAACACAGAATAATTTCTCATCAAATGTATTTAAAGAATTTTCTATTGGTATTTTAAATGGAATAATTTTTGCAGTAATAAGTGCTATAATAGTTCAGGTATGGTTTCAAGATAGTTTACTTTCAATAATCATATCAATATCAATGGTACTAACTATGATTATTGCTGGCTTGTTTGGTATATTGGTTCCTTTTACATTAAAGAAAATGAATATCGATCCTGCTATTGCTTCAAGTGTATTTGTAACAACAATTACAGACGTAATTGGTTTTGTTTCTTTTTTAGGTGTAGGAGCGTATTTTTTATAAAACTAGAGGTTATCAATCAATCTTACGTTGTTTAAATAATAAGCAATAAAAAGTCTTGAATTTTTCTTTGTACTTGAAATTTTTAAATTCTTTTCATCTCTTAACTCTAAGTAATCAATTTTTATTTTAAAATTATTTGTTAATTCTTTTTTTTGAGATTTTAAAAAGGTTAAAATATTTTTGGGGTTTTTAATATTTTTTTTAATTTTTTCTAATTTTTTATATATATTTGCTGCAATATTTAAATCAGATTTTTTCAATAGAAAATTTCTAGAAGACAATGCCACTTTATTCTTATCACGAATTGTTTTACAAGATATGACTTTTGTTTCATATTTTTTTTCCAACAGTTTTTTAACTAAATATAATTGCTGAAAATCTTTTTCTCCCATAAATATTTTCTGAGGATTTACAATTTTAGTCAGATTATTCATTACTTCTAAAACACCTTCAAAATGACCTTTTCTAAATTTAGCACATAAAATCTGATCTTTCTTAGGTATTTTAATTTTAGATTTTTGTTTATCTTTGTATATGTCCTTAAATTTTGGCAGATAAACAAAATCAATTTTTTTTATTTTTTTAAGTATATTTAAATCCTTTTTTATATTCTGTGGATATGACTCTAAATCTTTTTTGTTATTAAATTGTTTTGGATTAACGAAAATACTTACAATGGTTTTTTTACAAAGTTTATTTGATTTTTTTATTAGCGATAAATGTCCTTGATGTATTCCACCCATAGTAGGAATAAAACCGATGTCATTAAATGGCCTTAATGATTTAAATAATGACGCATTGTTAAATAAAATTTTCATTTGTATTAAAATATTTAATAAGTAAAACATTTAAATGATTAAACAAGCAATTATTCCATTAGCTGGCCTTGGAACTAGATTGTTACCTCTAACCAGTGTTTTTGCTAAAGAGCTTCTACCTATCAATGGAAGACCTGGAATTGAATATATTCTTGATGAATGTATTGATGCAGGTATTAAAGAGATTGTATTTATTATTTCCACTAAAAAATTAATGATAAAAAAATATTTTTATAATGATCAGTTTTATAGAAGTATTATTAAAAAAAAAAAAGATCCTAGAATTACTAATGAATATAAAAAAATACTTAAATATAAGACTAAAATAAAGTTTGTTTTTCAAAATATTCCAAAGGGTACAGGGGATGCTGTCCTAAAAACTCAAAAATATATTAAAAATAAATATTTTTTAATGTTGTTACCCGACGATTTAATAATTAAAAAAAATTGTTCAAAGTCAATGATCAAGGTTCATAAAAAATATCAAGCCTCAGTTATGGCATCCATGAAAGTAAAAAAAAATAATGTTTCAAGATGGGGAATTTATAAAATTAATAAAAAATTAAATAAAAGGAATTATATTATTGATGGTGTTGTAGAAAAACCATCGGTAAAAAAAGCACCATCTAACAATGCTGTTATTGGAAGATATATATTACCGCGAAAAATTTTTAATAAAATCAAATCTCTTAAACCAGGTAAAGGTAATGAGATACATATTACTGACGCAATACAATTATTAATAAATGATAAAGAAAAATTTGTAGCTCATAATTTTGAAGGTAAGTATCTTGATTGTGGAACAATGAGAGGTTACGTCAACTCCTCAAAAGAGATAGGAAAAATATGAAATTATGCATGATAGGAACAGGCTATGTTGGTTTAGTAAGTGGTGTTTGTTTTTCTGATTTAGGAAATGATGTAATATGTGTTGATAAAGATGTAAAAAAAATTAATAATTTAAAAAAGGGCATTGTTCCTATTTACGAACCTGGTCTAGAAGAGTTAGTTTTAAAAAACTATAAAAATAAAAGACTGAATTTTTCAATAAACCTGAAAGAATCGGTGGACAAATCAGATATTGTTTTTATATGCGTAGGTACACCTACCAAAAAAAATAGTAATAGTGCTGATCTAAGTCAAGTATATGCCGCTGCAAAAGAAATATCTAAATCTATTAAAAAATTTAAAATTATTATTAATAAATCCACGGTGCCTGTAACAACAGGAGACGAACTTGAAAAAATTATTTCTAAAACTGTTAATAAAAAATTTTTTTCAGTAGTATCAAATCCTGAATTTTTAAGAGAAGGAGAGGCTATTAGAGATTTTATTTATCCAGATAGAGTGGTAGTTGGATCAAATGATAGTAAATCACAGAGAATATTAAAAAATTTATATTCACCATTAATATCAAAAGGTGCAAAATTTGTTTCTACAAAAAGAAGAGCAGCAGAATTAATTAAATATGCTTCGAATGCTTTTTTAGCAACTAAGATTACATTTATAAATGAAATATCAAATTTATGTGAAAAAACTGGCATAGATGTTGAGGATATCTCAATAGGAATTGGACTGGATAAAAGGATTGGCAGTAGATTTTTAAGAGCTGGACCTGCTTATGGTGGATCGTGTTTTCCAAAAGATACTAAAGCTTTAGTTTCAACTGGTGATAAATTCAAAACCAATTTATCAGTTGTAAAAAGTGTTATCAGATCCAATGATTTAAGATCTGGTTTATTATCCAAAAGAGTGAGTTTGATTTTGAATAATAAAATTAAAAATAAAGTCGTATCCTTTTTAGGTGTAACTTTTAAAGCAAATACTGATGACATGAGAGACTCATCTAGCTTAAAATTAATCCCTTTTTTATCAAAAAAAGGTGCTAAAATTAAATATTATGATCCTACTGGATCAAAAAAAGAATTTAAAAAATTAAAAAATGTTGAATTTTCTAATTCAATACAGGAATCAATAATAGGATCAGATATTGTAATCATACATACAGAATGGAATGATTTTAAGTCAATTAATTTTAAAAAATTTTCAAAAAATAAAAAACTTATCATTTACGATATGAGAAATATTTATTCGTCAAAAAAAATTAAAAAACTAGGTTTTAGATATTTTGGTATAGGAAGATAATTTAATTTAACTCAAAAATCGCATCAACTTCAACAGACACACCAAGAGGTAAGCTATTTGTACTTACTGCTGCTCTTGTATGCATTCCTGCGTCACCAAAAACAGAAGTGATTAGATCAGAAGCACCATTAATTACTTTTGGTTGGTCTGCAAAATTATCAGTTGAATTAACAAAACCTGTTAATTTTACACAAGATTTAACTTTGGAAAGATCTCCCTTACAAGCTTCTTTTGCCTGGGATATAATACTTAGTCCACATCTTTCAGCTGCTTTGTAACCATCATCTACAGACAGATCTTTTCCAATCTTTCCTTTTATTAATTCGCCATTTTCTGAAATAGAAATCTGTCCTGATATATAAAGTAAATTGCCAACAATTTTTGTTGCAACATAAGATCCGACAGGTGGTTTTGCTTCCGGAAGATTAATTTTTAATTCTCTAATTTTATTTTCAAATTCCATTTTATTTTTCAGTAAACTCCTTATGTGTTTTACTATTTTTAAATTTATTAAGCTTATCTTTTAAATTAAAATTCTTTAATTTTTTTTTACCTTCTTCTATCTTTTTTGAGGTTTTATATTTTATTTCCTCTGCCTTTTTCGAGGTTTCTTTCTTTAATTTATCAGATGTACATTTTGCATAATCTTTACTTAACTTGTCATATTTTGAGCAATCCTCAGCAGATGAAAATGAATAACTAAATAAAGAAATCAATAAAACTGAAATTATAACTTTAATTATTTTCATTTTTTCTTTTTTTTAGATTTCTTATTTTTATCGTATTCTCTTCTTTTCTCAATTAGTATTAGAGCCTCATCCATTGTTAGTTCTACTGGGTCCTTTTCCTCTGGTATTGTTGCATTCAGAGATTTATATTTAATGTATGGTCCATATTGACCTTTCATGATTCGGACTGGTTTTTTATCTTCAGGATGCTCTCCTAAATCTTTAATAATTGAAGAAGACATTCTTCCAGGTTTTGCTTCAGCAATGAGTGTAATAGCTCTATTTAATCCTAAAGAAAAAATTTCTTCTACATTTTCTATTCTAGCTGATTTATTTTCACATTTTAAATATGGACCAAATCTACCTGTGTTTAATATAATTTCTTTTTGATTTTCTGGATTAACACCCAATGATTTAGGTAATGAACATAGAAATTTTGCTTTATCTATATTAACACTTTCTAACTCAATACCCTTTGGAATGGATATATTTTTCAATAGTTCATTTACATCAGGTTTATTTTTTTTAGTCTTTTTTCTCTTTTTGGGACTTTCCTCTTTAATACTCTCATCAATAACCTTCTCATACTGAAGATAAGGACCAAATCTTCCATTTTTTAGAAAAATATCATTACCATTTTCGTGTTTTCCAAGAAATTTTGGTTCCGCTAATTGCGACTGAGCAGCTGCTTTAGCTTTCGATAATGGTCTTGTAAATTTACATTCTGGATAGTTTGAACACCCAATAAAAGCACCTCCTCTAAAACTATTTTTTAAACTCAGTGAACCAGTATTACATAAGTGACATTTTCTAACTATATTTCCTTCTTCATCAGTATCAAATATCAATGCCCCTAAACTCTCATTCAACAAATCCAAAACTTCTCTGGTTCTTTTTTCTTTTACTTCTGAAACATTGCTATTAAAATCTTTCCAAAACAACTCTAGAACTTTTAACCAACTTTCTTTACCTGAAGTAATATCATCTAGTTGATCTTCCAGTCCTGCTGTAAAATTATAATCCACATACTTTGAAAATAGTTTTTCCAAAAATGCAGAAATTAATTTTCCTCTGTCAGTTGGAAAAAATCTTTTATTAACTATTTCTGCATAACCTCTATTTGCTATTGTTGAAATTATACTTGCATAAGTTGAGGGTCTACCAATTCCTAACTCTTCTAATTTTTTAACTAAACTTGCCTCAGAGAAACGCGGGGGAGGTTGAGTAAAATGTTGTTCATCAACAAGAGCTTCTACATTAATTGGTCCTTTTGACATTTCAGGTAAAATTTGCTCATCATCATCTTTACTTTGATTTGAATAAACTTTTAAAAATCCATCAAATTTCAAAACCGATCCACTTGATTTACATATAGTTTTACTATCTTCAGATTCAATCGTTATTGTATTTCTATCAAATTTTGCTGTTTCCATTTGAGAAGATAAAGCTCTAGACCAAATTAAAGAGTATAATTTTTGCTGGTCAGAACTTAAATACTTTTTGACAGAATCTGGATTTCTATTAATATCAGTTGGTCTTATGGCTTCATGGGCTTCTTGTGCATTTTTTGCTTTTTTTCCCGAGTAATTATTTGGATTCTGTGGCAAGTATTCGTTTCCATATTCTTTTTTAATAAAATTTCTAAAATCAGAGATAGCATCGGCTGATAAATTAGTTCCATCTGTTCTCATATAAGTAATTAACCCAACTGTATCTCCTTCAATTTCTATTCCTTGATAAAGTTTTTGTGCTATTTGCATAGTTCTTGATGCACCAAAACTCAATCTACTAGAAGCAACTTGCTGAAGTGTTGAAGTAGTAAATGGCCCTGAGGGATTTCTGCTAATAACTTTTGAGGAAATATCAGTTATGTTAAATTTTTTGGTCTTAATATTTGAAATTGCATGTTCAATTTCCTCTTTATTTTTAAATGAAAATTTTTCAATTTTTTCTCCATCAAGTTGAGAAATACTTGCTGTAATCTTACTTCTGTTTTTGTCCTGAAAATTAATACTTAAAGTCCAAAATTCTTCAGGTTTGAATAATTCAATTTCATGTTCTCTTTCAGTAATCAATTTCAGTGCAACAGATTGAACTCTACCAGCAGATTTTGAACCAGGTAATTTAGTCCACAGTATTGGTGATATATTAAATCCCACCAAATAATCTAATGCCCTTCTAGCCATGTATGCATCAACTAATAAGGGCTCTATCTGTCTTGGATTTTCAATACCGTGTGTGACAGCTTTTTTTGTTATTTCATTAAATACCACACGTTCAATTTCTTTGTCTTTTAAAAGTTTTTTTTCATCTAAATATTCTTTTACATGCCATGCTATTGCTTCACCTTCACGATCTGGGTCAGTAGCAAGAATTATTTTTGAAGAATCTTTTGCAGCATCAGTAATTTCTTTTAAATATTTTTTTGAAAAACTATCAACTTCCCATTCCATTTTAAAATTTTGATCTGGATCAACGGAACCATTTTTTGAGGGAAGATCTCTAATATGACCATAGCTAGCTAAAACGGTATAGTTATCACCTAAATATTTATTAATTGTTTTCGCTTTAGCAGGGCTTTCAACTATGACTAGATTCATAAAATAACAAACTACTCAAAAGAGTTTGATAGTCAAATTAATAAATTTTTGTCTTAGTTTCTTCTTTATTTTTCAAGCGTTTAATATTTTCTCTGTGGGTAAAAAATATTAAAATAAACATTATTACGTAAAAAAATATATTTTCTAAATCCTGAAAAATTAAAATATAAACTGGGACAGAAAGTGATCCTATCAAAGAAGCTAAAGATGAATATTTAGAAATAAAAAAAATTATTAACCAACAAATTCCAAATACTAAACCAAAAATAATATTTAAAGAAAAAATTATCCCAACATATGTAGCTACACCTTTGCCACCTTTAAATTTTAACCAAACAGGAAACACATGACCTATAAAAGTGAATAAAGCTGATATATATACCGCATCTGGGAAATTAATTTTTACGTATAGAACAGGTATTACTGCCTTTAATACATCAAATATAAGTGTCGAATAACCAATTAGTTTATTACCAGTTCTTAGAGCATTTGTTGCACCAATATTACCAGAGCCTATCTGTCTAATATCTTTTTTTAAAAATATTTTAGTTAAAATTAATCCAAAAGGAATTGATCCCATTAGGTATGAAATTATACCTATTATAAAAAGTTCCATTTTTATATTTTAAATAATTCTATACCTTTTACAAATGTATTGGTTACTTTTCCTTGAAGTTTCTTATCTTCAATTGAAGTATTTTTAGATTTAGAGATTAAATTTTCTTTTTTTACAATCCATGGTTTATTGATATCTACTATGCAAAAATCTGCATCATTTCCAATAGACAGGTTTCCTTTATTTATATTTAATATTTTCGCTGGGTTGGATGTTAATGCTTGAATGATAGTTTCAAGTTTTACAGATCCGTTATGAAATAATTCTAAACTTAAAGACAACAATGTTTCAATACCAGATGCACCTGTTGCAGCTTGAGCAAAAGTTAATCTTTTAGACTCTTCATCTTCAGGTTTATGGTCAGAAACAATTACATCAATAGTTTTATCTTTTAATCCTTGAACTAAAGCTTCTCGATCTTCTTCTCTTCTCAGTGGAGGTGATAATTTTAAAAATGTTCTAAAATCACCAATATCATTTTCATTTAATGAGAGATTGTTTATTGATACACCGCAAGTAAATTTAACATTTTGTTTACGTTCCTTAATTATATCTACAGATTTTGATGCTGATAGTTGAGATATATGATATCGACATTTTGTTTTTTCTAGGAGAGTAAGATCTCTTTCAATTATAATTCTTTCAGCAATATCTGGTATGCTTGATAAGCCTAGTTTAGTTGCAATAATACCAGAATTAATCATTCCATTTTTAGCTAAATCGTAATCTTCAGCATGTTGCATTATAAGACATCCCAAATCTTTAGCTGAATTCATAATTCTAGACATAAGTCTAGTATTTTGAATTGTTTTCACGCCATCAGTAAATGCAATAATTCCTTTTTTAGCTAGTAAGCCAAATTCAGTCATATTAGTGCCATCAGTGTTTTGAGTTAATGAAGCGCAAGGAAAGATATTTATTTTAGACTTATCACGTCCTCTTCTTTTTAAAAAATCTACAATTGATACATTGTCTATAATTGGATCTGTATTAGGCATTGTTACAACAGAGGTAACTCCACCAGATAATGCAGCATTACTCAAAGTTCTAAAATTTTCTTTATATTCATATCCTGGTTCACCTACAAAAACTCTCATATCTACTATCCCAGGAAATATATATTTACCCTTTAGATCAGTTGGTTTTTCTCTAGTTGGTAAATTATTTGTATTTACCTTTTTACCTATAGCCTCTATCTTTCCGTCTTCTCCAATTATTAATCCACCATTTTCGTTTATAGAGTTATGAGGATCTATAATATTTGCATTTATAAGGTATTGTTTTTTCATTTATTCACAAAATATTTTTAAACATGCCATTCTTACAGCAACACCTAATTCAACTTGTTCCTTAATTACACTTTTATTTATGTCGTCTGCTAATCTTGTATCAATTTCTATTCCTCTATTCATTGGACCAGGATGCATAATTAGAGCATCTGCTTTTGCATGATCAAGTTTGTCAGGAGTTAATCCATAATATTCGTAGTACTCTCTATTTGATGAAAGATATGAACTGGTCATCCTTTCATTTTGCAATCTAAGCATCATCACAATATCACAATCTTTGAGACCTTTTTTCATATCTGTAAAAGTGTTTACACCAAATTTTTCAATTTCTTTTGGCATCAGATTTGATGGTGCAACAATATTAACCTCAGCTCCTAACATTGTAAGAAGGTAAATATTTGATCTAGCTACTCTCGAATGAAGGATATCTCCACATATTGCAATTTTTAACCCTTGAATTTTTGTTTTTCGATTTCTAATTGTTAATGCATCTAATAATGCTTGGGTAGGGTGCTCACGTCTACCATCACCAGCATTTAATACAACACAATTAACTTTTTGTGATAATAGATTACAAGCACCAGAGTCTTGATGTCTTATCACAATTATATCTGGATGCATTGCATTTAAAGTCATTGCTGTATCAATCAAAGTTTCACCTTTTTTAATTGCAGAGTTACCCATATTCATTGACATAACATCTGCACCAAGTCTTTTTCCAGCAAGTTCAAATGAACTTTGGGTTCTAGTCGATGGCTCAAAGAATAAGTTTATTTGTGTTTTGCCTCTTAACACATCGATTTTTTTATTTTTACTCTGGTTTAATTTTATGAAAGTTTCTGACTCATCCAGGATATAATTAATATCATTAACTGATAAATCTTGTATACCTAACAGATGTTTTTGTGAAATTTTAATAGCGTTATTGGTTTTAGTTGCCATTAAAACTAACTCTATAGCTATAAAGCCTCTAAATGGCAAGGATTAATTGTTTAAATAATCTATAGCTCCCTGAAGAATAAATGCAGCTGCGTTCTGATCTATGTTTTTTTCACGCTTTGATACATTAATATCTAGCTGACTGGATAGATTAAATGCTCCAACGGTTGAAAGTCTTTCGTCCCAAAGACAAACATCTACATCAACATTTTTGTCTATATTTTTAGACACATCATTTACTGATTGAGCAGAGGGACCTAACGTACCATCCATGTTAATTGGATATCCAATCACAATTCCTTTAATATTGTTTTCCTTTATTATTTTTTTTAATTCATTGATTAGATCATTATTATTGGTCTTATTGATTGTTTTAAATGGTGTGGCTATTGACTGTTTTTCGTCACAGATTGATACACCGATTCTTTTTGAACCAAGATCTAAACCAATCAATCTAGAGGCTTCAGACTGTTTTTTTTTAAATTCTTCAATAGTGATCATATTGTATATTTTAAACTAAAGTGATAGTTTGCGACATATTTAAATACCATATGAGCATCGATCTTAAAACAATAAAGCACATATCTAAACTATCAAGAATTTCTGTAGATGAGAAAAAAGCAGAGAAACTTGCAGGAGATTTAAATTCAATTTTTGAATTTATTGAAAAACTTAACGAATTAAAAACTGACAATGTTGAACCATTAACTTCTGTTGCAAAAACAACTCTAAAACTAAGATCCGATAAAGTAAAAAGTAAAAACTTAAGAGAACAAGTAATAAAAAATTCTCCTAAGGAGAATGAAGATTATTTTGTAGTACCAAAGGTAATTGAATAATGTCAGATATAACTAAACAATCATTATCTCAGTTAGTAGAAAATATAAAAAGTAAAAAACTTTCCTCAAGTGAAGTTACTAAAGCATTTGTTGAAAGGTCAGAAAAATCAAAAGAATTAAATGCATATATAACTGAAGATTATACAAATGCATTAAATAAAGCAAAAACGTTTGATGAAAAACCTAATCTGGATTTAAAATTGCCAGGTATTCCAATGGCTGTGAAAGATTTATTTTGTACAAAAGATTTAAGAACCACTGCGGGTAGTAAGATTTTAAATAACTTTGTTCCAACTTACGAGTCAACAGTCACACAAAACATTTGGAATGAAGGAGCCATACTAACTGGTAAATTAAATTGTGATGAATTTGCAATGGGTTCCTCTAATGAAACTAGTTTTTTTGGTAATGTACAAAACCCAATTGATAAAAATTTAGTCCCAGGAGGATCTTCTGGTGGATCGTCTTCTGCTGTAGCAGCTCAATTAACACCAATAACTATTGGAACAGATACAGGTGGATCCATAAGACAGCCTGCTTCTTTTACGGGAACAGTTGGATTAAAACCAACTTATGGTAGTTGCTCTAGATACGGAATTGTAGCATTTGCATCATCCCTAGATCAAGCTGGCCCAATGGCACAAAATGTTAAAGATTGTGCATTGTTACAGGAAGTTATTAGCACTTATGATGAAAAAGATTCTACATCGATAGACTTTAAAAGGAACGAGTACAGCAAAGAATTAACAAAAGATATTAAAGGTAAAAAAATAGGAATACCTAAAGAATATAGAGTAGATGGCATGCCTAAAGAAATAGAGAGTCTGTGGAAAAAAGGCATTGAATATGCAAAAGATTGTGGTGCAGAGATTATAGATATATCTCTACCTCATACTAATTATGCACTACCAACTTACTATATCGTAGCACCAGCAGAGGCCTCATCCAATTTAGCTAGATATGATGGTGTTAAATATGGTTTTAGAGCTGAGGGAGAAAATCTTATTGATATGTATGAAAAAACAAGATCTGAAGGATTTGGTACTGAAGTTCAAAGAAGAATAATGATTGGAACTTATGTTTTATCTTCAGGATATTATGATGCTTATTATCTTAAAGCTCAAAAGGTAAGAAAACTAATTAAAAATGATTTTGATGATGCTTTTAAAAAAGTAGATGCAATTCTAACCCCATCTACTCCAAGTTCAGCTTTTAAAATTGGTGAAAAAACAAATGATCCAGTTTCAATGTATTTAAACGATATTTTTACTGTTCCTGTAAATTTAGCAGGTTTACCAGGAATATCTATACCCGCAGGTCATGATGCTAAAGGGTATCCATTAGGGTTACAGATAATTGGTAATGCTTTTGATGAACAAAATATTTTAAATATTGCATATGCTATGGAAGAAAAAATTAATTTTAAAAACAATATTACTGATTGGTGGATTAAGTGAGTAAGAACAAATCTGAATATCTTATTAATAGACATGATAATCAATATGAAGTAGTCATTGGTTTGGAAGTGCATGCACAAGTTTCATCGCAGTCAAAATTATTTTCGACATCTTCGACGAAATTTGGAGCTGAACCAAATACTCAAGTAAGTTTAGTTGATGCAGCATTTCCAGGAATGTTACCGGTAATAAATGAGTATTGTGTAAAACAAGCTATTAAAACAGGAATTGGTTTAAAAGCTAAAATCAATAAGAGATCTGTCTTTGATAGAAAAAATTATTTTTATGCTGACTTACCTCAGGGTTATCAAATCTCACAATTCAAAGATCCAATTGTAGGTGAGGGAAAAGTAATACTTGATATGCCCGATGGTCAAAAAGAGGTGGGCATAGAAAGATTACACTTGGAGCAAGATGCAGGTAAAAGTATTCATGATCTAGATCCTAAAAATACTTTTGTAGATTTAAATAGATCAGGTGTGGCTTTAATGGAAATTGTAAGCAAACCCGACCTAAGATCTCCAGATGAAGTAAATGCGTATATTAAAAAATTAAGATCTATAATGAGATATTTAGGAACCTGTGATGGAAACATGCAGGAAGGATCCTTGAGAGCCGACGTAAATGTATCTGTTAGAAAAAAAGGTTCAAAAGATTTTGGAACCAGATGTGAGATAAAAAATGTTAACTCAATTAAGTTCATGCAAATGGCTATTGAATACGAAGCTAACAGACAAGTTGATTTAATTGAGGATGGACAAACAATTGATCAAGAAACAAGACTTTTTGACACTAAAAAGAATGAAACTAGATCAATGAGATCAAAAGAGGATGCTCATGATTACAGATATTTTCCAGATCCCGACTTATTACCATTAGAAGTTTCAGATGATTTTATCGAAAATTTAAAATCAGAAATTCCAGAGCTACCAGATGAAAAGAAAAAAAGATTTATAGAAAAATTTAAATTATCACCTTATGAAGCTAATATTTTAGTTTCGGATATTGAAACATCTAATTACTTTGAAAATGTAATTAAGAAATCTGATGTAAAACTTGCAACAAATTGGATAATTGGTGAATTATTTGCAGCCTTAAATGAAAAAAATTTAGAAATAACTGAAAGCCCTATAAGCGCAGGTAATTTATCAAAGTTAATCAATTTAATTAAAGATGGAACAATTTCTGGAAAAATTGCAAAAACAGTTTTCGAACAAATGATGGAAGGCGACAAGGATCCTAAAAAAATTGTTGAAGAAAAAGGTTTAAAACAAGAGAGTGATCCAAAAGCACTTGAGGCGCTGATTGTTAAGGTCATTGATGATAACAGAGATAAAGCTACCGAATATAAATCAGGTAAAGTTAAATTATTTGGTTTCTTTGTTGGCCAAGTAATGAAAGTTTCTGGTGGAAAAGCAAATCCTCAATTAGTAAATGAGATTTTAAAGAAAAAACTTTAGAATTTATGGGTTCAGACCTAAACATAACTAAAGAACTCCAAGAGTATATTTTAAGTCATGGATTTAATTTACATCCAGTCCAAAAAGAAATAATTGATTACAACACATCTCTTGGTGATATCAAAAGAATGCAAATCTCAATTTCACAAAGTCAATTTCTGCATTTAATTATAAAAATTTCAAATATCAAAAAAGTTTTAGAGATAGGAACATTTACAGGATTAAGTACTTTATCTATGGCTTTGGCATTATCAGATGATGGTAAAATAATTGCTTTAGATAAAAATGAAGAGAACAATAAAGTTGCAATAGATTTTTTTAAAAAAGCTAATCAAGACCATAAAATAAAAACATTAATTAAACCTGCTTTAGAAAGTCTAGACGAAATTAAAAATGAAAAGTTTGATTTAGTTTTTATCGATGCTGATAAAATGAATTATATTGAATACTATGAACGTTCTTTACAATTATTGAACCAAAATGGTCTAATAATCATTGATAATGTTTTATGGTATGGAGAAGTTGTTAATGAAAACAATAATGATAAATTTACCAAAAATATTAAAGAGTTTAATAGTCATATCTCAAAGGATACAAGGGTTGAAAAATTAATAATTCCTCTTGGAGATGGAATGACCGTTTGTAGAAAATTATAATGTTTGAAGTAGTTGGCTTTTATAAATTTGTTAAAATTTCTTATCTAAAGAAAAATCGAAAAGTTTTATTAGAAACCTTAAAAAAGAAAAACATTAAAGGAACAATAATTATATCCAAAGAAGGTGTAAATGGAACTATCTCTGGTAAAGCTGCAGACATTAAATACATAATTAATAATTTAAAAAGAACTCTTAAATTTAAAGAATTTAACACTAGTAATGTCTCTAAAAGCTCCTTCCAACCATTTCATAAACCTAAAGTAAAAATCAAAAACGAGGTTGTTCCTATGAACTTAATTTTAAAAAAAAGAATAAAGAAAAAAGATAGCCATGTAGATCCAATCAAATGGAATAAGCTAATTAAAAAAAAAGATACTGTTCTAATAGATGCGAGAAAACCATTTGAATACGATGTTGGAACTTTTAAGGGAGCAATCAATCCTGATGTTGATAACTTTAGAGATTTTCCAAAATATCTAAAAAAATTAAAAAAAAATCAACCTATAGCTATGTTTTGTACTGGTGGAATTCGTTGTGAAAAGGCATCTGTATATTTAGAAAATAAAGGTTTTAATAACGTTTATCAGTTAAATGGTGGAATTTTAAATTATCTGAAAAAAACTAATAAGAAAAAAAGTTTATGGAAAGGGGAATGTTTTGTTTTTGATAACAGAATTAGTTTAAAACACGGTCTAAAAGTTGGTTCTTACTCAATCTGCAGTGGTTGTAGGAAGCCTATTTCTCTTAAGGATAAAAAATCAAAAAAATTTGAAGAGGGTGTTTCATGTACAAATTGTCACGATAATCTAACAGATGATCAAAAATCAAGATTTAGAATGAGACAGAAACAAATTAATCTTGCTAAAGAAGCAGGAAAAAGACATATCTTCCAAAAAGAGTATTAACAAATCTTAAATTAATGAATTTATTAAAAGATGAAGTTTCGTTGTTAGTAAGAAAACTTGCTGTACCAGCAAGTGTAGGGACGTTATTTCAAACACTTTATACTATCGTAGATACTTTTTATGCAGGAAAAATATCACCAGAAGCCTTATCTGCTTTGAGCAAGTCTTTTCCGATATATTTTTTGATAATTGCGACATCTATTGGAGTTACCGTAGCAGGTACATCTTTGATTGGCAGCAGTATTGGAGAAAAAAATGAAAAAAATGTTTTAAGTTATTTTGGAAATGTAATCATTTATTCGATTATAATTTCGGTAGTTGTATCTATTTTAGGATTTGCTTTTGGAGAAAAGATATTCTTATTAATGAATTCTTCTCAAGAAGTAACAATTCTTGGACTCGAATATATAAATGTAATTTTTTTAGGTACAATATTATTTATTTTAGTAGTAGCATTAAATTCATTTTTACACGCAGAAGGAGATACTAAAACTTACAGAAATGTTCTAATATTTTCTTTTTTCTTAAACATTATTTTAAACCCAATTTTTATTTTTGGTTTTTTATTTATACCACCATTAGGAATAACCGGTATTGGGATAGCAACTTTAATTGCTCAATTTGTATCTTTATTGGTTATTCTGATAAAAATATTAAATAATAAAAGAATTAAACAAATAACTTTAGACCATTTCATAGCTAAATTTTTTTTCTTAAAAAATATTTTTTTTCAATCAATGCCAATTACAATTGCAATATTAGGATATTCTATTGCCGCAACAGTTGTTTTTACATACGTTGGATTATTTGGAGAATATGCTGTAGCAGGGTATGGATCTGCCACAAGAATTGAGCAAGTAGTTTTGTTACCAATATTAGGAATTAATACAGCAATAATTTCAATAATAGCACAAAATATTGGAGCAAAATATTATGAAAGAGTGGAGCAATCCTATTTCACCTCAATAAAATACGGTCTATTTATAATGTTAATTGCTGGTGTAGTTATTTTTATAAGTGCTGACATAGTTCCTAAATTCTTTTCTTCAAATCCAGATGTAATTATGCATGGCTCAATGTATCTTAAGATTTCTGCATTTATTTTACCTGCTTATCCAATATTTTTCTTATCAAATGGATTTTTTATGGCTTTAAAAAAATCTGAAAAAGCCATGGTTAATAATATTGCTAGAAATGTTATAGTACCAGTTTTATCTTTTTACATTGCAAAGTATTTAAATGCAGATTTTAAAACTTTTTTTTACATTTGGGCTATCTTTCAGTGGTTGATATCATTGATGTTACTATTTTATGTTAAATATTATATTAAAAATAAATTAGCTAATATTTAATATTTTTTAAGTATGTTTTTTACAAAAAGGAAAGCGGTAATTTTAATTATAATTTGTTCGATTTTTTTTATTCTTACATTTAACGATGTAAGGTCTGAAGAGATTAAAGAAATTTCTGGAAATGCTCAAATTATTGATGGTGATACAATAAAAATAAATTCAAAAAAGATAAGATTGCATGGAATTGATGCCCCTGAATTCAAGCAAATGTGTAAAAAACCATATCTAACAATAATTTTTTTTACTTTTACTAAAGATTATCCATGTGGAAAAATTTCAACTCAAAAATTACAAAAAAAAATAAATAACAAAGTAATAAATTGTAAAATTTTGGATGTTGACAGATATAAAAGATTAATTGGAGAGTGCTATAAGAGAAATTTAAATCTGAATGCTTGGTTAGTTTCAAACGGTTATGCAGTAGCTTATAAAAAATACTCAAAAAAATATATATCAAACGAAATTAATGCTAAAAATAAAAAAAAAGGCCTTTGGCAAGGCAAATTTGAAATGCCATGGGACTTCAGAAGAAAAAAAAGGTAAGGTTTGAAAAAATTAATTTCATTTTTTAGTATCTCAGTCTTCTTTATTATGATAGATTTTGCTTTTGCTCATCATTCTAACGAAAAATATTGTTTTAATTGTCACCACAAATATAAAATAGGTGATAAAAAAAATGATAACGCCTATCAGTTTGAATTTGATTTACAAACTAACAGATTATCAAAAATAGCTGAACAACAAATGTCAGATAAAAAAACTGGTTTAGTTTCTTACATCTTATTTGAAAACAACAAAATTTTAGTTGATCAAAATAGAAAAAGTAAATACAAAGGACCATATCCTTCACATTCTGTAGGTAAGTCTTTAGTAGGTTTAGTTACAGGTTATGCTATGTGTGGTGGTTATATTAATCATACAGTTTTTGAAAGAATTGATTACCCAACTGTTGAAGATACTTTATACGAAAATCAAAAGTTAATTGATTTATTACATATGACAGCAGGTGATGATCCATATATTGGTCACGCCAAATATAGAAAAGATAACGCTTGGATGGGTAAGGGTCCTAACACAAATACTATTCCAATTAAAAAAGTTATGAAGAAATACTTTAAAGGCAAAGAAGGTATAACACCTGGTGTTAATTACAATTACTCCGCTTTAACAACCAATGTTATTATGAACTATGTCATTTACAAAACTGGTGATGACTGGAACAAGTTATTACATAAGATATTTGTAGAAGATGCTAAAGTTGCAAAAAGAGTTTATTTTCATAAGACTTTATATGCTAAAAAAACTGGTAACAGAAAATCTGGTGAATACGGAAGATATTCTTTCTATGCTGACAGATATGATTATGTAAGAATTGCTAATATGATAATGAATCATTGGAATAATGATACTTGTGTTGGTAAGTATTTAAAAACAATGTATGAAACAAGAATTGATAAAGGCAAACATGAATACAGTAAGTTTAAAGGCAACTTTCAGGCTACACAAAGTTATGGTGGCCAGTTTCACTTTGACCCAATCGGATTAGAAGATAGAATTATAATGATGTTAGATGGTTTTGCTGGTCAAACAGTAGTTATTGATTTTGATAATAATAGAATCATAACTGCCCATTCTACAGATAGACATTACGACTATTACAGTTTAGTATATTTACCATTGGGTCATAAGGCACAACCTACTACATGTACTGGTAGAGATTCTATTGGCAGGGTAATAGAATGTTTAAATCCTGCTAAAGAAATAACACAAGATTATAGAAAGAAATGCAAGGAACACGTTAATGAAACAGGATTTGTTTTAAAGTCTTGTTAACTAATTATAAATATTTTTATAGTCTAGAAGAGCAGTCTTCAATCCAAGAACAAAGATGCTCAGCAAAAGATCTTCTAACAAACAGATTTACAACATTTTCATCTTTATGGTGCAGAATTATATCTACATGATTTAAAACTGTTTGAGTTGTTGATCCTTTTTTTTCTTTAAATTCATTAAAATTAAAAGGAGATCCTGCTGAAAAGATATCGTAGACATTTTCACCTTTAAGTTCTAATTGAACAAATTGATCTGTTACATCTATAACAGCACCTAAATTTGTTTTTGAAATACTATTAAATAACATTTCATATAGATCGGATTTATTAGTGTCTTTACTTGCCAGCTCATTTGCGATTATCATCCATTCATCTGGACTTAGCCATATTGCTGTTAATTTATCACTCGTTGTTGAAGTGTTTGCTTCTGTAGGTAAGATCATATTAAGATTTTTGCCAACATTTGTTAAAAATTCTCTTTTTTTACCTCTCAAATTAATTTTTATGATTGGAGAGATTTCCTTTACAGAAATACTTTCTTGCTTAATTTCATTTTTAATAACTGAATTATAGTTAAGCATTTAACCTCTCATTTTTCTCATCATAGAAGACTGGATTTGAAACGGTGACATTAATATTTTTATTTTCCATGGGCACAAAAAGTTTTTTTCCCATCATATCTTTTCCACCTTTAATTACTGCAAGTGCTATTGATTTATTTAGGTTTGGACTGAAATAACTTGAAGTTACATGTCCAAGCATTTCTATTGGACTTTGATTTAACTCAGAAACTATTTGTGCTCCTTCTTCTAAAACAATATTTGGATCTTCAGTTAATAAACCTACTAATTGCTTTCTATCCTCTCTCATTGTATCAGATCTATAAAGAGATCTTTTGCCTATGAAATCGTATTTTTTCTTGCTTACTATCCAATCCATTTGAAGATCGATCGGAGTCATTGTTCCATCTGTATCTTGACCAACAATTATGAAACCTTTTTCTGCCCTTAATAAGTGCATTGTCTCAGTTCCATAAGGAGTAATGTTAAACTCTTTACCTGCCTCAATACACTTATCCCATAAATCTTTTCCATAACTTGCTTGAATATTTATTTCATAGCTGTGTTCACCAGTAAAACTAATTCTCATTATTCTGCATTTAATATTGCCAATTTTCGCTTCTTTGAATGACATATGAGGAAAATTTTCATCTGATAAATCTAAATCAGGAATTATTTTTTTAAGAATTTTTTTACTATTAGGTCCGCATAAACTAGCTGTAGCATAATGATCTGTTACAGAGGTTAAATAAACATCAAGCTCAGGCCATTCCGTTTGAAGATAGTCTTCAAGTTTACCTAAAACATTTGCTGCTCCACCAGTTGTTGTGGTCATGATGTAATGATTTTCACCTAATCTAGTTGTAACTCCATCATCATAAACCATTCCATCCTCATTCAGCATCAGGCCGTATCTACACTTTCCTATAGCTAATTTTGACCAAGCATTTGTATAAACTCTATTTAAAAATTCTGATGCATCACTTCCTTGAATATCAATTTTACCAAGAGTAGAGGCATCTAATATACCAGCACTTTCTCTAGCAGCTTTACTTTCTCTTTGTACTGCTTGATGCATAGTTTCTCCGTTAATAGGGTAGTACCATGCTCTCTTCCATTGACCGACATTTTCAAATTCAGCTTTATTTTCAACATGCCAATCATTCATTGGCGTTCTTCTAAAAATATCAAAAAACTTTCCTACATTTCGACCCACAATAGTTCCGAATGTTAACGGTGTGTAAGGAGGTCTAAATGTAGTAGTTCCTAATTCTCCCATTTTAACGCCGGCAGTATCTGCAATTATTCCTAATGCATGCATATTTCCTAGTTTACCTTGATCGGTTCCCATACCGGTAGTCGTGTATCTTTTAACATGCTCAATAGATCTAAAACCTTCTCTTAATGCTAATTTGATATCTTTAGCTGTTGCATCGTTTTGATAATCTACAAATGGTTTAGTTTTACCTAAAGGTTTATCGCAAGGTAGTAACCAAATGTTTCTTTTTGAATTTTCCTGATCAATCTCAACTTTAATACTATCTAAATCTGTTTCATTAATATTTAGAGTATCTTTAAGCTTTTGATTTAAATTTTTAATGATTTCATCAATTTTAAAATCTCCACCACAAGATCCTACACTTATTTGTTCAGATGTATTCTGATTTGGTAAGAAAACTTTTTTTTCTTCATCAAACCTCAGTTTACTACCTGATTGTGTATATAAATGTACAGCAGGTGTCCAGCCACCAGCAACTCCTAAGCAATCACACGAAATAGAAATTTTACTTCCAGTAACTGAAGTACCATCATTTGATAGTTTCATTGTTGAAATACTATTTAGTCTTTTATAACCAGTTGTATCAACAATTGTATGTGACCAGTAAATTTTAATACCTACTTCTTTTACTTTTTTAATAATTTTACTTTCAGATTGCTCTCTAATATCAATTATTGCTTCAACATTGATACCCTTGTTGTATAGTGACATAGCGCTTTCGTAGGCACTATCATTATTAGTAAAAAATACATTTTTACTACCACACACAACACCATAAAATTCACTGTATTTTTTTATTGCAGATGAAAGCATTATTCCTGGTCTATCATTATTATTAAATATCAAAGGTCTTTCTAATGCACCTGTAGCTAAAATAACTTTCTTAGCTCTAATTTTAAGAAGTCTTTGTCTGATTTTATTTGTTTTTTCTTTTGCCTCCAAATGATCAGTTAGATTTTCTCTAGCCAAAAGATAATTATATTGATGATAAGCAGCCACACTTGTTCTAGTTTTTATTTCAAGATTTTTAATACCTTTTAGTTCCTCTATTTCCTTTTTTAACCACTCTGATGGAGTTTTATTATCAATTTTGTTAAATTCATTGTTTTCATAAACAGTTGAACCACCAAGTTCATTTTTTTCATCAACTAACAACGTTTTAAAATCATTTTTAGCTGCATTTTTTGCTGCTAATATTCCTGATATACCTGCGCCTACAACCAATACATCACAGTGAATATTTCGGTGGTCATAAATGTCAGGATCACTTGATGTTGGTGATTTCCCCAAACCGGCTGAGTGTCGTATGAAAAATTCATATTTCTCCCAAAAACTAGCAGGCCACATAAATGTTTTGTAATAAAAACCTGCTGGAAAAAAAGGGGAAAGAAAATTGTTTATTCCACCAATATCAAATTCTACACTTGGCCAACAATTTTGACTGGATGCCTCTAAGCCCTCGTAAATCTCAACTTCTGTTGCCCTAACATTAGGTTCTGTTCTGTTTGTACCAGGATTTACTTGAACTATAGCATTTGGTTCTTCAGAACCAGACGTCATAATTCCTCTTGGTCTATGATATTTAAAACTTCTTCCAACTAAATGAACGTTATTTGCAAGTAACGCTGAGGCTAACGTATCACCTTTAAAACCATGGTAAGTTTTGCCATTAAATTTAAAGGAAATTCTATTAGTTTCATCAATGTACTCACTGGATTTTACTCTTAAGTTTTTAGTCATTTTATTGAGCAGGTGGTTTTTCACCCATTTTGTAAATTGCTTTTATTTCATCATTAGAAGTATCTCTAACCATATTAAACCATTTACGACAACCATGTGCATGGTTCCATCTTTCAAATTGAACACCTTTAATATTTTTTCTCATAAATAAATATTCTGCCCATTCATCATCACTTAATTCTGTTGGTTGTTTAGGTCTTTCAATATGAGCTTCACCACCAGCCTTAAATTCTTGCTGATCTCGTTCTCCACAGTATGGACAGTTTATTAAAAACATTAATGAGCAACCGCTGCAGCACCATGTTCATCAACAAGGTCACCGCTTACAAATCTATTTAAATTAAATGCAGCATTAAGTTTATGAGGTTCATCGTTTGCAATAGTATGAGCAAATAAGTCTCCAGATCCAGGAGTTGCTTTAAATCCTCCAGTACCCCAACCACAATTAAAATATAATCCTTTAATCGAAGTTTTACTTAAAATTGGACTAGCGTCGGGACAAATATCTACTATTCCTCCCCATTGTCTTAACATTCTCATTCTACTGAAAATTGGATATAACTCTAAAATTGCATTTAATGTTCCTTCAACTATTTGATGACTACCTTTTTGAGTATAAGAAACATAATCATCCGTCCCAGCACCAATCACTAGCTCTCCTTTGTCAGATTGACTGACATAAGCGTGCACTGCGTTAGACATTACAACTGTATCAATAATTGGTTTTACAGGTTCAGAAACTAAAGCCTGTAAAGGTTTACTTTCAAGCGGAAGTCTTAGACCAGCCATATTAGCTATTACACTCGAATGACCAGCTGCAACTACACCAACTTTCTTAGTTTTTATAAATCCTTTTGTTGTTTCTATTCCTTCAACACTATCTTCATTTCTTTTTATTCCTTTAACTTCACAATTTTGAATAATATCAACACCCATTGCATCAGCTCCTCTAGCATATCCCCAAGCAACAGCATCGTGTCTTGCTGTACCAGCTCTTCGTTGTAAAGTTCCTCCTAAAACAGGGTATCTAATATCTGGTGATGTATTTATAATTGGACAAAATTTTTTAACTTCTTCTGTGCTCAAGTAGACTGCATCAATTCCATTTAGTCTATTAGCATGTGTTCGTCTTTTTAAATCTCTAACATCTTGTAAATTATGTGCAAGGTTCATTACACCTCTTTGACTAAACATTACATTATAGTTTAGTTCTTGAGATAAACCTTCCCAAATTTTTAATGCATGATCATACAATCCTGCACTGGCGTCCCATAAATAATTTGATCTAATAATTGTAGTATTTCGTCCAGTATTTCCTCCACCAATCCAACCTTTCTCGACTACAGCAATATTATTCATATTGTGTTTTTTTGCTAAATAGTAGGCTGTTGCTAATCCGTGGCCACCACCACCAACAATAACTGCATCGTACTCTTTTTTTGGAGTAGGATCTTTCCATGCTCTTTGCCAATTTTCATGATATGAAAGAGCATTTTTGATTAAAGAAAAAACTGAGTACTTATTTCTCATAATAATTGAATAATTACTTTATATATATTGAATTTTCAATACAATCACTTAATACACAATGTCATACGGAAGAGTGGGTGAGAGGCTGAAACCAGTCGTTTGCTAAATGACCGTGCGAGGAAACTTGTACCGAGGGTTCGAATCCCTCCTCTTCCGCCACTAAAATAGAGGCTGATCTTTAAAAAAGTTTTTCATAGGTACAGGTCGTTGTTCCAAAATATATCTATAGACATTATAATTTTCCATTACACGCTGTACGTAATTTCTTGTTTCTCTAAATTTTATTAATTCAACCCAATCAACATAATCAACTTGTTTTTTTTGCGGATCTTTATTTATTTTTTTCCAATATTTAACTCTGTTGGGTCCAGCATTATACGCTGCGACTGCAAAAGGGTAGGCACCATCATATTGTAGAATTAAACCTGCAATATAATGTGAGCCTAAATTAATATTATATTCTGGATCAGTGGTTAATCTTGATTTTGAATAAGGAAGTTTGGCTTGTTTTGAAACTAATTTTGCTGTGTAGGGCATCAATTGCATTAATCCTTTTGCACCAGCATGACTAGAAGCTTCTAAATCAAATTCACTTTCTTGTCTAATTATAGACAAGATCAAAGCACTTTCTGGAATTTTTCTTTTATTAATATATTTAGGAGTGCTAATTATTGGATAATTGTATTTATTATGAAATCTTTTTTGATAAGATGCAATTTTTGAAACCTGAATAGCAAAGTCATATCTATTAATACTAGTAGCTAATTCTGCAGCCAAAACCTCACTACCTTTTGCTATATTGTCATTAGCTAAATGTCTTAAAATATGCTTTGTATATTTATCTTTTTTTAATTCGTCTAAAAGATAACAAATTTTTACAAGCTCTTTATTAAAAAATTGAATTCTATATTTTGGATCAATTTCAATATCTTTTTCTAACTCAAATTTTCCATTTGGATTTAATTTTAAAAAAGCTAGCTGACCATAGTATGTGGTTAGATATTTTGTGGCTTCTCTGTACCAATTATTTGATTGCTCTCTTTCGCCTATTTTCTCATATGCTCTTCCAAGCCAATAAGCACCTCTAGACAAGCTTATTGGATAAGTAACACTTTCATAAAAATTTTTAAAATGATCTTTAGCAGTCATTGGATCATTTAAAAAACTTAATGCTATCCATCCACTCATCCATTCAGCAGCTGCATATTCAGCTCCTTTGGTCATTCCATGATTACTTGAAATTTTATATGAAATTTCATATTTCTTTTTATAAAGCAATGCTCTTGAAATAATTTCTCTTTCTTTCCACCATTTATCAGGTCTTACTAAATACTCTTTATCATTTCTTATTTTCAATAAGATTTCTGCTGAAGAATCTACACGTCCTTTTTTCCTTCTCCATTTTAATCGATCATAGTTTAAGCCGGCATCGTTCTTAAATTTTTGAGGAACATTTGCTATGGCTTGGTCAACTCCATATCCTTTACTCATTAAAAGATGTCTTGCATTGTATAAAAGTTCGTAATCTTTAGGCAGATACCTTATTAATCTTTGTAAATCCCAACGATCTCCGTTCCAAGCTAAATAATCAGCTCGTTTTATATAGTCATTTGCATTTAAATATTTTCTAAATTTTTTTCTAAAATATTTTAATTCATTTTTTGATAAATCTGCCGTTATCCAGCCTTCTTTTATAAGTTTTGTACCCTTGTTTTTATCACCAATTAAAACATGACTTTCACCAAGTATCATTTTTCCATAACCACTTAATGGATCTTTTTCTCCAAACCAATTTATTATTTTTTTAGGTGAAACACTTTCTGTTGATAGTTTGTGTTCAGCAAGATATCTAATTCTGTTTATTCTGGGATAATTTGAATTTTTATTTAAAAAAACTTGATATTCGTAAAAGGAAGATTGATTACCAGAGGTTAAAAGATGTCTCCATTGTATAAAATTATAAATTGAGTTGTCTTTTGC
>CACGDZ010000009.1 GCA_902571955.1 uncultured Pelagibacteraceae bacterium | reverse complement strand
CTAAACATTTAAACAAAAATCATACTCTAATCGATCTTGCTGCAGATTTTAGATTAGAAAAAGCTTCTGATTATTTAAAGTGGTATAAACAAAAACATCGTGCAACTAATTTAATAAAGAAAAGTATCTATTTGCTTCCTGAAATAAACCGAAAAGAAATTAAAAATTATAATATAATTTCATGCCCAGGATGTTATCCAACATCAATATTACTACCTCTATTTCCTTTATTTAAGAAAAATCTAATTAAATTAAATAATATTATAATTGATTCAAAATCAGGATATTCAGGTGCTGGTAGAGGAGTTCACAAAAAGTATAAAGATAAAAATCTATATGAGTCTTTAAGTGCATATGGAGTTGGTAATCATCGTCACAATTCTGAAATAGACCAAATGTTAAGAAAATTTACAAAAAAAAAATTTCACTTTAGCTTTACACCTCACTTATCACCAATGTTCAGAGGTATTTTGAGTACTATATATGTTGATTTAAAAAATAATATTTCAAAAACTAAAGTATTAAAAACATTAATTAATTTTTATAAAAATGAGAGTTTTATAAAAATATTAAAGCCTGACTCATTGTTAAGCACCAATGATGTGATAAATACTAATAATTGTTATATTTCAGTGTGTAAATCCAAATATAGTAATAAAATAATTATTCTATCTGCTATTGATAACTTGATTAAGGGTGGAGCGGGTCAAGCTGTACAAAATTTAAACAATAAATTTAATTTTCCTGAAAAGACTGGGTTAAAATGAGAAAATTTATAATAATTTTTTTTTCATTAATATTAGCCAACTGTTCTTTAAACAAAGATTCTCAATATTGGACAGAAAATTCTATTAAAAATAAAAATAAACAAAAAAAATTAAATCAAATATTAAAAAAGGCAGACGATATAACGTCAATGACACTAGAGGAATATGAGATTTATATAGATGACTATACAAAAAAAAGTAAATATCCAGATATAAGTAAATGAGTAAATTAATTAATATTGCAGTAGTAGGACTTGGTCAGGTTGGCAATTATTTGCTAAATGAACTAAATACAAAAAAAAAGGATATTGAGCTTAAAACAGGAAAGAGAATAAATGTGGTGGCTGTATCTGCAAGAAGTATTAATAAAAAACGAAAATTTAAAGTTAATAAAAAAATATTTTACAAAAATCCTTTAGAAATTTTTAAGAAAAATAATATTGATATATTATTTGAAGCTATAGGATTATCAGGTGGTATTTCTAAAAAAGTTGTAGAAACAGCTTTAAAGAGTAAAATCCATGTTATTACACCTAATAAAGCTTTAATCTCAAAACATGGAAATGAGTTAGCAAAACTTGCAGAAAAAAATAAAGTTAATTTGGAATTTGAAGCATCAGTTGCTGGTGGTATCCCAATATTAAGATCTATTAAAGAGGGATTGGCAACAAACAAAATATCAAAAGTTTATGGAATTTTGAATGGTACTTCAAATTACATTTTATCTGAAATGGAAAATTCAGATCAAAATTTTGCAGATGTTTTAAAAAAAGCTCAGATACTTGGTTATGCCGAACCTGGTAATCCAAAATTAGACTTAAATGGTTTTGATGCATTTGCCAAAGTAAGGATTTTATCTGCTTTAGCCTTTAATAGTAAAATTTCTAAACATAAATGTTTAATGGAAGGAATAGAAAAAATTGAATTAAAAGATATTAAAATTGCAAATCAATTAGATTTAAGAATAAAGCTACTGGGTATTTCTGAGTTGAAGAATAATCATCTTTTTGAAACCGTGCACCCATGTTTAGTAAGTAAAAAATCTTATATTGGGAATGTTAACGGTGTAATGAATGCAGTAATTCTTCAAGGTAAACCAGTTGGAGAAAGTGTATTGCAAGGTGAGGGGGCTGGACCGGGACCTACTTCTTCTTCATTGCTTTCTGATTTGCTCTCAATTTTGCGTGGAAATATAAAAAAACCTTTTGGTGTTAGTGTTTCTAAGCTTAAATCTTTAAAACCATATAATGTAGATAATTATGTTAATTCATTATATTTAAGGTTTGAAGTAAAAGACAAGCCTGGTGTATTATCGGAAATAACTAATCGTTTAGCTAAGTATAAAATTTCAGTTAAAAGGCTAATACAGACACCTGATAAAAAAAACAATAAAGCAACAATTGTTATTATTACACATAAAACAACTGATATTAACATTCATAATTGTTTGTATATTTTCAAAAAAAATAAAAATATTTTAAAAATTCCAACATTAATCAGATTGCTTGGTTAATGGAAATTTATTTAAAACTTTTTGAGGTTTTATTTCCAGTATTCCTAATAGTAGGACTTGGATATCATTTGGGTAAAAAAAATCCAGATTTTGATACATCATTTATAACAACATATGCTGGTAATTTTGGAACACCAGCTCTTGTTATTTTTGCTATAACAGCAGGCGGTGTTACTTATGACGTTTTCAAAGAGTATTTTGGTTACTCAATAATTCTATTAAGTCTGTTTGGTATTGTTGGATTAATTTTTCTTATACTTATGAAAAAAGACTATATTCGAGAATTACCTACTTTTATTTTACCAAATACTGGAAATATGGGCATACCTATATGTTTGTTTGCTTATGGCGAATTAGGAATGGGAATAGCTGCAGCAATTTCATCTCTAATTGTTTTACTGCATTTTACACTTAATATATTCTTAGCAAAGCGATCTTTTGATTTTAAAATTATATTAAAAAGTCCATCTTTTTATGCAATTTTAATAACAGTTATTTTTTTATATTTTGAAATACCGTTTCCTCAATTTGTTTTAAATACCGTAATGCTTTTAGCCTACGGTATGATTGTTATGATCTTAATGTCTCTTGGAGTAGCTCTTACTCAAATGAAAGTATTTTCTTTCAAAGATGCATTAATAACATCTTTTGGAAGAGTAATACTTGGGCCAATTATTGGATTTGCTGTTATAAAATTTTTTAATTTATCCGGAATACCAGCGGGTGTATTGTTGATACAATCGTGTATGCCAAGTGCAATTTTATGTTATTTAGTTGCCCACATGTACTCTCCTAAAGAAATTGTGGATAATATTTCTAGTACAATTGTAGTATCTACAATCATGTCATTATTTACTATCCCAATTACATTATTCTTTGCTTTAAAATACTTCTATTAGGAGATATCCTTCTTTTATGAAGGCTATAATTTTAAATGCTACTGCTTGGATGATTGTTCCAGTCATGGATGCTTTTGCTAAATATTTAAGCTCATCTATGGATGTTTTACAGATAACGTGGGCAAGATATTTTTTTACTGTAGTCTTTACACTATCCCTAATGATTATCTTTTATAGACATTCATTAGTTTGGACGAAAAAACCAGCCCTTCAATTAATTAGAGGATTAATTTTTGTGTTTTCTACTTATTTGTTCTTTTATGCAATATCGGAAATTTCACTTCCTAAAGCTTTGACCCTAGCCTTTGTTGCTCCAATTTGTGTTACAGCCTTATCTCCTTTTTTTTTAAATGAAAAAGTAGGGGTAAAGAGGTGGACTGCTGTATCATTAGGTTTTATTGGAACTTTAATTGTAATTAGACCTGGTTTTATTGAGCTTAACTTAGCTACTATGGCTGCTTTAGGTAATGGAATTTGCTATGGGTTTTATCTCATTATAACTAGGAAGCTCAGTTCCTCTGATAATCCTCTTTTAACCCTTTTATTATCTGGTTTGATAGGAACTATAATAATTAGCCTATTTATGCCTTCAGTTTGGGTTAATCCTACGTCAAATCAATGGATTTTGATGGCTTTAATCGGCCTAATAGCCTCTGTAGCACACCTTTTCCTCATATTATCACTCAAATACGCTGATGCCTCAAAATTAGCTCCTTTGGGCTATACAGAGATTATTACAAATATACTGATTAGTTATTATTTCTTTCATGAGTTGCCTGATAATTGGACTTATTTAGGTTTGTTTATTATTGTTCTCAGTGGCTTATATATTTCTAGAAGAGAATATTTGCTTACTCGTTCCAATTAATAGTAAATAAATAGTTACTAATATATAATATATTACCTTAAGATATACTTTTAAATTATTGTAATTATTATGTTTTTTATTATTTTATATTTAGATTAATTAACACTAATTATCCAATTAATTAATATTATTTTAAATAGATAAAAGAAAAAATAGCAAACATAATAAAGAAAATAAACAGTAATACTTAAAAGTGTTTAATACCAATGGTTTTATTAGCTTATTAAACACAAAATTCAAAATTTTTATTTTAATAAGTGGGTAGGGGAACAAAAATTTTTACAAATTCTATAAAATTTGACACTAAATTTAGCCTTGTTATCATTGAAAAGTAGAGCAATGCAGTTATAGAATATATGATTTAAACGGCCATAGAGGTGCTTTATTTTGATATATCCTTACATATAGTGCAACTGAAGGGTGAATATTACTATTCATGTTAAAATATGCTAAAATATTGAAAAAATGTTGATTTTACTAGTATTTTTAACCATAAAATAAGCCAAAAAAGCCACTAAATATCAACTTTTTCAGACCTCAGTAAGCGCAGCTTTGTCTTAATTCCACCTCTCCCTGAGTATCCACCAAGACCTCCATCAGACCGAATTACTCTATGACATGGTATTTTGGGGGCATAAGAGTTTTTTCCACATGCATTAGCTACAGCACGCGCTGATTTAGGGCTTTTTATAGCTATTGCTACTTGCTTATAGGTTTTAACAGTGCCTTTTGGTATAGTTTTAAGGTAATTCCAGACTTTTAATTGAAATTTAGTACCTATCATCAATAAAAATTTAAAATAATGAAGCAAATAATGAAGAAAACAGTCAAAATTGAAAGATAAATAGTTTCCAGTGTTTTTCCAGATTTTCTATAATTAATAAAACTCAATATTGCAAAACCAACAGATGTTATTAAGAAATATATTGGTTCAATTACACCATCAATACCCATATTTATCCTTTTTTTCCATCTTGTTAGCCCAAAACAATAGTCCAATTAATATCATTAACGGTATGATTACATGGACTGCTGATATGTTAGCCATTATAACAAAAAACAAATAAATAAGATCTAGTGCAAAAAGTATCATCCACAATAAAAACAAAAGTGAACCTCTAAATAAATACCAGATACCTGCAGCCATCAATATAACTAAAACTGATAATTTCATTAGAACATCTATGTCCATTTGAATTTAATATATTTGTTGACATTAAAAATCACTTAATATATTACTAACGATAATTAATTGTTATCAATACTAATAACATGAATGAGCTAACAACAGATCTAAAATCGTTGCACGAGGCAACTTTAAATAACCTTAAAAGCTCAAAGGCAAATAATACTTTAAGAGCCTATAAATCTGACTTTAAAGATTTCGCAGCTTTTTGTGCAAAACATGGATTAAATCCATTACCAACAGAGCCAAAAATAGTTTCCTTATACCTAACCCATCTCTCTAAAAACTCAAAAATTAGTACTTTAAGACGAAGATTGGTATCAATAAGCATGGTTCATAGGCTTAAAGGGCATTATCTAGACACAAAACATCCAATAATTGTTGAAAACTTAATGGGGATAAGAAGAGTCAAAGGAAGTATTCAAAAAGGAAAAAAACCTATATTAATCAATCATTTAAAATTAATCATTAATGTAATAAATAAACAAAAAACTGAGGAAATAAAAAAACTTAGAGACAAATCAATAATATTAATTGGCTTTGGAGGAGGCTTTAGAAGAACCGAGCTCATTTCAATTGATCATGAGGATTTAGAATTTGTTCCTGAGGGTCTAAAAATTACTATTAAAAGATCAAAAACTGACCAATTCGGTGAAGGAATGACTAAAGGACTACCCTACTTCGATAATGAAATTTACTGTCCTGTTACAAATCTAAAAAAATGGTTAGAAATTTCTAAAATTAAGTCTGGGCCTATTTTTAGAAGATTTTCTAAAGGTTTATCATTAAAAGATAAAAGATTAACTGACCAATCTGTAGTTTTGTTAATGAAAGAGTATTTAAATTTAGCAGGTATTGAAAACAAAAATTTTGCTGGTCATAGTTTAAGATCTGGTTTTGCAACAGTAGCTGCTGAATCTGGTGCTGATGAGAGAAGCATAATGGCTATGACAGGTCATAAAACAACACAAATGGTAAGAAGATATATCCGTGAGGCTAATATATTTAAAAATAACGCTCTGAATAAGATCAAATTCTGATATTCATATAAATCAATATAATAAAATGTATAAAAATATTCATGATACATGTCTGATAGGAACAGGTTATTGGGGTTCTATAATTTTCAACACACTAAATAAAATAACTAAAAAAAATATTTTAACTTACGATATAAATAAAAAAAATAATATTTTACTAAAAAAAAAATTTGGAAATAAAGTTGTAATATCTAAAAACATAGAAGAAATTTTAGAATGCAGGAATATAAAAAATATAATTTTAGCTACACATCCAAGTGTCAATTATTATTTGGCAAAAAAATTTTTAAATAATAAGAAAAATATATTTATTGAGAAACCAATTGTAAAAGAACAGAAAAAAATGAAAAAGCTAATTTATTTAGCTAAAAAAAACAATGTGATACTAATGGGTGGATATATATATTTATATAATTCATATATAAAAAAAATAAAAAAATTATTAAATAAAAAAATATTAGGAAAAATAAAGTTTATTGAAATTAATAGAAAGAACTTAGGACCTATCAGAAACGAAGTAAGTGCCCATATAGATCTAGGATCACACGATTTAAGTATTTTATTATATCTTTTTGATAAAAAAGTAAAACTTTTAAATATTGAAACAAAAAAAATTTTAAAAAAAAGTGTGTCGGACATATCAACAATGAATTTGAAAATAGGAAATATATTATGTGATATAAATTCGAGTTGGTTAAATCCAACAAAGGAAAGGAGACTTTTAATAATAGGAAGTAAAAAAATGTTAATTTTTGATGAAATGGAGACCGTAAATAAATTAAAAATTTACAACAAATATGCCTATTATCCAGAAATTTCAAAGTTCAAAAATAACTACATATCAAATAAAGCAAGAATATACAAAGGTAAGACAAAAAATGTTTTTGTAAAAGAAACTGATACTTTAAAAAATGAGTTAACTTATTTTGCAAGAAAATGTAAACAAAAATCTCAGCCAATAACAAATGGTGAATTTTGCCTCAAGATTTTAAAGCTAATTGGTTAATATCTGTTAATTGTATTTATAATCTGATTCACCTCTTTATTTGTTAACATTGGATCAATAGGTAAACTCACACATTCTTTTGCTAATTTTTCCGAATTTATATACCTTTTAATACCGTATTTTTTTTTAAAAAATTTCATCTGATTAATTGTGTGTGGATAATGTAATCCATATTCTATTTTATTTTTTTTTAAAAAGGTTAAAAATTTGTTTCTATCCTTTACTCTAATAATAAATTGATGAAAAACTGAATTTTTTGAATAATTAATAAATTTTATTTTTTTATTTATAATTTTAGAGAAATATTTTTTTGATATTAATACTCTTTTTGAATTGTTTTCTTTTAAATATTTAATTTTATGACTTAAAATTGCAGCTTGTATTGTGTCCATTCTGTTATTAAATCCAATTGTTTTATGGTCAAATTTTTTGATAGCACCTATATTTCTTATAGATTTAATTTGTGTATAAAATTTCTTGTTATTTGTTGTAATAATTCCAGCATCACCATAGGCTCCTAAATTTTTTCCAGGATATAAGCTAAATGTGCTAATATTAGATATTCCATGACCGCCTACTCTTTTGCCATTATCGTACATTGCTCCATGAGCTTGTGAACAATCATCTATTATATAAATTTTTTTTTTTCTTAAAATTCTATTTAGTTTAAATAAATTAACAACAGAACCATAAAGATGGACCGGTATAATTGCTTTTGTGTTGTTATTAATTTTTCTTTCTATTTGATTAAGATTTATAAGCGGATCATCATCATTTATATCGACTAGTACAGGTTTAAGCTTTGCATTTATTACTGCATAAAAAGTAGAAGCATATGTCATTGCCGGAAGAATTACCTCTGAATTTTTTGGCAAGTTTAGAGATAACAAGGCAATTGTAATTGCATCTGTACCATTAGAACACCCAATAGAATATTTTGAATTACATAATTTACTAAATGAATTTTCAAAATTTGATACTTCATTTCCAAGAATAAAATTATTTTTTTTTATTACTTTTTTTATTGATTTAAAGATTTTGGATTCAATTTTTTTATCAGATTTTTTAATTGAGTAGAATCTAATCATAAGTAACTATATATTTTCTTTTATAATATTTAATATTTTTTACTTTCTTGCCGTTTAAGATGGGCAGCTGAAATGGTGGAAAGATCAATGCCCTAATCTTATTAAATTGTTTTTTTGTCAAATTTAATGTATTAATAAATTTTATATTTTTATAATCAACAGAAGATCTACTAAAATAAAATTTTTTTAAATTTTTAGTTTTTTTTATTTTATACTTGTTATTTAATATATTTAAAAAATTTTTTTTTAATAATTTAACTGAACAATTCATAAGTTTAAAATAATTATCGTAAGCATTAATATTAATACTTAATTTATATTTGATATGGTCAATAATTTTTCCAGTGTCAATACCTCTATCAATCAAATGTAGAGTTACACCTGAATATTTTTCTCCATTTAAAATTTGTAAAAAATTTGTGTGACAACCTCTATACTTTGGCAGAAGACTAAAATGAAAATTAAATAATTTTTTACTAGTAAATAATTGGGGTTTAATTATTTTTTCGTATTCTATTGATATAAATATTAAGTCTTTTATTTTATATAAATTTTTTAAATTAGTAATCTTAAATTTATTTTTATTTGCAAATTTTTTTAATGAAGGTTGCCAGCTATCTTTACCATTATCACTGTCATTTGGTAAAATAAGAATTCTTTTTTTTGGAATTATTTTACTTACAAATCTTACAAATTCTATTGAGCATTCGTTTTTTCCTGCGATACAAATTTGCATCTATTTACTCCAAATATATTTATATTTAGATTTTGAGTTAAAAATTTTGTGTATTATGAAATCAGTTACAATTGTATTTTCAAAGTAGTTAAAATAACTTTTTTTAGCTTTAATAGATCTTTTTTTTATTTTTTGCTCATCAGTTTTAATTTTATCTAATTTAACTAAAAGATCGTATGAATTTTTATATGTAATTATTTCATCATTATCAAAGAAATCTTGAAATCTTACATCTTCATGTATAAAAGGCAAAATTCCATTTCCCATTAATAAAGCTATTCTATTACTAGAGGCATATTTATTAGGTCCTCCTCTGCTTAAATTTAATGCTGTTTTAGACAATTTTATTTGATTTAGAAAATCAAAGTTCCATTTAGGTTGTTCGTCATATAATCCTAGGAAATTAAAATCAAAACTAGTTTCAAAGTTAGTATTTGATTGACTAATTAATTCATCAATAAATTGAGTCCTTATATCATAAGCGTTTTTTTTTAATTTTCCGTAATTAACCCCATGGCTTAAAGCAAAAAATAAATCTTTTGATTTATTATATTCATAAAATTTATCAAATTCTAAATTTGGATCAACGGGTATTGGCATATAATAAATCTTATTTTTATTAATTTTAGTTTTAATAATATCAGATGAAGTAGTTATAAAATAATTATCAATTAGATCATGATTTTTTTCTAATAAGTTTAAATTATTTTTAAAATTTGGGTCACCTTTAATCACGTGATCTTCATACCAAATTGCAGTTTTACATTTAAATTTTTCTTTTACAGTTAAGAGAGTGGATCTATCTAATATGTTGTTATGACCAAATAAAATCAAATCTGGATTATAATTCCTTAGAATATCAAAAATTTGTTTATCTATATAATTTTTTTCAAGAAATTTATTACTATTAATTCGGTAGTCGAAATTAATCACGTCATGACCATTTCTTATTAAACCATTTGAAATTTTTCTTGAAATAGAAATATTAAACAACCGATGATTTACTTTTAATCCAAAATTTCCAATGTGTAAAATTCTATATTTATGATTTGGTGTTTTATTACTAAGATTAATATCTTTTCTTAATGCATCTAGTTTTTTTACACTAGTTCTAGGTGTGTGTATAACATTTTTAAAATTTGTTAATTGGATTTTTTTTAAATATTCTTTATTTTCAATAAGTTTTGAAACTTCCTCAAACAACTTTTTTGAATTATTTTCTTTTAATACAATGTTGTTTTTAAATGTTTCTGACAAACCACCACTTCTAGATGTAATTACTGCGCACCCCCTAGACGCGCTTTCCATAGCTGTACGACCAAATGGTTCGTTCCATGTTGGATTAACAATAGATATAGATGATTTAGCGTAATATTTTAATAATTCCTTGTGATCTATCCAATTATTTATAGATAATCTATCGTGGTTAATATTAAATTTTTCCCTAGGTTCATCGCCAAATACAATTGCTGACCAATTTTTATATTTATCTAAAATTTTAGTAATAGCATTAGCAAAAATATCAAAGCCTTTACTTTTATTTAATTTGCCTGAAAAGATTATTAAGTTAGTCTTTTTTGGAAATTTTTTTAATGGATTTATAAAATTGTAAATAATTTCGGTGTTATTTTTATGATTATTATTAAGATTTTCAAAGAATTTTTTCTTTACCCATTTGCTTACAAAAACAATTTTTTTACAATTTTCTAAAAGTTTATTTTTATAATAATTTGTATCGCTAAATCTAATATCATTTGGGTCATTATGAAAAATTAAATTGATATTAATATTTGGATTGTTATCAATTAAATATATTGCATATTCTGGTCTATTATGTATTTCAACATTGTTTATTTTTTTTTTGATTAATACATCATTTATTTTTCTAATATAATTTTGATTTGTATAATATTTCTCGTTAACAATTATTGGATTTACATTTGTTGTAAGATAGTTTTTATTATTTTGTGATTTTCTACAAAAAACGATATTTTTTTTTGTAGTTGTTAATTTTAAATATTCTGACACCCAAACAGATACAGCACCAAAATCATCTTTAGAAAATCCTTCCTTTAGTGGAAGTACTATACCAGTTTCAAATTTTTTTTTTCTCTTCATAAATAAAATTTAAAATTTCATCAATATGATATTTATATGATTCATTTGATTTATAAATCTGTATATAATTTTTTCTATCATCTATCCAAGTATCAAGCCATTTTTTTTGAGATTTATGAATTATGTCTATAGTTTTTTTATTTAAAGCGATAGATGTATGAACAAAAACACCCGAATGACAGCTTACATTTATTAAAGAATTTTGCATTAAGTTGTATAAATGATCTAAGGGCATATCCTCAATAATTAAAATATCAGAATTTTTTAGTTTATCTAAATTAATATTTTTAAAATTAACTTTTTTAGGAGTTAAAGAATTATAGTAATTAAAATTATTTTTAAATGAAGTTAAAAAAACTTTTTTTTTAATTTTTTTTTGGAATTTTTTAATTGAGATATCAAAATCTTTGTCTATACCTTTAATATCTATAAATTTTTCATCTAAGTGTATTATAATAAAGTCATCTTTTAGTTCATTATACGATCTAATATTAGTGTTCTCAATATGATATGTTTTATTAAAAATATCGCCATAATATTTTTTAAGAATTTTGTATTTAGTTGGATAGTTTTCATTTATATTTTTTTCTATAAGATCACGACTTATTATATACTCATATTTGATATTAAAAATATTGAACAAAAATATTATTATTTTTAAATATAAATAATTAAAAAAACCTTTTTTTTTGTATAAAAAAGTAAATTTAAAGTTTGATTTTATTAATAAGAGAATTAAATTTGATATATTTTTACCATCAAAGACTATTGCACTATCATATTTTTGTAGAAAGAATTTTTTAATAAATTTTAATTTTTCAAAATTTTTATCTTTTGTATTAAATTTATGAACTAAATTAAAATATTTTTGTGAATTAATTAGTTTATAATTATTATCAGAAGCAATTATTTCTTTATGATCGTATTTTTCAGAAACTTTAAAAATTACGTTTGATCGAATTAAAAAATCACCCAGTCTATCAATAGAAAAAAAAATTATTTTTTTCATTTTTTTTTAATTCAAAGTGTCTAAAATGTGATTGATATTTTTAAATTTCTTGATGCCAAGTTTTTTTAATTTTCTATTATCGCCAAATAAATCTTTTCCTCTTTTATAATCAATGTAAATTTTTTTTTTAAAAAATTTGTCATTTATCATTTTACAAATTTCAATTAAATTAATTTTTTCTCCACTACAAACATTGATAGGTTCTTGGTATTCTTTGGAAATTATGATTTTAAGAGATTTAATTACATCATCAATATGAATAAAATCTCTATATTTATTTATATTATTAATTTTATCACCATTATTGATTTTTTGAATTATATCTTTGATAAAAAAACCTTCTCTTTGATTTTTGCCAGTAATATTAAACAATCTTGCTATACCAATTTTATAATCTAAATTTTTTCTATTTTTAATAATATAATCTTCAACATTTTTTTTTGAATAACCATATTTGTTTTGAGGAATTCTTTGCATATTTTCACTAATTTTTTTTTTAGAATAGCCATAAACATGAGAACTAGAAATAAATAGAAAATATTTAAAACTTTTAATTTTTTGGTTATTTAATGAATTAATCATTTTTTTTGTTGCTTTGATATTTATTAAATTAATTTTTTTTTTATTAACCAAGCTTTTTCTTTTAGTAAGTGCAGCAAAATGAACAAAATAATCAAAATCTTTATTAACTATCCATTTATCAAATTTTTTAAAATTTTGAATTTTATAAGGATATTTAATAATTCTATACTTATGTTTTAACTTATTTGAAAAGTGTGAACCAATTAGTCCATTTCCGCCAGTAATAACAATTTTTTTTTTATATACTTTTTTCAAAGATTTTAATCAATTTGGTTATCTCATCATTTTTCATATGTGTAGTTTTTAGTCCTATAAAAAAGCCATATTTATTAACATAATCAGCGTTTTTCATTTTTCCCTTTGTTTTAATATTATATTTTTTTATAGCTGGTTGTTTTAAAAAGTTTCCACTTATAATTGGTCTTGTTTCAACACCCCATTTTTCTAGTTTATTAACGATTTTGTTTCGATTTAATTTTTTTGAAACTAGGATTGGAATTCCAAACCAAGAAGGATTTACATATGTGTTTTCTTTGATTATTTGAAAATTTGTTTTTACTTTTTTGTTTTTATGCATTTCTTTTACAATATTGTTTCTATTTCTCAATCTTGATTTAACAAATAAGTTAAGATCTTGGAATTGACTTAATCCTATACTTGCAGACACATCTGTGCCTCTAACATTAAAACCTGAATTATAAAAAATGAATCTGCTATCTAAAGATTTATTTAATTTTGCAATTTTTTTTTCACCTTTCAATCCTCTTGACCATCCATGTGCTCTTAATGATCTTAAAATTTCTGCATCTTCAACATTTTTACAGCAAACCATACCACCTTCACCAGAGGAAATTTGATGCGAAGTATAAAATGAAAAAGTTGAAAATTCACCAAAAGTGCCTAGATTTTTTTTTTTATATTTTGTGCCAAGAGATTCGCATGTATCTTCTATCAAAATAAGATTATTTTTTTGTTTTATCTTCATTAATTCATCCATATTTGTGCAATTTCCCAAAACATGAACTAACATGATTGCTTTTGTTTTGGTTGAGATTTTTTTTTCCAAGTCTTTTAAATTAATATTTAAAGTGTCTATATCAATATCAACAAACTTAGGTTTAAGACCAGATTGAACAATTGGCCACAAGGATGTTGACCAACATAAAGCTGGTATTAAAATTTCATCATTTTTTTTTAATCTTCTTTTTCTGTAAGGATTTATTAAACACTGGAAAGCTAACAAATTTGCAGATGATCCTGAATTTACCATAAGTGAATATTTTGTGTTCATTACTTTTGAAAAAGAGTTTTGAAATTTTTCTGTAACAGGTCCTGAGGTTAACTTTCCAGAATCTAGTATTTTTTTAGCTTTTTTTAAATCTTTGTATCTATATGGATTTTCAACTAAAGGATAGAAATAATTTTGCATAATTTAATAATTTGATAATTCTTGATTTATCATATCATCAATTAACTGGTTGGTGGATATACCTGGTTTCCATTTGAGAAGTTTTTTTGCTTTAGAAAAATCTCCTTTTAAGAAGTCAACTTCTGATGGTCTGAAGTACTTTTGATTTATATCTATTATTACTTTTCCAGTTTTTTTATTTATACCTTTTTCTTTAATACCCTTTCCTACCCATTTAATATTAATATCTAATTTTTTAGATACTATTTCTAAAAATTTTTTAACAGTATGTTCTTTATTGGTCGCTATGACCCAGTCATCAGCGTTTTTATATTGAAGAATTTTCCACATTGAAATAGCATAATCTTTCGCGTGTCCCCAATCTCGAATTGCATATAAATTTCCTAGAGTAAGTTTTTTTTGTAAGCCCATTTTAATTCTTACTAAACCTTGAACAATTTTTTTTGTTACAAAAGTTGGACCTCTTCTTGGTGATTCATGGTTGAATAAGATACCATTAGAAGCATAAATTCCATAAGCTTCTCTATAATGAACTGTTGTATGGAAAGCAAATACCTTTGATACACCGTATATAGATCTGGGATGAAAAGTTGAACTTTCGTTTAACGATTTTTTATTTTTTACCATTCCAAACATTTCAGAGCTTGAGGCCTGGTAAAATTTAGTTTTTTTTAATTTTAATATCCTTAAAGACTCTAAAATTCTAAGAGCACCGATTGCAGTAATATCTGCTGTATATTCAGGTAAATCAAAAGATACTTTAACATGGCTTTGTGCTGCTAGATTATAAATTTCATCTGGTTTAACTTTATTAATAATATTTAATGTATTTGTTCCATCTGACAGATCTCCGTAATGTATAAAGAAGTTTTTATTTGAAAAATTTAGACTATCAAAAATATGATCAATTCTTTCAGTATTAGCACTTGAGGATCTTCTTTTTACTCCATGAATAATATAATTTTTATTTAATAAAAATTCCGCTAGATAAGACCCATCTTGTCCAGTAATACCAAATATTAAGGCTTTTTTTTTCATACTTTATTCTTTTATTTATCAATTATTAAATTAAATACCACTAAGATTTTGTTTTAAAAAACTTAAAATAATAGTCTCAAATATGATTAATTCTTTTTAATAAATAATTATTTTTTATAGATTTTCTTAATTTAAAATCTTTTTTTAATTTATACTCATTTTTCATAGCTGTTTTTTTTGATTTGTAACTTTTAAAGTAAATTAACTCCCAGTATCTCCCACGAGTAAACTTTGCACCTTTAGCAGTATTATGCTTAATCAATCTGTTTACTAAATTATTAGTAAAACCTACGTAAGTTTGATTTTTTTTAAAATCAAGATTTATGAGCATGTAAACATGATAAATCATAATGGCGGTCCCTAGGGGAATCGAACCCCTCTTTCGAGGATGAAAACCACGTGTCCTAACCGATAGACGAAGGGACCGAATTGCTGCTTTTTATTGTAAAATTAACGATTAATCAAGTGTATCATTGCACATTTTGTTTTAGTTTTATTACCTTTTTAAGTCCAGAAGATTTATGTGTCACTAATGTCTCTGAAACGAAATCATTGTCTTGAATTTCAATACCTTCAACTAAATCACCAGAAGTTACCCCTGTTGCACAGAAAATAGAATCACCTCTGACTATTTCATTTAATTCATATTTTTTTGTTAAGTCATTTATTCCCATTTTTTTTGCTCTTCTTTTATCCTCTTCTGTTTTAAACAAAAATCTACCTTGAAAATTACAACTAAATGCATCCAAAGCAGTTGCTGCAAGAACACCCTCTGGACCACCACCAATACCTAAAAAAATATCAACATTATATTTATCTTCTGTAACTAGAAGGGCGCCAGATATATCTCCATCTGTAATTAATTTAAGATTAACTTTTAATTTTTTTAACTCTTGTATAATTGCTTTGTGTCTTGGTCTGTCAAGAATACAAGCTGTTAAATTTTCTGGATTTTTATTTAAATAATCACTTAAATTAGAAATATTTTTTTTAATTGTATAATCTAAATCAACAACGTTTTTTTCATTAACTTTTGTTGAAATTTTTTCCATATAAGTTTCTGGAGCTTTAAATAAATTATTTTTTTCGGCGATAGCTATTACTGATAGTGCACCTGGCAAATTATTAGCAGCAAAATTTGTGCCTTCTAATGGATCAACAGCTATATCAATTTCTGGACCTTTATTCGTTCCTAATTTTTCTCCAATATATAACATTGGTGCTTCATCTAATTCTCCCTCACCTATTACTATCTGCCCCTGGATATCAAAATTATTTAAATTAGACCTCATAGAGTCTACAGCTGCTTTGTCTGCTGAAATTTTATCTTTTTTTCCAACTAGATATGATGACGCTAATGCTGCTTTTGAGGTTACGATAACTAATTGATCTACAAATTTTTTATCTATCGCCATTAAATTTTTTCATCTACTAAATCTTCTTGTTTAATCTTAGATTCAAATTCTCTTAGACGCTTATAAACACTAGCAAGTTCTATAATTGTTGGCCAAGCTTTTAATATATATTGCATTGAACCCTCCACTCTACCAAAAGCTCTAATTATTTGTTGCATGACACCAAGAGTTACGGCTCCTGCTACTATAGCAGGTGCCAAAAAGACATACGCAGATAAAACATTAGCCTGTAAATAGGCTATTCTTCCAATATTAAAATACAAATATCTTATGTAGCTTAAAAAATGAATGCTTCTCACACCATCAAATAATTCTTCAATAGTTTTGGGTCTTACAGTTCCATCATCTTCTGCAATTACAAGTATTTTTCTATAGGCTGCCTCTTTCTTTTGAAGATCATACTCAACACCTACTAATCTTAATATTAGACCAAGTAAAATTAAAAAAATAGTACCTCCAACTGACCAAATTAAAGCGCCTACTATTAATCCATAATCCCAATCACCAAAAAAGAAAATTGGTATTCCTATACTTAATCCAAATAAAATAGGCATAAACTCAACAAGTATCATTAAAGCTTCAATTAAACTGGTACCAAGAGACTCCATTATTCTTGAGAATTTAATAGTATCTTCTTGTACTCTTTGTGCAGCACCCTCTATTTTTCGAGCTTTATCATAAACATCATGATACCACTCCACCATAGCTGTTCTCCATCTAAACAAATAATGTGAAGTAAAAAAACTAACAACAACTGCTACTCCAACATACATTGCAGCCAATATTATGAATGACAATAAACTAGCCCAGTACTCTTCTATAGTGATTGAATTTGGTGCTCCAAGTGCTTTTTGAATCATATCATAAAATTCACCAAACCATTCATTTATTTTTACATCTATTTTAACTTGAATCCAAAGTGATGACAGAATTATACCTGAACCAATCCATGACCATAGAAACCAATTTTTTTGAGTGAAAAATCTAAACATTATTTATTTAAGAAAATTATCTGCGTAAGATTTCTTTACAGTTTTTCTTTTTCTTGGTTCAATTAATTCAAAATCAATTTTTTTTCTTTTTGCATAACTTATTGCTAAGTCCTTTGATGAAAATTCTAATTTGAGTTCTGTATAAGTATCAGATGAGCTTTCCCAACCCATTAGAGGGTTTTTTGTTGGATCTTTTGTTCTAAATTCTAAAATCCATTTTTCAGTTTTTGCTAACCCTGATTGCATTGGATTTTTATTTGGAATGTATATAATAGCTTTTTTCATAAATGATGGTCGGAGTGGCAGGATTCGAACCTGCGACCCTCTGGTCCCAAACCAGATGCGCTACCAGGCTGCGCTACACTCCGATCCGTGTACTAATACAGCAGTTATTGATAATTTCAATGCATAAAGAAGCCAAAATTAAAAGAAATTCGGTTAAAATCTGGTATATAACGAAGCATGATAATTACTTGCCCAAATTGTAACAAGCAATTTAAAATTGATAATTCTTTAATACCCGATGAAGGTAGAGATTTACAATGTAGTTCATGCGATTACGTTTGGTTTTATAAAATCAAGGAGGAAAACAATCAAGCATTAAAACTAAATGATGAATTTGCACGTAAAGATATTGAAGCAAAAGATGAAAGTAAAAAAGGAAAAAAAGAAAAGAAAACAAAACTACAACAAAAAACTAATACTGAGACAAGTGAAGAAAAAATTTCAGAAAATCAAAAAAATAAAAGTACATCTAAAAATATAGAAAATAAGGGGAGTAAGTTTTTTTCTTATTTGATTGTATTTATTATATCTCTTGTAGCATTAATTATATTGCTTGATACTCTAAAAACTCCACTAATTAACTTATTTCCTGGATTAGAAATTATATTATTTAACCTTTTTGAAACATTGCAAGATATAAAACTATTTATTATAGACCTAATTTAATTTTTTATGATTAATTATATATCTAAACCTTTTAAATGGTTTTTTAAATTAGAAGCTGCCAGTGGTCTTGTACTATTATTTGCTGCAATAATAGCATTATTTATAAGCAATTCTGGACTAGCAGATTTGTATTTCGCTACTCTTAATAAATATTTATTTATAGGTATTAATAATTTTGGGTTAAAATTATCAGTTTTGCATTGGATCAATGATGCCTTAATGGCAATTTTCTTTTTCTTTGTTACCTTAGAAATTAAAAGAGAATTTTTGCAAGGTGAGCTTTCAAATATTAAGCAAGCTTTATTGCCAATCATAGGTGCAGTAGGAGGTATGTTAGTTCCTGCATTATTTTATGTTTTCATAAATTTTGGTGATAGTGAAACATTAAATGGATGGGCAATTCCATCAGCTACAGATATTGCTTTTTCTTTAGGAGTTTTATCATTGTTGGGTAAAAGAGTTCCTCTGTCTTTAAAAGTATTCTTAACTGCATTAGCTATAATTGACGATTTAGGGGCAATAGTAATTATTGCCCTATTCTACTCTGGAGATTTGAGTATTAAGTATTTAACCTTAATGTTGTTGGCTTTTATTGTTTTATTATTAATTAACAAATTTAATATTAAAAAGTTTCTACCTTACTTGGTTGTTGGTCTTTTCCTTTGGGATTTTACACATAACTCAGGAATACACGCTACTATTGCTGGAGTTTTGTTGGCTATGACAATACCTCATAGAAAAAAAGAAAAAGATTTTTCTTTATTAATTAAAATAGAACATGCTATTAGTCCCTATGTTGCTTTTGGTATTATGCCTCTATTTGCATTTGCTAATGCAGGAGTATCTTTAGAAGGTTTATCTTTTGCGTCGTTATTAGATAAAGTCCCTCTAGGTATAGTGCTAGGACTATTCCTTGGTAAACAACTTGGTGTTTTTATGTTCTCTTACGTATCTATAAAATTGAAAATCGCTCAAATGCCAAATGATACAAGTTGGTACAATTTTTATGGTGTGGGTGTACTTACTGGGATTGGTTTCACAATGAGTTTATTTGTTGGAAACTTAGCTTTTGTTGAAAATATGCAATATATGGACGGTGTAAAAATAGGAGTATTAACAGGATCATTGTTATCTACTTTATTTGGTTATTTTTTAATATTACTTACTCCAAATAAACCCAGTAAATGAGAAAAGTAATAATTTTATTATCTATAGTTATGTTTTTTTTTAAAACCTCAGTATTTGCAAACTATGAAAAAAAAATTTATGATTTCAGCATAGAGAGTATATCAGGTGAAACAATAAATTTCAGAGATTATAAAAATAAAGTTATTTTAATTGTTAATACTGCTAGTTATTGTGGTTTTACTAAACAATATGATGAATTGCAGGAATTGTGGGATTTGTATAAAGAAAAAGGTTTGATTGTTCTTGGTGTTCCATCAAATTCATTTAATCAAGAGAAAAAGAACAATAAAGATGTAAAAGAATTTTGTGAAGTAAATTTTAATATTAATTTTCCTTTAACAACTATAACAAAAGTAAAAGGTAACGATGCTCATGAGATTTTCAAGTGGGCAAAGAAAAACCATGGAAAATCTACTGTCCCTAAATGGAATTTTCATAAAATTCTAATTAATAAAGAAGGTAAGGTAGAAGATACGTTTGCATCTATGACAAAACCGATGTCAAAAAAGATAATTAAAGCTATAGAAAATATTTTATAAATTTATAGTTAAACCATCATGTGCTGGAATAACATTTTTAGGTAACTTTTTTTTAAGTTCCTCATAATCTAAAACTGGAGATAAATTTGTAAAAATAGCTTTTTTAGGTTTAAATTCTTTTACAGCTGCTAAAGACGTTTCTAAATTAAAATGTGAGGGATGAAAATTATACCACAAGCAATCAATGATTAAATACTGAAGATTTTTAAAATATTTAAAATCTTTTCTATAAATTTTACTTACATCACTAATATAGGCTAGTTTTTTATTTATAATGAAACAATTCGATTTTACCTTTCCATGTTCAACTATAATGGATCGAATACTTACTTTTTTTTTGTTATTTATAGACAAAATATAATTTGGTAATTTATTTAATTTCAAAGTAGCGGGATATTCTTTAGAATAACTTTTAAATATATAAGAAAAAGTATTTTTAAGATATTTTGAGGTATATTTATCAGCATATACATCAAGTTGCTTTCTACTATTTATATAAAAGGATCTCAAATCATTTATTCCATGAGTTTGATCGCCATGCATATGAGAATATAATACTTTATTAATTTTTTTTACTTTATGCCTTAAAAGTTGTTGTCTAAGATCAGGAGACGTATCTATCAGAATATTTTCTTCTGATGTTTTTATTAAAGCTGAACATCTAGTTCTGTAGTTTTTTTTATTATTTGGGTCACAATTTCCAAAGAAACCGTCTGGTCTTGGTACGCCCATTGAACTACCACATCCTAAAATAATAAATTTCATTAATCTTGATTAAAAAAAAGTTTGTTAAAGTTATCTGTAGTTTTTTTAACAAGATCTTTTTTGGATACATTTTTAATCTCAGCTAATTTTGTAGCAGTAAAATCAATAAATGATGGTTCATTTTTTTTTCCTCTTTTAGGAACAGGTGCTAAAAAAGGGCTATCAGTCTCAATTAAAATGTTATCCATTGGAATCGACTTAAAAGTATCTTGCAAACCCAATGAGTTTTTAAAAGTAATAATTCCACTAGCTGAAAAGAATGAATTTAAAGTCATTAGTTTTTCTGAAAATTCTTTAGATCCAGTAAAACAATGCATTAAAATTTTAAGGTTTTCATTTTTGTATTCATTTAAAATCTCAAAGGTTTCTTTTTCTGCATCTCTTGAATGAACAATTAATGGAATATTGGTTTTTATAGATGCATCTATATGCTCTTTAAAGCTTGATATCTGTTTTTCTTTTTCACTATTATTATAATAAAAATCTAAACCAGTTTCTCCAATGCCAATTATTTTTGAATTTTCATTCAGACTTTCAATGATCTGTTTTGAAGTGATAATATTTGTCGAGCTTTCATGTGGATGAATGCCAATAGTTCCATAAATTATCTCATCTTTATTAATCAATTCTTTTACCCTAGAAAAACTCTCAAACGAGGTTGAGATAGTTAATAGTTTTTCTATACCTACTTCTTTTGATCTTCTTATTACATTAGAGAGGTCACTTAATAATGGTTCATGATCTAAATGGCAGTGTGAATCAATCATTTTTTTTTTCTATTTTTTTAAAAAGTATGTCTATTTTGTTTATTTTATTACCTTTTGTTAAATAGTCATTATTTGAAACTGAATCTAATTTTATATCATTTTCTTCAATGTCAAAAATCTTTAATGCATTTAGAGATGATCCAGGAATAATTGGATACAACAAAAAACTTATTTTTCTCACGATTTCTAATGTAGTGTAAACAATAGTATTTAATCTAATTATATCATCTTTCTTTTTCCATGGTTCTTGATCATTAAAATATTTGTTAGCTTCAAACAATGAATTAACAATATAATCGATATAGAAATTAATATTTTGATTGTCAATTTCAGACCTAATATTATCCAAATTATCTTTGTACTTATTTAGAATTAATAAATCCTCATCATTAAATTTGACTTCTAATGGAATTTTTCCATCACAATTTTTTATCGCAAAAGCAGTTACACGCTGACATAAATTTCCATAATTGTTAGCTAAATCACTATTAATGCAATCTTCGAGTCTTTCTTTAGATATATTCCCATCATTGCCAAAAGAAACTTCTTTTATTAAATAGTATCTTAAAGGATCTAAACCATATTCTTTAATTATCTCTAATGGATCAAGTATGTTTCCTTTAGATTTAGACATTTTTTCTTCACCTGACAATATCCATCCATGTCCGAAGACTCTCTTTGGTAAATCAATTTTTGCTGCTAATAAAAAAGCTGGCCAATAAACAGCATGGAATCTAAGTATATCTTTTCCAATTAAATGAATTGAGGCTGGCCAAAATTTTTTAAACAAATCATCTTCTGTGTTAGGATAATTTAACGCACTTAAATAATTTGTTAATGCATCGAGCCAAACATATATCACATGGCTTTTATTATTCGGAACAGGTATTCCCCATGAAAAACTTCTTCTACTTACAGAAAGATCTTTAAGTCCACTTTTAACAAAACTAATAACTTCATTTTTTCTCGTTTCCGGATAAATAAAATCTGGATTAGTCTCGTAATAATTTAACAAGGGTTTTTCCCACTTTGAAAGTCTAAAAAAATAGGATTCTTCTTCAATCCATTCAACAGGAGATTTTGACGACAAAGCAATTTTTTTTCCACCAATGTCCTCAATTTCATCTTCATTATAAAAGGCTTCATCTGATACTGAATACCATCCAGAATAATTTGATAAGTATATGTCATCATTTTTCTCAAGTTCATTCCAAAGATGTTGAACTGTTTTTTTATGTCTAGTTTCAGTGGTTCTTATAAAGTCAGTATTTGATAAATTCAAAGTATCTGAAAGATCTCTAAATGTTTGACTAATTTGATCACAAAATATTTGAGGCTCCTTTCCTGCTTTTTCTGCAGATCTTTGAATTTTTAAACCATGTTCGTCTGTACCAGTTAGAAAATGGACTTGATAATTATCAATTACTTTAAATCTTGCAAAAAAATCTGAAATAATACTTGAATATGCATGACCCATATGAGGCTTTGCTGAGGGGTAGTATATAGGTGTGGTAATATAAAAAGTTTTATCCATTTAGTATTTTATCCTCAAATTCCATAAACAATGTTTCCTCGTCTAAATTATAAATTTTTGTGTTATTTATTTTTTCTAGAAAATAATGGTATGACTTTAGTAAACTAATGTTTTTACTAGATATATTATTTCTAAAATAAAGTTCAATAAAAGAATAAATGATATCAATTAGTGATTTATCTTTTTTATAAATTTTATCTTTTAATATAGTTGTTAGAGTAGTGTTTAAATCAGCATTAGCAAGATCTAAGTTATATTCTTTAGATAACTTAATTAATTTTAATAATTTTCCAGGTGTAGAATAATAATTAAATAATTTATCATTGATTATAGTGTTTATGTCATCGTTTAGTAAATGATTAACAATTCTAATAGACTGATCTTTTGTTAAAAAAACTTTAAAATTCAAACATCTAGATTTAAGAGTTGGTAGCACTCTTCTATTGTTATTAATTAAAATAAAATTTATATTTTCATTAGGTTCTTCCAAAATTTTTAACAAAGCATTAACAGAGTTTAAGTTTAATAATTCAATATTATCAATTAAAACAAATCTTTTTTTTTTATTAAATGAAGATTTGTTTAAATTAATAATCAATTCTCTAATTTGATTTATATCAATATTTTTTTTGTCCTGCAGGACATCAATTAGTTGAAAGTTTGGGTTAGATTTATTTTGTATAAGTTTGTATGATTTGTTATTACAGTCAATTATATTTTTTTCATAATCATATGGAAATTCTTCATTTTCTGACAATACAAAATTAATTAAATGATATGCAAATGTTGATTTTCCAATACCTTTTTCACCAGACAAAAGAATTTTATTTGGCAAATTATCGTTTTTATATAATTTATATAAATGATTGAAAATTTCTTTGTGCTCAAATAAACTTAATTGAGTTGACGGATTTAAATTCATTTAATTAATTTTTTGAGTTGATTTAAAATTAAATCTTCATTTTTTTTTATATCAAAATTTGAATCAATTATTTTGTATGATTTTTTGTTAGATCTAGCTAATTTTAAAAAACCTTTTTGAACTTTATTATAAAAATTTATATTAAATTGGTCATATCGATTTAAAGATTTTCTTTTTTTTAATCTATGAAAAAGATTTTTTCTATTTACAATATTGAGAAAAGTAAAGTCAACTTTGATTTTTCTTAATAAAAATCTATTTATTATATTTATAATTTTTAAATCAACACCCATCCCATAATGTTGATATGCAATAGTTGAGTCTGTAAATCTGTCAATTAAAATAATTTTTTTTTTGTAAAATTTTTTTATAAGGTTTATATTTTCACTTCGTGCTGCTAAATACAAAAGTAAATCAGTATGAATATTAAAATTAGATTTTTTATTTAAAATTAATCTTCTTATTTTTTCTGAGTTAAGACTTCCACCAGGTTCTCTTATCTTCATATAACTAACATTTTTCTTATCTAAATATTTAGATATTTTATTTATATGGTGGGTTTTACCACTGCCCTCTATACCTTCAAAGACAATGATAGGTTTTTTATACATCACCCCAAATTAAATAATTAATTGATTTTATTAACCTTGTAAAAAAATTAACTTTTTTAATTTCTTTAGATGAAAGTAAATCATACTCTCCAACAAGTTCTTGATTATAAACAACTCTTAGAGTTGCTATTTTTTGGTCTTTTTTTATTGGCGCTTCAACTGGACCATCATATTTAACAACAACTTTCAAAAGTTTTTTTTTCGCTTTTTTAATTGTCTTAAAAATATCTTCATTTGTGTAAACTTCCACAGTATTTTCTTTTCCCAACCATACATCTACTTTGTGGAATGGTTTATTAGCTCTAGTTATTTCAACAAGATCATAGTTTGTCAGACCATATGTAAGTAGTTTTGTACTTTCTCTAGATCTGGAATTTTTTGATTTAAAACCACTTCCAACTGCAATTAATCTTCTACCATTTCTATCAATAGATGAGGCTAATGAATATTTTTCAACAGCTAAATAGCCAGTTTTTATTCCATCTGCTCCAAGATTTTTATAAAGCAATGGATTTCTATTACCTTGTGTAATTGGATCTCCCCCTGTTCTGTCCCAAGTAAACTCTTTTTCAGCAAACATTTTATAAAACTCAGGATGTTCCTTAATCAAATATCTAGACATTTTTAAAATATCTCTAACAGTTGAATAGTTATCAGGGTCGTTAATACCTGATGAATTAGAAAAATTAGTATTTTCCATACTTAATTCCTTTGCTTTGGTAGTCATTAAAATTGCAAATTCTTCTTCAGTACCTGCTATCCCTTCAGCTAAAGCAATACATGCATCATTACCAGAGGCAACAATAATACCTCTTAACAAATTTTCCACAGATACTTCATCACCTACCATTATAAACATTGATGAGTAACCAGATGTAGATAGTCTCCATGCTCTTTCAGATATAATAAATTTTTCATCTAGGCTAAGATCACCTGATTTTATTAAGTCAAAAGCAATAATTGCAGTCATAATTTTGGTCATTGATGCAGGATAAATAGAAACATCAGGTTCTTTTTCATAGAGAATTTCTCCTGAATGAAAATCTTGTAATATTGCTGTCCTAGCTTTTACATCAAAATTAGCTTTTGAAAAATTTACTGATGAAAAATTAAAAAAAATTACAATTAATATTATTCTAAACATCTTTTAATATCTCTATATTTTCAAAATTTAATACTTTTATTTCGTTAAATGATTTTTCTAGTTTTTTTATATCATTAAATGGACCCAATAATACCCTATATTTAGTTTTAGATAATTTCTTAATTACAGATTTTTTTATATTTGTCTCATCTTTTATTCTATTAACCATATTTTCTGCTGAGTCCTGGTAATAAAAATCTGCAATCTTTATTGAATATAAAAATTTATATTTTTTTGTTTTAACTTCATTATCTTTTTCTTTACCCAGATTATCTATGGTAATTCCGTCTACGGGAGCTTTTTCAGCTACGTTTTTCTCTTCATCAAAAGTCTTTGCTTTTTTAGCTATAAAAGTCGAATTTTTTGATATTAAAACAAGATCAATATAAGGTTCTTTAGGGTCAAGTAATAACTCATCAGCAATTCGTTGTGTAATTACAGAGTTATAAAAAGAGGAGAATTTAACATTATTAGAGATTACCTCGGCTATAATTGACTTGTCATTAACAGGATTAGTAATTTTAACAAATGAATTTTTTTTAATTTTATTATGAAAAATTAAAAGAGATCTATTATCAATTTTCTTATTTATTTTTTTTTCTTTTTTTAATTCATCGTTATAAATTAAAGTAAATCCAGTGTTACTATATTTTTGATCACTTATATAAACTAAGTTTTTATTATTTTGATCAAATTGATTACATGCAAACAAAAAAAATATAGGAATAATTAATATTATTTTTTTAAAGTTCATTTTTAAATTTATCTTTTAATGTACAAACGGCTAAAGCAAATCGCAATGACCTATTCCATTTTAATATTATCTCATAATTATCAAATACGATATAAGCTGGATTTAAAGTTTCAGCATCAGGTATGATATCTTTATCTGGAGTTATAATTGCCACATTTAAAGCGTTATACTTATCATCAATTTGATTATTGTTTTTGATATATTTTCTAAAATATTTCAATTTTTTTTTATCATGAAGTTTTTTTGCAGAAACATTTAAATATTTACTTGGTATATTGTCCGATAAATCAATTCTATAAAAACAAGGTTTCTCAGTTTTCCATCCTATTCGATTTAAATAATTAGATGCTGATGCATAAGCATCATTATTATTTTTTAAGTCTATATATCCGTTGCCATCATAGTCAATTGCATAATTTTTCATTGTTGAAGGCATAAATTGAAAAAATCCAAAAGCTCCTGCCCAAGATCCATATAAAGTTTTGTAATCTATTTGTTCATTTTCTATTAATCGCAAAAGTGTCAATAACTCATTTGTAAAAAATTCAGATCTCCTTTTATCAAAACTTAAAGTTGCTAGAGAAGATAAAATATCCATTTTACCAACATAGGTTCCAAAATTAGTTTCTATTCCCATTAAAGCTAATAGTAATTCCCTTTCTATACTAAATTTGTTTTCAACAGTATTTAATAAATCTGAATTTTTTTCATAGAATTTTTTACCTAAAGAAACTTTTTTTGAAGATGTTCTTTTCAAAATATAAGTTTTAGTATCCTCATAAAATTCAGGTTGATATCTATCATATTTTATTACATCTGATAAAAATTTAGTATCAGACATAACTCTATCAAACGTTTTTTCTGAAATGTTGTTTTCTAAAGCTATTTTTTTAAAATTTAATTTCCAATTTTCAAATTCTTTATTGATATCTGCTAATGAGTAATTAATAGAAATTAAAATAAAAAATAAAAAAAAATTAATTAGTCTCATGTAAGTCTTTCAAATATATAATTACAGCAATCCAAATTAAAATAAAACTAACTAATTTTGTTATTGAAAAGGGCTCATTGTAATAAAAATAGCCTAATAAAAACTGAAATGTAGGAGTTATATAAAATATCATGCCAGTAGGTCCTAAGCCACAGAGTTCAACACCTCTAACATATAAAAATAAAGGTATAACCGTCATTGGTCCAGCAAGATAAATAAATAACATCATCGATGGATCAGATAATTGAAAATCATTATATCCTTTGCTTGCTATCAAATAAAAAGCTAATAGTGCAAATGGTAATATAAATAAACTTTCGATCAAAAGACCAACATCAGTATCGACATTAATTTTTTTTCTAACAAGATTGTAAAAGCCCCAACTTAAAGCAACAATTAAACCAACCCAAGGCAATGATTTAATACTTAATATTATTAAGTAAAGAATAGATAGAATAACTAACAGGATTGAAAAAACCCTTTTTTGATTAAGTTTCTCTTTAAAAAAGAGATAACCAAGCATTACGCTAAAAATAGGCATTATAAAATATCCAAAACTTGCATCTATAATTCTATTTGTGGCTATAGCATATATCCATACAGCCCAATTTATAAAAATTAAAAAACCTGAGATTAATAAATAAAATAAATTTGATTTATTTCGTAAAATTTTAAAAAAAATACTCCATTTAGAAAAAAAAAAAGTAGTAAGAATTAATGTAAAAGTTGTCCATAAACATCTATGAACTACTAATTCGATATGCCCAATATAAGCAATATATTTAAAATAAATTACACCAAAAAATCCCCACCAAAAAGATCCAAACCCTGCAAGCAATAAGCCTTTATTAAATTCTTTGTTCATAGGAAACTATGATAATTATAATTAATAAGTTTATTAGACTATTTTATGGTTGAATTAAATAATTATAATTATAAAACCTTGCTCACGGAGAGATGGCTGAGCGGTTGAAAGCACCGGTCTTGAAAACCGGCAAAGGGGCAACTCTTTCCTGGGTTCGAATCCCAGTCTCTCCGCCATCATTTTTTTGAATATTCAAAATTTTTATACAATAAATTAATGTTATTATTTTCAAATTTAAAATCGGTTTTAAAACCATTGTAAAAATTATATAAATTAGTATCGTCAATATTAAGTAATTTTTCTAAATCAAGAAGATCATTTTCATTTAAATCATTTATATATTTTTTTGTGAATGCACCTAAAAGATTATCCATTTCTTTTGTGCCCCTATAATTAGACCGATAAATAATTTTTTTTTTTAATTCGTCTATGTTGATCATAATAATTAGAATATATTATTTGTTAGTGAATAATAAAACAAATTATCAATATTTATTGTCAGACTTAAGTTCTTTAAAAGGTGTAGGAACTAAAACAAAAAATTTATTAAAGAAGAAAAATATTAATAATTTGTTCGATTTACTGTGGAAACTACCAAAATCTTTTACAGATAGAAGCTTATCATCAAAAATAAAAGATTTAAAAATTGGTGAAATACAAACAGTAACTGTAATTCCACAAAAATATAATTTTCCACGTATAAGAAAATTACCTAATAGAGTTTTATGTACAGATGAGACAGGCGAAATAGATTGTGTTTTTTTTAATAGTTACGAAGGATATATAAAAAAAATACTTCCATTGGGAAAAGAAATAACCGTAAGTGGAAAAATAGGATATTTTAGAAATAAATACCAAATTACAAATCCAAAATACATATCAGAGGATTCTGCATTAATAAAACAGGTTCATAATAAGTACTCTTTAACTGATGGTATATCTGAAAAAATATATAATAAAATCTTAAATCAAATTATTGCTAATTTACCTGATTTAAGCGAATGGCACTCTAAAAATGTCATGTTGAAATTTCAAAACATAAGTTGGAACAAATCTATTAAAGAATTACATAAACCTGAAAATATTGGAAACTATAGATCAAATTTTTATCAAAGGCTAGCTTATGATGAAATATTTTCAACATTTCTAGTTAATTCAGAAATAAGAAAAAAAATAAAAAGAATTAAGAAAAAAAATAAAATAATTAATTTTAATAAACAAAATTTATTAATTAAAAATTTAGATTTTTCCTTAACAAATGATCAGAAAAATTCATTAGAGGAAATAAACAAAGATTTAAGCTCCTCAAACAAAATGTTTAGACTCTTGCAAGGAGATGTAGGTAGTGGAAAAACAATAGTATCTCTATTAGCTGCACTAAATACCATAAACTCTGGTTTCCAAGTTGCAATTATGGCGCCTACAGAAATTCTTGCAAGACAACATTTTAATTTAGCAAAAAAAATATTTCCTAAAAATATTAATTTAGAATTAATTTCAGGAAAGTCAGAATACAGAAAAAAAAAAGAAATACTTAAAAATTTAGAAATTAATAAAATTGATATAATTTTTGGAACACACGCTATTTTTCAAAAAAAAGTTGTATTCAGAAAATTGGGATTAATAATTGTAGATGAGCAACATAAATTTGGTGTAAACCAGAGAAAAAGATTGTCAGACAAAGGAGGAGTAGATTGCGATGTTCTTTTAATGACAGCAACACCAATACCTAGAACATTAACAATGACGATTTATGGTGATATGGATATTTCAATAATTCATGAAAAACCTAAAAATAGAAAACCAATAAAAACTTATAGTAAATTAGAAGCAAAAATTGATGATGTTTTAAAATTTGTAGATAAACAAATTAAATTAGGCAACCAAATTTTTTGGGTATGTCCTTTAATTGAAGAGTCAAAAAAACTAGACCATACTTCTGCTGTAATGAAATTTGAATTTTTAAAAAAACAATTTCCAAACCAGGTTTCTTTACTTCATGGCAAAACAAATTTAGAGGAAAAAAATTTAATACTTACTAATTTTTTAAATAATAAATTTAAAATTTTAGTTTCAACAACAATAATTGAGGTTGGAATTGATTTTCCTAATGCTAACGTAATAGTAATAGAGAATGCAAATAAATTTGGACTTTCACAACTTCATCAACTAAGGGGTAGAGTTGGTCGTGGCGATAAAGAATCCACTTGCATTCTTATGTTTAAATCTAATTTAAGTACTAATGCAAAAAAAAGAATTAAAATTTTAAAAGACTCTAATGATGGTTTTCTGATATCTAAAGAGGATATGAAATTGAGAGGTTTTGGAGATATCTTGGGTTTTAAGCAAAGTGGAATTAAAAATTTTAAATTAGCAGATCCGCTTCATAATAGTGATCTTTTCAATTTAGCTGAAAAAGAAATGAAAAGAATAGAAAAATCTAATGAAGATATAAGAAAATTTAAACCATTGATCAAACTATATGATAGAGCTGATATAATAAATGATATTGCTTAAGATTTTTTTGTTGAGGTACCCGCTGATACTATAAATTTAGAAGCTTCTTCAAAAGACATATTTAAATAAATAACATCTTCTACTGGGAACATTAATAAGAAACCACTTGTTGGGTTTGGTGTGGTTGGAACAAAAACATTAATTAAATTTTTTCCTGTTTTTTCTGCCATCTCTCCTTTGTTTTCTTTTGTAGCAAATCCGACAGCCCAAACCCCTTTTCTGGGATACTCAATCAGAACAACACTCTTTTTACCATCATCTTTTTTTGAAAAGGTTTCAGTCATTTGAACAATTGCTGAATAAACGGTTCTTAAAAAAGGAATTCTTTTAAACAAATCATCAATTAATTTTAGAATTCTTCTTCCAAAAAATGATAAAGACAGGCCACCAACTATAGTAATAAGTAAAATTGAAATTACAATTTCAACGCCAGGAATATTAAAAGGTAAATAGCTATTTGGATTAATGTTTTTTGGAATTAAGTTTGAAGATATTCCTATCAAGATTTTAGTTAAATATAAAGTAAAACCTATTGGTATTAAAACAACAACACCAGCAATAAAATAGTTCCTAAGAGTTAAAGATAAAGATTTTTTTGTACTTTTTTTAGCCATAAAATTAACTGTAACTTGCGTAAATAACAAACATTATAGTAATAATAAATAAAACTATTAATATTTTGTTATTAAGATTCATGTTAATCTAGTATTATCAAATTTTTTAATTATGAATAGAAGAAAATTCTTATCTTATATGGGCTGTGGATGTGGAAGTTTATTATTATCATCTTGTACCTCAGCACCAATTACCGAAAGAAAACAATTAAAAATTGTCTCTGAAGCAAAATTAAATGCTCAAGCAGCTAAGATTTATGAAAAAATAAAAGAAAAAGAAAGAATGAGTGATGACACAAAAACTCTTAATGAGATTAAAGAAATTGGAAAAAGAATGGAAAACTCGATTTCTGAATATTTTTATAGAGCAGGAATTGAAGATCCGACAATTAACTTTGAGTGGGAATATATTCTTATAGATCGTAAAAAAGTTAGGAATGCGTGGTGTATGCCGGGAGGTAAAATAGCAGTTTATACAGGTATTCTTGAAGCAACAAAAAATACTGATGGGTTAGCTGCTGTTATGGGTCACGAAATTGCTCATGCTGTTGCAAAACATTCAATAGAAAGAGCAAGTAGAGCCACCCTAGTAAACACAGGAACACAACTAATAGACATTTTTAGTGGAGGAAAGCTATCTCAAGTAAATAGATCAACAGGAATGAATACGGTTGGATTAATTACACAACTAGGATTATTAAATCCTTTTAACAGAAAACAAGAAAGTGAAGCTGATTATTTGGGTATGATTTTTTCCTCTTTGTCGGGTTATGATATAAGAGAAACAGTTAAGATATGGGAAAGAATGAAAGAACTAAATAAGGGTAAGGAACCCCCTGAATTCATGAGTACTCATCCCTCATCAGATAATAGGATTAAAGATTTAAATGAAAAAATGAATGGAGTTATTTTAGATTATCCTCCATTAGATATTAGCTAATTCAATTAGTGGTGAGCCCTGATGGACTCGAACCATCGACCCATTCCTTAAAAGGGAATTGCTCTACCAACTGAGCTAAGGGCCCCCAAATTATTTAAATTGAATAATTGTTATATACAGAATTATTTTATTTTTTCAAATGTCAATTTGAACTAAAAAATCTGTTGCTGTTACAACTTATCAATGTATTTGTCATAAAATTGATCGAAAGTACCTTTATTAATGTTATTTCTTATTGAGGTCATCAACTCTTGATAAAAATTAATATTATGTAAGCTGAGCAGCATGGATGCTAAAATTTCATTTGTATTAAATAAGTGATTTAAATAGTTTTTTGAATACCTATTCAAATTTAGATTGTCGCATTCAGGGTCAAGTGGGGTATTATCATTTTGATATTTATTATTTTTTATATTGATTCTCCCTTGCCAAGTAAAAGCCAAACCTGTTCTTCCAGATCTTGTTGGAAGAACACAATCAAACATATCGATACCTCTTTTTACCGCTCCTAATATGTCAGATGGAGTCCCAACACCCATTAGATAACGAGGTTTTGCGGTTGGTAAAAATTCCTTAATATCATCTAAGGTTGAAAACATTTCACTCTGAGTTTCTCCAACTGCTAAACCACCAATCGCATATCCATCAAACCCAATTTTCATAAGTTCTTTTAAAGACTTAAGCCTTAAATCTTTGAACAAACCACCATGAACAATACCAAATAATGCCTTATGAGGATTATTACCAAATGCTTTTTTAGATCTTTTGGCCCAATAAAGGGAAAGATCCATAGACTTTTTTATTAGTTGATAATCATCCGTTTTTTTAGGACATTCATCCATGATCATTAAGATATCAGAATTTAATCCAAGTTGTATTCTAATGCTTTCCTCTGGACTTAAATAAAATTTTTTACCATCAATATGAGAGTTGAATATAGCACCCTTCTCCCGATCTATCTTATTTAGTTTTGATAGAGACATTACTTGAAAACCACCAGAGTCAGTTAAAATAGGTAAACCACAATTCATAAAAGTATGAAGACCTCCAGCTTTTTCAATTCTTTCAACACCAGGTCGTATCATTAAATGATAAGTATTTGAAAGTATTATTTCAGAGCCTGTTTTTTTAATGTCATCTATTGTACAAGCTTTTACAGTTGCCTGTGTGCCTACAGGCATAAAAGCAGGTGTATGAATATTTCCTCTATGTGTTTCAATTAAACCACATCTAGAAAATTTATCTTTTTTAAAAACGTTAAAGGCAAATTTTTTTAATGCCATTAAAAAATTTATTGAGATTTAAAACTAATAATCTTATCTGGATCTGTTACAGCACCATTATTGTTTTGATCACCTCTTTTTATTTTATCAACAAATTCCATTCCCTCGATAACTTTTCCAAAAACTGTATATTGTCGATCTAAAAAAGGAGCTGGCTGAAAACAAATAAAAAATTGACTATTTGCACTATTTGGATCTTGAGCTCTTGCCATTGATAAAGTTCCTCTATCATGTGGTAGACTACTAAATTCTTCCTCTAAGTCAGGATAATCTGATCCTCCCATTCCAGCTCTTCTAAGATCAAAATCTTTAGAATTAGAATTTCCAAATTTCACATCACCTGTTTGAGCCATAAATCCATCAATAACTCTGTGAAAAACAACGTTATCGTATTTACCGCTATTTGCTAATTCCTTAATTCTTTTAACATGATTTGGTGCAACATCTTCAAATAGTTCAATTTTAACGTCACCATCTTTTAATTTTAATATCATTATGTTCTCCTCAGCTATTGATTGATTGGTAATAAAAAAAAACAAAATAAGTATTTTAATAATAAATTTATTCATATTTCTTTTTTAAAGACTTAATTGTACTTTTAGTAGTAAATTTTTTAATATCACCTTTTAATTTAACAATTTCTTTTACAAATTTTGATGAAATAATTTGATTTTCTACATCAGACATTAAAAATATAGTTTCTATATTTTGGTTCAATTTTCTATTCATACCAGCTAATTGAAATTCATATTCAAAATCAGATACAGCCCTCAAGCCTCTTAAAATAATATTTGATTTATATTTTTTGCATAAATCAGTGGTTAATGAACCAAAAGAAACTACTTTAATTTTTTTTTTGTTAAATTTTAGATCATTAAATAATGCTTTATTTACTATTTCTATTCTTTCTTTTGAACTAAATAGATAATTTTTATTACTTTCATCAGAAACACCTACAACTATTTTATCAAATAGTTTTAAAGATTTTTTAATTACATCTATATGACCGAAAGTGATTGGATCAAAAGTTCCAGGATAGATAGCTATTTTATTCATTAAATTAAATTATCATCAATTTTAATCGAAGAAACAACTTTTTCTTCACCTGACAACTTAATTATTCTAACTCCTTGAGTGTTTCTACCAGCAGTTCTAATCTCTTTTACTGCAACTCGTATTACTCTACCTTTGTTAGTAGATATTAAAATTTCATCTCCTTCATAGACAGGAAATGAAGATGTAATATTTCCATTCCGTGGTGAATTAACGATTCCTATTATCCCTTTTCCTCCTCTATTAGTAACTCTATAATCATTATGGGAAGTTTTTTTTCCATAACCATTTTCGCTTATTGACAAAACAAATCTCTCTTTTGCTTTAATTTCAGATTTTTCATCTTTGTTTTTTTTTCCATTTTTTTTTATTTTATCATTATCAATTACTGATAAAGATACTATTTGATCGTTAGGTGCTAACTCTATCCCTTTAATACCTTTAGATGATCTACCTTTAAAGACTCTTAATTTTTTAGCCTCAAATCTAATACATTTGCCAAACTTTGTACTTAAAATTATATCTTGATCATCTTTACATATTTTTACACCAACAATTTTATCATTATTATCTAATTTCATTGCTATTTTACCTGATGCATTTATTGATGAGAAATCATCTAAACTATTTTTTCTTACTTTGCCTCCCGCTGTCGCAAAAATAATTTGATAATTTTTTAAATCAGTTTCATCCTCCGGCATTGGCATAATTGAACTTATAGCCTGATGATTTTTCAAAGGTAAAATATTAAATAAAGATTTTCCTTTGGATGAGAAGGATCCCTCAGGAATTTTCCAAGCCTTAATTTTATAAACTAATCCCTCCGTAGAGAAAAAAAGAACTGAAGTATGTGTATTTACAGATAAAGTTTGAACAACTGAATCCTCGTCCCTGGTTGTGATTCCTGACTTTCCTTTACCACCTCTTTTTTGTTTTTTTACACCATCTAATGAGCCTCTTTTAATATACCCCTGCAATGTAACTGTAATTATCACGGATTGCTTTTGTATGGTTTCTTCAATATCATAATTTAAAACTGCATCTATTATCGATGTTCGTCTATCAACAGCAAATTTTGATTTGATATCCTTCAGTTCCTCACTAATAACTCTTAATAGCTCTTTTTTAGATGAAATAATTTTTTTAAATTTCGTAATTTGTTCAGCTAATTTTTTTATTTCAACTTCTATCTCATTTATTCCTAATGCAGTTAATTTTTGAAGTCTTAATTCTAAAATAGCTGAAACTTGTGGCTCAGATAAAGAATAAAGATTTTTACCTTTTTTTCCCTCTACTAAAGAAATTAATTTTTGTGATTTATTTATTTTCCATTTAGTTTTAAGAATTGATATCTTAGCATCATCAGGCGTTTTTGATGACCGAATAATTTTTATTATTTTATCAAGGTTTTCAACTGACACTGATAATCCGATTAATATATGTGCTCGTTCTTCAGCTTTTTGAAGATCAAATTTAGTTTTCTTAATAACTACATCTTCTCTAAAAGTTAAAAAATTAGATAAAAAATCTTTTAAAGTACATGTTTGAGGTTTTCCGTCAACAATAGCTAAAGTATTAAAACCAAACGAACTCTCTATTTGAGTATTTTTATATAATTGTCTCTTTATAGTTTCAGGTTCTACACCGTTTCTTAAATCTATTGCTACTCTAATTCCCTCTCTATTAGACTCATCTCTGATATCTTTAATGCCCTCAATTTTTTTTTCTCTTACCAATTGAGCTATTCTTTCATTTAAAACAGATTTGTTAACTTGATAGGGAATTGATGTTATTACCAATCTTTCTCTACCTTGTTTAGTTTGTTCAATTGAAATTTCACCTCTAATTTTAAAAGAACCTCTTCCATTATTATACCCTTGTTTAATTATATCTTTACCTATAATTACACCACCAGTTGGAAAATCTGGACCAGGTATATGTTTCATTAACTCTCTAATTTTAATATCTTTATTATCTATTAAAGCCAAAGTACCATCAATAATCTCGCCTAAATTGTGAGGAGGTATACTTGTTGCCATACCGACAGCGATACCACCAGCTCCATTTACTAGTAAATTTGGAAACTGCGCTGGTAAAACACTAGGTTCTTTCTCAGTTTCATCATAATTACTTTTGAAAGTAATTGTATTTTTTTCAATATCATCAATTAAATATTGAGAAACTTTGGATAAGCGAGTTTCGGTATATCTCATTGCGGCAGCAGGATCGCCATCTATAGAGCCAAAATTTCCTTGACCCTGAACCAAAGGCAAACTCATAGAGAAATCTTGAACCATTCTTACCAAAGCATCATAGACAGACTGATCACCATGAGGATGATATTTACCAATAACATCTCCAACTATTCTTGCAGATTTTCTAAATTGTTTAGACCAATCGTATCCACCTTTATACATTGCATACAAAATTCTTCTATGAACAGGTTTTAACCCATCTCTTACATCAGGAAGTGCACGACTTACAATTACACTCATTGCATAAGAAAGATATGACGAACTCATCTCATCATGCATTGAGATTAATTTTATATTTTTATCTTTTAACTCTTCAGTATTTTTCATAGAAGTTAAAATGGAATTTCATCATCCATATCTGACACTTGTGAGGAATCCTCAATGTTATTTTGTTGAGTTGTGTCATTTTGAATTCCACCACTAGAATTTCCTCCACCCAACATCGTAAGTGAAGAATTATATCCTTGTATAACTATTTCAGTTGAATATTTATCTTGTCCCGATTGTTCATCTTTCCATTTTCTTGTTGTAAGTTGTCCCTCAACATAAACTTGAGCTCCTTTTTTTAAGTATTGTTGAACAACATTTACTAACCCTTCGTTAAATACAACTATACGGTGCCACTCAGTTTTTTCTTTTCTTTCACCTGTGTTTTTATCTTTCCATGATTGACTTGTTGCAAGGCTTAATCTTGCTACACTTTTACCATTTACCATTTGCTTAATCTCAGGGTCTGCGCCCAAACGACCAATTAATAATACTTTATTTAAACTTCCAGCCATAATATTTAATATTTGTTAAATTAGTTAATTAGAATTATATCACAATATTTCTGAATATTAATTTTATTAACTCAAAGCAACTAAAATTATGATGAAAAAGATAGTTATTAAGGGCGCTAAAGAACATAATTTGAAGAATGTTACTGTAGAGATTCCAAAAGACAAATTTGTGGTCATAACGGGTCTGTCTGGGTCTGGAAAATCATCTTTAGCTTTTGATACTATCTACGCAGAAGGTCAGAGAAGATATGTTGAAAGTTTATCTGCCTATGCGCGTCAATTTTTAGATAAAATGAAAAAACCAAATGTTGATTTAATTGAAGGTTTAAGTCCAGCTATTGCAATAGAACAAAAAAATACTTCTAAAAACCCAAGATCTACTGTTGCAACTGTAACAGAAATTTATGATTACATGAGGGTATTATACGCTAGAGCAGGTATCCCCTACTCACCATTTACAGGTAAACCAATAACCTCACAAACAATTACCCAAATAGTAGATTTGATTAAAAAATTACCAAAAAAATCAACAATATATATTTACGCTCCAGTAGTAAGAGGACGTAAAGGTGAATATAAAAAAGATATTTTAAGCTACAAGAGAAGAGGATTTAGAAAAATTAAAATTGATGATGTTTTATATGATATAGAAAAATCACCCAATTTAGATAAAAAACTTAAACATGATATTTCAGTCTTAGTCGATAGAATAGTTTTAAATTCAAAACTTGGTAACAGGTTAGCTGAAAGCATTGAAACAGCTGTAAATTTAGCTAACGGTTTAGTTTTTGTAGAATATGAAGATGAAACACTTCCTCAAAAATTTAGAAAAATTGAAAAATTAATTTACTCTACAAAGTTTGCCTGTCCTGAGAGTGGTTTTACAATTGAGGAAATTGAGCCGAGACTTTTTTCATTTAACAGCCCCTATGGAGCGTGTGAAGAGTGTGAAGGAATTGGAATGAAATTAAATGTTGATCCTAATTTAGTTGTCCCAGATGAAAGAAAAAGTTTGGCTGATGGAGCAATTGAACCTTGGTCAAAATCAACTACATTATATTATGCTCAAACTTTAGCCTCTTTAGCAAAACATTATGGTTTTTCTTTAGATGAAAAATGGAAAAAATTACCAAAAAAAATTAAGGATATTATTCTTTATGGTTCTGATGAAGACGAAATTAAATTTAATTATGATGATGGTTATGAAAAATATTCTTACAAAAAAACTTTTGAAGGTGTAATTAATAATCTTGAAAGAAGATTTTTGGAATCTGATAGTGAATGGAAAAGAGAGGCAATTTCTGAATATCAATCTGATACGGCATGCGAAGCGTGCAATGGTAATAGATTAAAAGAAGAGGCATTATGTGTTAAAATCGACGATCTTAATATTAGTGAAGTAACAAAAAAATCTATTTTAGATGCAGCAGAATGGTTTAAAAATTTAGAACATAAACTTGATAAAAGGCAATTTAAAATTGCTGAGCATGTTTTAAAAGAAATAAATGAAAGATTAAATTTTCTTTTAAATGTTGGTTTAGATTATTTAACATTATCAAGAGAATCTGGAACATTGTCAGGTGGAGAGGCTCAGAGAATAAGATTGGCATCACAGATTGGATCTGGATTGACTGGTGTATTATATGTTTTGGATGAACCCTCAATTGGTTTACATCAAAAAGATAATGTTAAACTTATTAACGCATTAAAAAGGTTACGAGATCTAGGTAACACCGTTATTGTTGTTGAGCATGATACTGAAACAATGGAAAATGCGGATCATATTATTGATTTAGGTCCTGAAGCAGGAAGTAATGGTGGACAGATAACAGCACAAGGATCTTATGATGAAATTAAAAAAGATAAAAATAGTATTACAGGTCAATATCTTGCAAATAAGAAAGTAATTGAAATTCCTAAAACACGACGTTTGGCCAAAAATGGAAGATTTGTTGAGATCAATGGTGCTAGTGGAAATAATTTAAATAATGTACATCTTAAAATTCCAACTGGAACTTTTACGTGTGTTACTGGTGTCTCTGGAAGTGGAAAATCTACTCTAATATTACAAACACTATTTCACGCATTAAATTTAACTTTAAATAATAAAGCGAGAAAAACACCTAAATCATTTAAAGGATATAAAGGAGTTGAATTAATTGATAAAATAATTGACATAGACCAATCTCCTATTGGTAGAACACCAAGATCGAATCCAGCAACATATACAGGAGCTTTTGGACCTATCAGAGATTGGTTTACTAGTTTACCAGAATCTAAAACTAGAGGATATAAACCAGGAAGGTTTTCATTTAATGTTAAGGGGGGCAGATGTGAAGCTTGCGAAGGTGATGGTGTAATCACATATGAAATGCATTTCTTACCTGATGTTTATATACAGTGCGATGAGTGCAAGGGAACAAGGTATAATAGAGAAACCTTGGAGATAAAATTTAAGGGTAAAAGTATTGCAGATGTTTTAGATATGTCAGTGGATGAAGGATGTGAATATTTTGAAAATATATCAAATATAAAAACAAAATTATTAACTTTAAAAAAAGTTGGTTTGGGTTATATCAAAATTGGTCAGCAGGCAACAACACTATCAGGTGGAGAAGCTCAGAGAATAAAGTTGGCAAAAGAATTGTCAAAGAGATCAACTGGAAGAACAATGTATATTTTAGATGAACCAACGACTGGGTTGCATCAACATGACATTAAAAAACTTTTAGAAATACTTCACACATTTGTAAAACTTGGGAACACAGTAGTTGTTATTGAACACAATTTAGATGTAATTAAAACAGCGGATTACATAGTAGATATGGGACCTGAAGGTGGAGTAAAAGGTGGAAATATTGTCGCCGAGGGCAAACCTGAGGAAGTATGCAGAGTTAAAGATAGTTATACAGGTCAATTTTTAAAATCTCTTTTATCTTAGATTAAGAACTTAATATTTTTTGAATTTAGTGTATAATTAATTAGAATCATGAGTAATTTGTTATCATCTTTGTCAAAAACAGTTCACACTTCGTTAGCTATAGCAATATTATTGTTTCTAGGGTTGTTTTATTTAAATGATGGGATAGCTTTTGATACATTATTCTGGAGCTGGTTATTCAGATACATTCATGTAATTGTAGCAATTATGTGGATTGGATTGTTGTGGTACTTCAATTTTGTTCAAATTCCAAACATGGGCAAAATTCCTGATGAACAAAAACCAGCAATAGGTAAAGTAATTGCTCCAGCTGCATTATTTTATTTTAGATGGGCTGCTGCGTTAACTGTACTTTCTGGCTTAATTCTTGCTCTTCTTAATGGATATCTACATGATGCAATGACTCTAAGCATTGGTTCAGGTGTTCCAAAACATACCGCAATAGGTATTGGAATGTGGCTAGGAATTATAATGGCATTTAACGTTTGGTTTGTAATTTGGCCAAATCAAAAAAGAGCATTAGGAATTGTTGAAAGTGATCCTGATACAAAAGCAAAATCAGCAAAAACTGCAATGCTTTTCTCAAGAACAAACACTCTATTATCTTTACCAATGTTACTTACAATGGTAATTGCTCAAAACTTATATTAAATTATTTTTTATCTTCCTCTTTAAGAACAGTTTTTTGAGAAACTCTTAATCTAACTAAAATAGTGTTAGCTATATAAATTGACGAATATGTTCCAAAAACAACACCAAGTATCATTGCAAGCGAAAACCCTTTTAATATCTCACCACCAAAAAAATAAATTGCTAATAAAGCAAGCAAAGTAGTTGCAGATGTAATTATTGTTCTTGATAAAGTCTCATTAATTGAAATATTTGTTAATTCAAAAATTTTTATATCTGAATACTTTCTTAAATTTTCACGTACACGATCAAATATTACAACTGTATCATTCATAGAATATCCAACAATTGTTAGTACAGCTGCAATAATTGATAGATTTATTTCCAAACTAAATAGAGAAAAAACTCCTAGAGTTACAATTACATCATGGAACAAAGCAAGAATTGCACCTAAACTAAACTGCCATTCAAATCTTATCCAAATATAAATTAACATTAATGCTAAAGATAAAGTTATTGCTATTACTCCAGACTTTAATAATTCAGCACTTACCTTTGGGCCAACATTCTCTACCCTTCTAAAATCATAATTATTTCCAAAAGATTTGTCTAAATTAGATTTAATTTCTTCAATAATATTCTTTTTATTATCTTTGTTTTCAAATTTAACTAAAAAATCTGTATCATTACCAAATTTCTTTACAGAAACATCCCCTAGATCCATTTGGTTAAATCTATCTCTTAATGAACTTACATTTATTTTAGAATCTGTAGCTCTTAACTCAATTAAGGTGCCACCTTTAAAATCTATTCCAAAATTAAGTCCCTTGAATACTAACAATAATAATGAAAGAATTATTAAGACTGATGATAGTAAATTAAAGTGATTATAATATTTATTAAAAGCAATCATTATATTAAATTTTCCTTATTTTTATTCCTAGATACATAAATACTAGTAAATAACCTTGCTATAAAATAAACCGAAAAGAGTGTAGTAAATATTCCAACTCCTAAAGTTACTGCAAAACCTTTCACTGGACCTGAGCCCATAAAAAATAAAATAATCGCTGCTAATAAAGTGGTAACATTAGCATCTAAAATAGCTGTCCTTGATTTAGTGTAACCTCCATCAAAAGCTAAAATATTATTGGTCTCGTCTTTTAGTTCTTCTTTAATTCTCTCAAAAATTAAAACATTTGCATCGACTGCCATACCCACAGTTAAAATAATACCTGCTATTCCAGGTAATGTTAAAGTTGCTTCAAATAAAGTTAAAACACCTAAAAGAATAAATAAATTAACTATTAGAGTTACATTAGTGATTAATCCAAAAATTTTATATTTTACAAACATAAAAAATATAACCAACATAAAACCTATTGCTAAAGCGATCATTCCTGCATTAATTGAGTCTTGCCCAAGATCTGGTCCTACAGTCCTTTCTTCAATAATATCCAATGGAGCTGGTAATGCACCTGATCTCAATAATAAAGCTAAATCAGTTGCTGTTTGAAATGTAAAACCTCCGCTAATCTGACCTGATCCACTAGCAATTGTATCTCTAACAACTGGCGCACTAATAATTTTACCGTCTAAAACAATTGCTAATTGTTTTCCAATACCTGTTGAAGTTGCCTTACCAAATCTCTTTGCACCTACTCTATCTAAAGTAAATGATACAATTGTTTGATTATTTTGTGTATCCATTTTTGGCTGAGCATCAAGTAAATTTTCGCCACTAATTATAATTCTTTTACTAACTGTAGCTTCATCTAAACCATTTTCAAATTTTAACTTTTCAATACCAAAACGATCATTTGTGTCATTTGTTACAAATCTAAATGTAAGGTTTGCAGTTTTACCAAGTAATGATTTAATCCTCATTGGATCATCTAATCCAGGAAGCTCTACTAAAATTCGGCTATTTCCTCTTTTAAGTATATTGGGCTCATTAGTTCCAACCTCATCGACTCGTCTTCTAACTATTTCTATAGCTTGATCTTGGGATGAATTCTTAAGTTTTATTAAACCTTGTCTTGAAAAGTTAACTTTAAAATTTAATCCAGTATCTTCAATTTCCAATTGATGTGATTTAAATCTTGGGT
>CACGDZ010000008.1 GCA_902571955.1 uncultured Pelagibacteraceae bacterium | reverse complement strand
TAATTCAGCAATGAAAAATTTCCATGAAAAAATTTTATCAAATAAATTTTTGTCTTTTTTTTACAAAAATTTTTATTTTTATTTTTTAAAATCAAGAATAGAAGACCCTAAAAACTTTTTAAGATTATTAAGATTTCCTAAGTTGCAATTTGAAGAAAAAATTGAAACAAATTATAAAAATATTTTTTTTCAAAACGTAAAAATAAAAATCCAATACTCTATAATTAAAAATGGTGGAAAAATAGTTCCCCATACGGACTCCATAGACAAGTTACTTTCTTTGATGCTTTATTTTCCAAATAATTCAAATTATTCGATTGAAGACAATAATAATTTAGGTACAGTTTTCTGGAAATCAAATATTAAAAATTTCAAAAATACACATTTAAAGTCAAGTGATGAAAATTTCTTAAGTAATTCAAAAAAAATATATCAATCAGAATTTAAAGGAAATTGTTTATATGGTTTTATAAGGAATTCTCTTAGTTGGCATTCTGTTGAAAAAATAAAAATGACTGAAGATTTTCAGAGAAGAAGTATTAATATTAATTTTTTTATATGAAATCTATAATCATTTCAGGTTCTGATAAAAAATATTTTAATTTGTTATATAATTTATGCAGCTCTTTAAAAAATAAAAATATTTTAAAAAAAAGTGATTTAGGTTTATTTGATGTTGGATTAACCGATTATCAAAATAAAAAACTTTTACATTTTACAAAAAAAATAATTAAACCGAATTGGGATTGCAAGATATCTTTTAATACATTGGAATGGAAAAAGCTCTTAGTCGTAAGACCTTTTTTAAAAAAATATTTTCCTAATTATGACTTATATATATGGATGGATGCAGACACGGCACCTTTATCTGACAATTTTTTGAAAGAAATTAATTTAGTAAAAAAAAAAGATATATTTATTTGTAATGAATATGATGACTGCTACTTAAATAATAATAAAGACACAAGTTATAAAAAAATATTTAATAATTATTACAAAATACAAGGATGGGTTCATAAAAATAATGTCAAATATCTAGGAGAAAAAATAGCTGATAATTTATTAGGTAAACCATTATTTAATGCTGGTTTTTTTGCTTTAAGAAGTAAAAGTGTAATTTGGAAAAAATGGCAAAAAGTTTATTGTAATATCATTCATAAAAGTCATGACGATTATTGCTTATCTATGGATCAAGCTTCCTTAAATCAAGTCTTATATAATAACCTTAAAAATGTTCATATTATGAATTCAAAGTATAATTGGTTAGTAAAAAATTCTTTACCACACATAAATAAAAAAAAATTATGCAAACCTTCTTTCCCACATGAAAAAATTGAAATTATACACTTTACTTGTTTTGCAATAACAAAAAAAAATAATTTCTACAATATTAATTCTAATAAATATCAAAAAATATCTCTTAAAAAAATTTTAGGCATTAAATGAATATTGTAATTATTCCTTGTTACAAAGTAAAAAAAACTATTCTTAAAGTTATAAGTGATATACCTAATTCAATAAACAAAATTATCATTGTTGATGACAAATGTCCTGAAGAAACAGGTAAGTACGTTTTAAAAAAAAAAGTATCAAAAAAAATTCATGTATTAATTAATAAAGCTAATCTAGGAGTAGGTGGCGCAATGATCAGAGGATATTTGTTTTCAAAAAAATTTAACCCTAAATTTATTTTCAAAGTAGATGGTGATAATCAAATAAGTTCAAAAGAAATCAAAAAATTTTTAGTTATTTTAAAAAAAAATAATAAGATAGATTGTGCAAAAGGTAATAGATTTTCAAAATTAAACCATTATCGAGAAATGCCGTATTTGAGATTATATGGTAATAAAATTGTTAGCTTAATTGGAAAAATAATTACTGGGTATTACCACATAAATGATTTTACAAATGGTTTCTTTTGTATTTCAGGAACATGTTTAAATAGAATTAATTTAAAATATATTAGTAAAGATTTTTTTTTTGAAAATGATATGATGATAGCTCTTTCAACATTAAAGGCTAAAGTGGTAAATGTTCCTATTTATTGTTCATATAAAGGTAACAAAAGTAATTTAAAAATATATAAAATAATATTGCCATTTATTTTGAAATTTTTCAGAGGCTATTTAACTAAAAATAACTTCATAAAAAAAAATAAATGAATAACAAGCTTATATTATAAAAATTCAAAATTAATTTATAATGCAAACTAGAAAAGTTTTAATTTCTATTATTATTCCATGTAAAAATTCTGAATTATATATAAAGAAAACTTTATCATCTTTAGCTCTTCAAAAAAGTTTTTTTGAGGTAGTTTTTGTTTGTTCTGATTCAGAAGACGAGACATTAAATATTTTAAAAAAATTTAAAAATAGGTTTATAAAAAAAAAAATTATAAAAAAAAATTGTGGAATTTCAAATGCATTAAATTTTGGAATCAGAGCTTCCACTGGAAAATTTATTATGTGGATAGGTAGTGATGATATTGTTGCTAAAAATTTTGTTACTAAAATAAAAAAAATACTTGAGAAAAGAAAAGGATCTAAATGGATTATTACAAAAACAAAAGTGTTGAGTAATAAAAAATTTTTAAAAAATATTATCGAAAAATATAAGTTTTATAAATTAAAGACGTTGACATTTAATAATCTATTAACTGAAAATCCAATTTCCGCTCCAGGTGTTATTTTTTCAAAAAAATTTATTTCTGAGGTTGGTAATTTTAACCCAAAGTATATATTTAACTCCGATTATGATATGTGGCTAAGGATGTATTATAAAGAAAAACCTTTAGTAATTAATACTTTATCTACTTACTTTAATAGACATCCAAACAGCCTGTCATCGAGATATTTTGTAAAACAATTCAATGAACAATTTTATATTTCTAATAAATATAAAGAAAAAAATTTTTTAAAAAAAATATTTCACTTAATTAAAATATTTATAATTCTTTCTACATATAAATTATTTAAATATTAAAAAGTGTATTATTTAAAAATCTAAAATGAGTAAATTATTTTTTTTTTGAAATATGGTCATAAGTTCTTTTTATACCTAATTTCAAACCTATCTTTGGCTTCCAGCCCAACTTTTTTAATAGTGAAATATTCATTAATTTTTGTTTTTGACCCTCAGGTTTATTCTTTTCACTTATCAACATGATATTATATTTTAAGACTTTTGAGATTAAATAATAATAATCTTTAATTTTGAGATCTTTGCCAGTACCAACATTAATAATATTTGGTATTCCTTTAAAATTTTTTAAAGTAAAATATAAAAAGTCAACAAAATCTTCCACATACATATATTCCCTTTTATTATTTCCAGTACCCCAAATTTTTACAATTTTTTCAGAATTATTTTTGGCATTACTTATTTTTTTAATTGCTGATATCATCATATGAGATTTTTCTTTTTCTATTTTTTCGTATTTACCAAACAGATTACAAGGAACTAATGTTACATATTTAAAATTTGGTTCTAAATTAATAAATTCACAATACTTAGTAGCAAATGCTTTGGCCATTGCATAGCCTATGTTTGTATTTTCAAATTCTCCTTTTAACAAATCAGTCTCTTTATAATTATTTTTGTTCTTTGGATATACACAAGAACTTGAAATATTAATTAGTTTTCTTATTTTTAAATCGTAAGCTGATTTTATTAAATTTTTAGAAATTTCATAATTATCGACAAGCATTTGTTTTTGATTATTTATATTATATTGGATCCCTCCAACATGAGCAGCTAGATGCAAAATAATATCTGGTTTTACTTGTTTTAAATATTTTTTGGTTTTATCGAAATTTTTTAAATCTAAAATTTTCTTACTTGGTTTAATAAAAATATATTTTTTGGATCTTGCATCTTTAACTAAATTTTTTCCTACAAGTCCATTAACCCCAGTAATTAAAATTTTTTTTTTTTTTTTCAATTTTTATTACTTTTTTTTATAGTTATATTTTTATTTAAAAAATTATATTTATATGAAGGAGCTTTAAAATTTAATTCACTATTATTTTCTTTTAAAATTTTATAATCTGTAGTTTCTAAGTCATCTTTGTTCACATTATTGATATATGTTAAATTTTTAAACAAACTATACTTTATTTTATTTTTAAAAATCTGACTGTATACATATGAGGTTGAAACCCTTTCGTCTATTAATCCGTTAATATTCTGATTTGAAAAATTAATTATTTCTAATAAGTCAAAATTGAAAGTTTTAGATTTATATTTTTCTGAAAAATTATCTGGGCCATCAATAAATACATAATCATAATTTTTTCTCGGTATATTTTTATATCCCATACCGATAAAACATCCATAAACTTTTTCTAAGACATCGGTTAAAATTAAGTGAGTTTTGTTTTTGAAATCTGGATAAGTATACTGTTTAACATCATTATAATATATTTCTTTATCTTCTAGAGAAGTCATTTCGGTTTCTAATTTTGTTTCAATATAATTTTCGTGCATTGCAAAACCAATCACATATGTTGATACTCCAGGTCCACATTCTAAAAGGCATTTTGGTTTTAATGACCTTATACTTGAGTAAAGAGACCAAATATCAGTATAACTAATTCCTGTAGATTTTGACTCTTTAATAACTTTGTCAATTTTAGGTATTTTTGCAATTGCTTTATTCTTACAATTTTTTTCGATTATTTTTTTTATAAAGTTAATTAACTTAATTTTCATTACTCTTCACAAATAACATTAATTCATGAGATTTAATAATAAAGATTAATCTTTACAAAAATAGAAAAAAAATATAAACGTTCGATGCCTGGTAATTATTGCGTAGGTGTCACACCCGACTCCATCTCGAACTCGGAAGTTAAGCCCTACAGCGCCGATGGTACTTTATCTTAAGATATGGAAGAGTAGGACGTTGCCAGGCTAAAATCTCAATTATTATAAATACCCATATACTTGTATTTAAAAATATTCAAATATAAGAAATAAATATTTTGATATTAAATTAGATATTTATTCTAAAATAAGATTGGATGAATTATTTAATTAATTTTTAGAGAATTATAAAAAAGTTGTTATATTAAAAGTATCAATAATTCTAAATGAAAAAAATCATAATAACTGGTGGATGTGGATACATAGGTTCTTTCGTATGTAATAAGTTTCTAAAAAAAAATTTTAAAGTATTTGTTGTTGATAATAATTCTAAAGGTAAAGTTTTTATTAATCATAAAAATATAAAATATTTTAATTTTAATTTTGGTAACAAAAATAAGATAATTAATTTAATAAATAAAAATAAAATTGAGAATTTTATTCATTTAGCAGCATTCATAGATAGTGCTGAGTCTGTAACAAAACCGAAACTTTATATGAGAAATAATTATAAATTGACTAAAAAAATATTAGTAGAACTATCAGCAACAACTATTAGAAGATTTTTATTTGCATCAACAGCTGCAATTTATGGAAGTAGTAATAGAAAAAAAATTTCTGAAAAATCCCAAAAAGCACCCAAGAGTCCTTATGGAATATCTAAATTAAAGTCTGAAATAATTATTGAAAAAATTTTAAAAAATACAAAAATTAATTATACCATTCTTAGATTATTTAATGTTGCTGGAGCAAATCCAGAGTTTAAGTTAGGTCCTTATAATTCAAAATATAATCACATCTTTAATAAATTAATTAGAAATAATAAATTTAAAATTTATGGAACAAATTATAATACTTTTGACGGTACTACTGTGAGAGATTATGTTCATCCAGATGACGTTGCTGAGTCATTTTATAAATCATATCAATTTATGTTAAAAAATAATAAAAATGAAATATTTAATTGTGGCTCTGGAAAAGCTTTCTCAGTTAAAAATATCCTAGACAATTTTGTTAGATTTATTGATTATAAAATAGAAATATTTAATGAAAAAAGAAGACCAGGAGATCCATCCTACATTTTATCAAATAATAAAAAAATTAAAAAAAAATTAAAGATGAAATTTAAAAAAAGTAATATTGAAAATATAATTTTAGGTCTTATTTCATGGAAAAAATTAAATATTAATAAAATTTCAGGCAAATCAAAAGATATCATTGTTAAATTAAATTAGAAAAATCAACTTGGTTTAAACAATATATTAGCAAAATTTACGTTAAATTTACTAAAGTCAGTCTTAATTAGTGAAAAAAACTACATAAACATTTAATTTTAAAAAATATAATTGAAAGATAATCTAACATCGTTTATTAAGGGCAAGCATTTATGAAAATAAAAAGTTCACTTAAATCAATTAAAAAAAGAGATCTTAATTCTAAACTTGTCAGAAGAAGAGGTCGAGTTTACGTTATTAACAAAACAAACCCAAAATTCAAAGCAAGACAGAAGTAATTTATGGATAATGAAAACCATAAAAATACTTGGAATAATTTTACAAAGTTTGTTCTATGGGGAACAGTTGCTGTTATTACGGTTTTAATTTTAATGGCAATATTTCTTTTATAGTATCTTAATTTATTTTTTATGAATTTAGCCTCAATTTCAGAAGACCATAATGTTGAAAAGCGAATAGCGATTACGCCAGAAATTGCAAAAAAATATATCAGCTTAGGATTTAATTTAACATTATCAAGTAATTATGGAACTCATTTAGGTTTTAGTGATGAAGACTATAAAAATTTAGGAGTTAATTTTTTAGAAAATGAAGATGAAATAATTAAAAATTCTGAGGTTGTTATTCAATTAGGATTGCCAAATAATAAAAGGTTGTCACAATTTAAAGAAAACCAAACTTTAATTGGTTCATTAAATGCTTTTATAAATAAAGAAATATTAGATAATTTAAAGTCTAATAAAATAAATTGTTTTTCATTAGAGTTGTTACCAAGAATAACAAGAGCTCAATCAATGGATATTCTATCCTCACAAGCTAACCTTGCAGGTTATAAAGCTGTGGTGGAGGCTTTCCAAGTTTATGAAAAAGCAATTCCGATGATGATGACAGCAGCTGGAACTATTCCTGCAGCAAAAGTATTAGTGGTTGGGGCAGGAGTTGCAGGATTACAAGCTATTGCAACAGCAAAGAGAATGGGTGCTGTTGTATTTGCAACTGATGTCAGAATGGCATCTAAAGAACAAGTTGAAAGTTTAGGTGGTAAATTTTTAACTGTTGAAGGATCTGAAAATTTAGAAACTGAAGGTGGTTATGCAAAAGAAGCTTCAGACGAATTTAAAAAGAAACAGGAAGGATTATTAACAGATACATTAAAAAAAATTGATATAATAATTTGCACTGCTTTAATTCCAGGTAGAGAAGCTCCAAAAATTATTAAAGAAGATATGTTTAAAAATTTACAACCAGGTTCAGTCATTTATGATTTGGCAGCCGTTCAAGGAGGAAACACTACTTTTACTGAAGTTAACAAAATTGTCGAAAAAGATGGTGTTAAAATTTTAGGGGAAGCAAATATATTAAATAAATTACCTGTATCAGCTTCTAATTTGTATGCTAAAAATGTATTTAATTTTATCTCTAATTTATATGATAAAGAAAATAAGAAACTAAATATTAATTTAGAAGATGAAATAATAGAGAAAACACTTATTAAATAGTATTATGGAAATCGATCCTTTTATATTCAGATTAAGCATATTTATATTATCAATATTTGTTGGGTATTATGTGGTGTGGAGTGTAACTCCCTCGTTACATACACCATTAATGTCTGTTACAAATGCAATATCCTCAGTAATTATAGTTGGTGCAATAATTGCTGCTTTATCGGGGAGTGATGGAGTAGTTTTTTCTTCATCTAGTATTTACGGATTTTTAGCGATTATTTTAGCAGCGGTTAATATCTTTGGTGGATTTTTAGTTACTCAAAGAATGCTTGCTATGTATAAAAAAAAGAAAAAGGATAAATAATAAATGTCAGCAAATTTATCTGCAATTTTATATTTAGTATCTGGGGTTTTATTTATCTTAGCTTTAAGAGGTTTATCATCTCCAGAAACTTCAAGACAAGGAAATTTATTTGGAATAATTGGAATGGTAATTGCCGTAACAGTTACATTTTTGTCAGTTGGTAATTTTAGTTCTGGATTTATATATGTTATAATTTTTTTGGCCATTGGTGGAAGTATAGGAGCATTTATTGCATATCGAATACCAATGACTGCAATGCCAGAATTAGTGGCTGGTTTTCATAGTTTAGTTGGTTTAGCAGCTGTATTTGTAGCAATCTCTGCATTTATTAATCCATCTGCATTTAATTTAGGGACTCCAGGAAATATTAAGCTTGCAAGCTTAATAGAAATGGCAATCGGAGCAGCAGTTGGCGCGATCACTTTTTCTGGATCTGTTATAGCTTTCTTAAAATTACAAGGAATAATGTCAGGTGCACCAATAACTTTTAAAGGTCAACATTTATTAAATGCATTATTGTTAATCTTGATTGTAATTTTAACTATTTATCTTTGTTCAACTCAATCATCAAATTTATTTTGGATATTAATTGCAATTTCTTTTTTAATTGGATTTTTAATTATTATTCCAATTGGTGGTGCAGATATGCCAGTAGTAATTTCAATGTTAAATTCTTACTCAGGTTGGGCTGCAGCTGGAATTGGATTTACTTTGGAAAATACAGCGTTAATTATTACAGGAGCATTAGTTGGATCATCTGGTGCAATACTTTCATATATAATGTGTAAAGGAATGAATAGATCATTCTTTAATGTTATTTTAGGTGGTTTTGGTGCAACAGATCAAACATCTCAAAGTCAAAATAAAGAACAAAGACCGGTAAAAAGTGGTAATGCAGATGATGCGGCTTTTTTAATGAAAAATGCATCTTCAGTTATAATTGTTCCAGGGTACGGAATGGCAGTGGCACAAGCACAGCATGCTTTAAGAGAAATGGTGGATACATTAAAGAAGAACGATATAAAAGTATCATATGCTATTCATCCAGTTGCGGGACGTATGCCCGGTCATATGAATGTTTTGTTGGCTGAAGCAAATGTTCCATATGATGAAGTATTTGAATTGGAGGAAATAAATAATGATTTTGCAAACGCAGATGTTGCATTTGTGATCGGTGCAAATGACGTTACTAATCCAGTAGCAAAAACAGATCCTCAAAGTCCAATTTATGGGATGCCAGTTCTAGACGTGGAAAAATGTAAATCAGTCTTATTTGTAAAAAGAAGTTTATCTCCTGGATATGCAGGAATAGATAATGATTTGTTCTATAAAGAAAACACTTTAATGCTTTTTGCAGATGCAAAAAAAATGACAGAGGATATTACAAAAAATTTGTAGATCTTATGAAGAATATAAAGATTTTTTGTGATATTGCAGACATCTCTTTAATTAAAAAATTTAATAAAAAAAAAGTTGTTAAAGGGTTTACAACTAATCCAAGCCTAATGAGAAAAGCTGGCGCAAAAGATTATAAGTCATACTCTAAACAAATACTTAAGTTTTGTAAAAACAAACCTATTTCTTTTGAAGTATTTGCTGATGATCAAAAATCTATGATTGAGCAAGGGAAAAAAATAAATACCTGGGGTAAAAATATATATGTAAAAGTTCCAGTGATTAATTCAAAAAATAAGTTTACAGGAAATGTAATAAAAGAGCTTAATAATAAAAATATTAAGTTGAATATAACTGCAGTATACACGGCTAAACAAACTGCAAAAATACTTAAAGTAATAAATAAAAAAACAAAAGTGATAATATCAATTTTTGCTGGAAGAGCAGGAGATACTGGAAAAGATCCAATACCTGAATTTATCAAAAGTATTAAATTAGCAAAAAATTATAAAAATGTAGAAATCTTATGGGCTAGTGTGAGGGAACCGTATAATTATTTGCAAGCCAAACAATTGGGCTGCCATATAATTACCATTCCGCCAGCTGTAATTGAGAAAATTGAAAAATTTGGAAAATCATTCAATCAGTTAACTATAGAAACGGTTAAGGCTTTCCTTGTTGATAGTAAGAAATCTAATTTTAAAATTAATTAGTTTAAATAAATCATTTGATAATTTTATTGTAAAAACCAACAATTCCAATAAATTTAAAATTTTATGGAAAAATTAAACTTAACATTATCAAATGATTTAAATTTTATAGATGTCATAGATAGTTTAGCTTTATGCATCATATGCTCGTTTGCATTAAAATATTTATTTTTAAATAAATCCTCAACAATTGGAAACAGGAAATCATTTTCAAATTTATTACCTATTTTATCAATAATTACTTTTCTAGTAATATTGACCGTCAAAAGCTCAATTGCATTATCACTAGGCTTAGTGGGAGCCTTATCAATTGTAAGATTTAGAACACCAATTAAAGAACCAGAGGAATTAATTTTCTTATTTTTGTCTATATCTTTAGGACTTGGCTTTGCTGCTAATCAAGATTTTTATACTTTTGTTATTTTTATAATAATCTCAATTGTTATCTTATTTAAGAGTAAATCTGAGGAAAAAAATGAAAGTTATAATTTGACAATTGAGTGGATGGATGAAAAATTGAACTATGATGAAATTATAACAGAGGTTAAAAATAATTTTTCTGAAATAAGTCTAGAAAGACTATCTATAAACGAAGGTCAAAAAAATTTAAATTTAAAGGTTCAGAATGTAAACCAAGAAAAACTGACAAATTTGACACTAAATTTAAAAAAAATGTCAAATAATATAAATATTAGTTTTTTCAATGTTCCAGATATATTTTAGTTTTTATGAGGATTACCTCAAATAAAAAAAAATTTATCCCCTTTTTAATTTCATCTATTATTATTTTTATCATTATAGTTTCGTTAAATTTTAATAAAATTAAGAGAGATACTAAAGATTATTTATTAAAAAATTTTGAAATTTTGTTAATTCAGGACAGTCGTTATGTTGAAAACAATATTATGTATGGTGAAAATAAATTTGATTATTTCGAGAGAGTTTTAAAAAATTTTCCAAGCTATTCTAAAAAAAAACATAATTTTTCTACTTTAAAAATTGATCTTAATTTTAAATATCTATTAAAGATGAGAAAAGAAATAAGCAACGCAGAGAAAATAGATTACCTTCATTTGCCAGAATACTATCCTGTAAAAATAACTTACAAAGGAGAAAATTATGAGGGCAAAATTAGATTAAAAGGAATCTTACCGTCAGATCATTATAGGGGAAATATAAGGTGGTCATTCAAAATAGATTTAAAAAAAAATCAATTTATTGATGGTTTAAATGAATTTATAATTCAAAAACCTATAGCGCGACAGTTTCCATATGATCATTTATTTCACGAATGGATTAGAGCAAAAGATATAATTACTTCAACACATGGGTACAAAAAGATTATTTTTAATGGAGAAAAATGGGGCATAATGAATTTAGAGTCCAGTTACACTCCTCAATTTGTTGAAAGAAGTAAAAAAAAGTTTGCTCCAATCATATCACATGGAAATACTTATCATTGGTATCTAAAAAAAATTAATAATAAGGATTTTAATGAGTTTATAAATAGTTCAAAAATAGGGAGGGCAGAGATCGAAATACACAATAAAAAAAAAGTCTTTCAGAATGAACAACTTTTTTCTTTATACAAACAACTTGAAAAGGTGCTGAAGAATAACGAAATTGATGAAAAAAATGTTGATGAGTTTTTTGACATGGAAAAATTTGGATATCTTATTTCAGCTAGTCTTATTTGGCAAACATTTCATGCACTATCATTTGAAAATTTAAAGTTATATATAAATCCATATACTTTAAAAATTGAGCCAGTTGTATCAGATCAGTCAGTAATAAATTTATATGGGACAAGCAAAAAATTAAAGCTTTTTAGTCGGAAAGAACCAAATAAGTTTATTACATATATTATTTATTCAAGTCATTTTAAAAATAACTTCAAAAAATATCTAAAAGAATTAGAAAAAAATCTAGATCATATTTACGAAGAAGAAAATAAAATTTGTAATTACTTTGTACTGGATTGTCCAAAAATAAATAAAAAAATTTTATTTACAAATTTAAAAAAAATTAAAAACAGTACTCATGAAGAATTATTTAAAAATATAAAAACTTATAAATCGAAAGAAAAAAAATTCAAAAAAGATGTAGATATTAAAAACTTCAGACTAAACAAGATAAATGTTATGAATATTTTTTCAGATAAAAATGTGATATTTATTGAAAATCTTATAAACAGTGAAGTAAAAATTAAATATTTAAAATTTAAAGGAAAAATTATTCAGACAAATTTAATTCTTGATCCACTTCAAATTTTTAAATTTAAAATAAATAATCATACCAAAATAAATAATGACGACGAGGTAGAAATAAAATTTAAAATTGGTGAAAGCCTATATACTCAAAAAAGAAAAAACTTAAATCCTCATAGTAGTAATTATTTTATTCTTTCGAAAAATAATAATTATAAAAATTATTTTGATGAAGATGGTAATTTTCTAAAATTAAAAAAAAATGTAATTATAATTAAAGAAAAAATAATTATTCCAGAGAACTTTAAAATTATAATAAGTCCAGGCCAAAAGATTTTATTTGGTGATAATTCATTTTTAATTTCATTCAGCCCTATAATAGCAAACGGTACCCAAGATAATAAAATAATAATCAGTAGTATTAAAAAAGAGAAAAATTTTAGTGGAATTTATATTTTAAACGCTACAGAGGAATCTATATTTAAAAATGTTACTTTTGAAAATTTAGGTCAACTTACACATAAGAATCTTAATCTTTTAGGTTGTATTAATTTTTATGATACAAAAATAAAAATTACAAATATACAAATTATTAATTCAAATTGTGAAGATCTTATAAATTTTATTAACTCAAAATATATTGTTCATGATTCAAAATTTTTAAACTCCAAATCAGATGGAATAGATTCAGATTTTTCTGAAGGAATAATAACAAATTCTATTTTTGAAAATATTGGAGGCGATGCGATCGATTTATCTGGTTCAAATTTATATGTAAAAAATTTATCATTAAAAAAAATAAAAGATAAAGCTTTTTCAATAGGAGAAAAATCAAAAGCAGAGATAAATGATGTTTTGATAACTGAGTCTGGAGTTGGTTTAGCTGCTAAAGATGGAAGTGAAGTTGAAATTTTTAATTCAAAAATATCGCTATCAAAGCTCTATGATATTATGGCTTATGAGAAAAAAAATTTTTATGGTTCATCAAAAATTTCTGCTAATGGAAATGAAATTGACTTAAATAAAGTAATAGCAAGCAAAAATAACTTAATATCTTTAGATGAAAAAGAAATTTTAACAAAATTTTTGGATGTTAAAAAATTATACTCAGAAGGAATTATGAAAAAATGAAAATAATTTTTTTAAATAAATCACAAACTGAAAAAAGGATTGAATATAAATTTATTATATCAAAATCTGACAGAAATTACATTCTTAGCTATCTTTATTCCAATAAAATTTTTAGTAAGTATAAACCAAGGTCGATTCACTCAATATATTACGACAATAATTACTTTACCTGCGCACAAGAAAATTTGAGTGGTTTGAGTAATAGAAAAAAATATAGATTAAGATTTTATAACTTTAGTCAGCATTCTAAAAAATTAAGTTCTATTTTTGAGATTAAATTAAAAAAAAATAATCTAGGATCAAAAATCAAAAATAAAATTTTTTTATCAAATATAAATAACAATCTATTTGATAAAGAAAATTTAAAACATATTACAAAACACCTTACAAAAAACGATTTTTTTGAAGACAAAATAAACTTTAACGAAAAATTATTAATTGAGTATTATAGAGAGTATTTTGTAGACCATTTGAATAAATTAAGTATTACTTTAGATAGCAATTTAATCTTTAAAGATTTATATTTAAGTAATAAACAAATTTCTGTAGATAATTTAATAATTTTGGAAATAAAGTTTTTAGAAAAACATAGAGATTATTGTTCTGAACTATTTAAAAATTTAAATATATCAAGGAGCAAGAGCTCAAAATATCTTATAGGTTATAATAAATTATTTCTTCAAAATATTTTACCAATTTATTAAATATTTAAATTGGTTGCGGGGGACGGATTTGAACCGCCGACCTTCAGGTTATGAGCCTGACGAGCTACCAGACTGCTCCACCCCGCGGTATTTTTCAAATTCTATTTTTAAGCTTATTTAACTTTTTAACTCTTTTAATATTTTCTTGTAGAATTCTTTTTTTCTTTTCAGAGGGTTTTTCATATGTATTTTTAAGCTTTATAACCTTAAAGAAACCATCTCTTTGTAGTTTTCTTTTTAATACTCTCAAAGCTTGTTCAACATTATTATCTTTAACTTCTATTTTGATAACTACCTCCAAAAAAATGGTTAAATATCACTTTTATAAATTTATGTCTATTTAATTTATTCATTAAATCGATGTTAGATTACCTTTATTTTGTTTTTCCTTTTCTTTTTTTTCCCTTTTTATTCTTCTTTCGGCTTTTTCAATTGCTTCAACAAGATCTTTTTGTGTAAATAAATTAAGTGCCACAGGATCTTTTGGATTTAGATTGTTGTAGTTCCAGTAACTTTTATTTCTGATCGATGTGACAGAATTTTTAGTTATTCCAACTAATTTTGCTATTTGAGAATCTTTTAAAATATTATGCTGTCTAATCAGCCATAAAGCAGAATCTGGTTTATCTTGTCTTTTTGAAAGAGGAATATATTTTTTTATTTTTTTTTCATTGTTTGAAATTTCAATATCAGTACTTTTTATCTGTAAGGGTCTATTTTCATCTTTAGATGATAAATTAATTTCTTCTCTTGAAAGTTGACCTGATATAATTGGATTATATGCTTTAATACCTTTTGCAACTTCACCATCAGCAATTCCTTGAATTTCGACTTCATGTAATTTACAAAAATCAGCAATTTGCTTAAATGTTAGAGTTGTATTTTCTACTAACCAAACGGCAGTAGCCATTGGCATCAAAGGTGCATTTGACATTTAATTTTTCTTTTCTGATTTAAAATTTTGAAATTTTTTATTAAATTTACTTATTCTGCCCTTATCCATTAGCTTCTGTTTTCCACCTGTCCAAGCCGCGTGAGATTTTGGATCAATCTCTAATTTTAGTATATCACCTTCGGATCCCCAAGTAGATTTAGTTTCAAATTGAGTCCCATCAGTCATTTCAACTTTTATCATGTGATAGTTAGGGTGAATATCTTTTTTCATATCGAGACTTATAGCAAAAGAAACTTAGAACACAATTAAAAGTTCTTTAAATTTTCAAGCATTTTATCGTTAATTGCCCCACTTGATGCTCGAATATCTATATTATTATGATCGAATTTATTTAAATCATTAACTATCCCACCTGCCTCTTCTATTAATAATGCTCCTGCTGCTACGTCCCAAATGTTAATTTTATTATGAAAAAAACCATCTAGTCTACCTGAAGCTACATATGCCATATCTAAAGCAGCACATCCGCTGTATCTCATATTTAAATTGCTGAATTTAACTCCTTCATGATTACTTGAAAATAAACAATCATCTATTAAATTTTTGTTTGATACTCGTAATCTTTGATTATTTAGATATGCTCCTTTGTTTTTTTCTGCATAAAACATTTCATCTTTGATAGGATCAAAAATTAAACCACTTATAATCTTTTTTTTAGACTCAAGAGCAACACAAATTGCAAAATGAGGAATACCGTGTAGAAAATTTGTTGTACCATCTATTGGATCAATAATCCAAATATTATCTTTGTCTTTGTTTTCAATTGTACCAACTTCTTCTGATAAAAAAGAATAATTTTTTTTTGTTTTAGAAAGTTCTTCAATTAAAATTTTTTCTACATATTTGTCAGTTTTTGTGACAAAATCCCGGGGACCTTTTTTAGATACTTGTAACTTTTCAACTTCTCCAAAATCTCTTATCACAGATTTTGAGGCTTTTTCGACTGCTTTTATCATAACATTTAAATTTGAAGATATAGAGATCATTTTATATTTTTTTAATGTATTCTAAATTTCTAGTATCAATAACGATCTCATCACCTGCTTCAATAAATGGAGGAACTTGAATATTTAAACCATTATCAAGGGTTGCAGGTTTGTAAGATGATGACACTGTTTGTCCTTTGAGAGCTACATCAGTGTTTTCAATTTTACACTGTACTTGGTTTGGTAATTCAATTGATATCGGGTTTTCATTATAAAAACTGACAGAAACTTGAAGGTTCTCTGTTAAAAGTTTACCCTTATCACCTACAGTTTCTTTTTTTATTTCAATTTGTTCAAATGTTTTTGGATCTATAAAAAAATAATTAGCTTCATCACTATAAAGATAATTAAAAGTCGTTTCCTCCAATGATGCTTTTTCTACTGTTTCACTTGATCTAAATCTCTCATTTAACTTTGTATTTTTGTTTAAGCTTTTCATTTCAACTTGGGCAAACGCACCACCTTTTCCTGGTTTTACGTGTTGAGATTTTAAAACTTGCCATAAATCATTTTTATATTCTAGGAGCATTCCAACTCTAATTTCTCCAGCATTAATTTTCATTTTAATCTTTCTATAGCTTGTAACGGTTTATATTTTTTATTTTTCCAAATGTAGCTTGAAATAGCTAAAAAATTGGCATTATTCAATAACAGATTTTTATAATTAACAGCATTAATTCCACCAATAGCTACTGTTGGGATTTTTGTAAATTTTTTAACTTTATTTAAAATTTTTACAGAGGCTATATAATTAGTTTTTTTAGTTTTAGATCGATTAAATGCACCAAAGGCAATGTAATCGGCTTTTGATTTGATAGCTTTTTTTGCTAAATTTAAAGAATTGTGACAAGTAATACCTATTATTTTTTTACCAAGTATTTTTTTTGCTATTTTAATTTTCATATCTTTCTGACCTAGATGGCAACCATCTGCATTTAATTTTAAAGCTAGTAAAGGATCATCGTTAATTATAAATTTTACTTTATTTTTTTTACAAATATTCTTAATTTTTTTTCCAATTATAATTTTCTTTTTAAGAGAATATTTTTTAAGTCTAAGTTGAAAAAAACTTACTTTTCCAGTTTTTAAAACCAATTTTAGATTCTTATAGAAAGAATTTGGAATTTTATTTGGAGAAATAAGATAAATAAATTTTTTTTTACTTATTTTCAAGCTCACTAGACCATTTTCCTTGAGCAGCTAAAGTACACATTTTAGCCCTATGATTAAAAGTAGTTTGAGCTGCCTCTACATTTTTAATATCATTAGACCAAACCTTTAAAGCACTTTGTTGAAGAGCTCTTCCATATGAATAGGTCATTATAAAATTGGTATTGTTATTTTTATTTATTAAATTTAAATTTTCTGTAGCTTCAATTTCGGATTGCCCTCCAGATAAAAAAGCTATTCCAGGAACTTCATTAGGTACACAATTTTTTAGGCATTCCAACGTTTTAAGAGAAACTTCTTCACTAGAAATTTTATTTTCTGATAGGTTGCCAGATAAAATCATATTTGGTTTTAAAATAATTCCTGATAAATCAACTTTGTGTAAAATTAGTTCCTCAAAACATTTTTTAATTACTTCTGATGTTTTATTAAAACAAACCTCTGCAGAATGGTTTCCATCCATTAATACCTCGGGCTCTACTATTGGAACCATTCCATTTTCTTGAACTAGTGCAGAGTATCTGGCAAGTGCATGAGCATTACTACTTATTGCTAGTTTGCTTGGATAATTTTCACTAATAGAATAGACGCCTCTCCATTTTGTAAATCTTGCTCCAAGATCATAATATTTTTTTAATCTATCTCTAAGGCCATCTAATCCTTCAGTAATTTTTTCTTTTGGAGAATTTGCTAAATCTTTTGCACCAGTATCAACTTTAATTCCTGGAACTGCACCTGAACTAGATATTAAATTTGCTATTGACTTTCCTGTGCTCGAAATTTGATTGATGGTTTCATCGTAAAGAATAACGCCACCTATATAATCCTTCATTCCGTGAGATGAAAAAAGAATTTCTCTGAAGGAAAGCCTATTTTCTGGTGTTGATTTGACATTTACCGCTTCAAGCCTTTTTGTCATAGTTCCATTGCTTTCATCTGCAGCAAGTATACCTTTACCATTGGAAATTATTTTAAGTGCAATTTTGTTTAATTCAGACATTTTAATTTAGTGCGGTTATACCAGGAAGGTTTTTACCTTCAAGATATTCTAAAAAAGCTCCACCTGCAGTTGAAACAAAATTAAACTCATTAACAGCATTTAAATTATTTAATAAAGAAACTGTGTCTCCACCACCAACAACTGAAAAAATTTTGTTTGCTTTATTATTTTCAATTATTTTTTTTGCTATTTGAATACTTCCGTAGGCGAAATTTGAATTTTCAAAATATCCTGCGGGTCCATTCCAAAGTATAGTTTTACTGTTATCAATAATTTTTGTTATTTTATCAATAGTTTTTGGACCAATATCTAATATCATTTCATCAGATAATACTTCGTTCAACTCTTTATTTTGAGGAGGTCCATTTAAATCTTTAGATACAATCACATCTTCTGGACAGATTATTTTACATTTTTCTTTTTTCGAAAGAGAGATGATTTCCTCAACTATTTTATTACAATTTTTTTCTTTGATAGATTTTCCAATACTATTTCCAAAATATTCTATAAAATTATTGGCCATACCCCCAACAATTATAATATTGTCAAACTTTGGAATTAAATTTTTAATAACATTAATCTTAGTTGAAATTTTAGATCCCCCAATAATACAAGTAATTGGTCTGGTAATTTCAGAAGTTATTTTATTAAGCGCATTCACCTCTAAGTCTAGCTGTAACCCAGAAAACGAGGGTAAGAATTTTGGAATTTCATAAATCGAGGCATGAAGTCTGTGCGAACAAGAGAAAGCCTCATTTACATATATATCTCCAAGATTTGATAGTTGTTCAGCAAACTTATTGTCATTTTGTTCTTCTTCTGAATAAAATCTAATATTTTCTAAAATAAAAATATCTTCATTGTAGTTGCTGAAGAAATTTTTAGTTTTTATTTTTTTAATATTTTCTTTAATAAGTTTTACTTTTTTTCTTAATTTATTTTGTAATTCTTCACAAATTGGTTTTAGGGAGAGCTCCTCAACAATTTTACCTTTTGGTCTTCCAACATGAGATAAAATTATAATTTTAGCTTTTTCTTTAATCAAAAAATTTAATGTAGGAAGAATTTTATCGATTCTTGTTGTGTCTCTTATCTTTTTTCTTTCTAAAGGGACATTCAAATCTAGTCTTAATAATATTTTCTTATTGTTTAGATTTTTTTCGTTAATAATACTTCTCATTAAGAGATTTTATGCAAAGTTTTAGCGATATCACACATTCTATTAGAAAAGCCCCACTCATTATCATACCAGGCTGATATTTTACCCATATTACTTCCAACTATATTTGTTAAAGAAGCATCTACTATTGCGGAAGCAGGATGATGATTAAAATCTATAGATACTAGTTTTTCATGAGTAACTTCTAAGATGTTTTTTAATTTATTTTCTGATGCATGTTCAAAGGCATCATTTATTTTTTTTATATTAATATCTTTTTTTGTACAAAAAACTAATTCAACAAGAGAAACATTAGGAGTGGGCACTCTTATCGCAACACCTTCTAGTTTACCTTTTAAGTTAGGTATTATTTCCCCTATTGCTTTCGAAGCTCCTGTTGAGGTAGGAACTATTGATTGACTCGCTGATCTTGCTCTTCTTGGATCTTTGTGCGAATTATCTAAAATTCTCTGATCGCTAGTAAACGCATGAATTGTAGTCATAAAACCTTTTTCAATTTCAAATTTTTCATCAAGAACACTGATTACTGGTGCTAGACAATTGGTTGTGCACGAAGCTGCAGATATTATTTTATCCTCTTTAGTAATTATATTTTCATTAACACCAAATATTATTGTTTTATCAGCATTTTTACATGGAGCAGAAACGATCACTTTTTTTGCACCATTTTCTATATGAGCAAGAAGTTTTTCTTTCGAATTAAATTTTCCAGTGCATTCGAAAACATAATCAATATTATGTTTTTTCCAATTTATGTTTTCAATTTCTGTTTCTTGAGAAAATGTAATTTTATTTTTATTAATTATTAAATGATTTGGATCATAATCTAAATCAGCGTTTATTTTTCCATGTATAGAATCATATTTGATTAATTTACATGTAGTTTCTGAATTTGACCTGTTGTTTATATGATTAATTTTTAAATTATTTTTTTTACTTTCGACAATTGATCTAACAACCATACGACCAATCCTTCCCATTCCATTAATTCCAATTTTAATTGTCATTTTATTTATTTAATAATTTTTTAGTGATATTTTTAATGTTTGTACTCTCTAGTCCAAAATATTTAAAAATGTCTTTATAGGGTGCACTTTTTCCGAATTCATCAACTCCAAAAGCAATGCCGTTAGCACCTACATATTTTTTCCAACAATCGCTTGATCCAGCTTCAATTGATATTTTAAATTTTGTTTCTTCTAAAATTTTATTTTTATAAGATTTTGATTGTAATTCAAAAAGTTCCATACAAGGCATTGATATCACTTTGGAATATATTTTATCTTTGGCTAATTTATGGCTAACCTCTAACGCTAGATTAACTTCAGATCCACTTGCTAATATTGTTAGATTAATTTTTTTATTTGTTCTTAAAACCTCATAAGCACCTAATGAGCATAAGTTTTTATTTTGGTGTGTTTTTCTAACTGGATTTAAATTTTGTCTTGTTAAAGATAGCACGCTAGGTTTTTTTGTGCTTTTTAATGCATGTTCCCAACACTCGATCGTTTCAATTCTGTCTGCAGGTCTGAATACATTTAGGTTAGGTATAGCACGTAGGCCTGAAAGCTGTTCTATAGGTTGATGGGTAGGGCCATCTTCTCCGAGTCCAATAGAGTCGTGAGTCATTACATAAATGACTCTTTTTTTCATTAAGGCAGACAATCTGATCGAAGGTTTGCAATAATCAGAAAATATTAAAAAAGTACCTCCATAAGGAATTAGATTACTGTGAAGTGCGATACCATTCATAACCCCACTCATTGCGTGTTCTCTAACTCCGTAGTGAATGTAGTCACCAGTAAAATCTCCAGGTTTAATTATTTTATGGTTTTTAGTTTTTGTATTATTTGATCCTGCTAAATCAGCAGAGCCACCAATTAAATTATTTTTTTGTTTTGTTAATGCATTCAATGTCATTTCTGAACATTTTCTAGTAGCTAAACTTTTTGGCTCCTTTATTGCATTTTCTTTTTCTTTCTTAAGCACCGTAGTAAAGTTATTTTTTAAACTTTGATTAAATTTTATTTTTTTTCTTTTTAATTCTTTGTTCCATTTTTTTTCTAAAATTTCACCTCTTTGGCCAATTTTTCTCCATTCATTTAAAATTTTATTTGGGATATCAAAAGGTTTGGTTTTCCAATTTAAGGCTTTTCTTACAAGCTTGATTTCATCTACTCCCAATGGACTTCCATGGGACGACGCTTTTCCGGATTTATTCGGAGAACCATAGCCAATTTTTGTTTTACAAGAAATCACAGTAGGTTTTTTAGCTTTTTGAACTTTTTTCAGTGCTTTAAAAATTTCTTTTTCATTATGACCGTTGATAGAAATATAATCCCAACCATATCCCTCAAATCTTTTTTTAAAATTATCTGAAACCGCGAGATTTGTTGGACCATCAATTGAAATTGAATTGTTATCAAATAGCATAACTAAATTTTTAAGTTTTAAATGTCCCGCTAAACTCATCGCTTCATGACTTATTCCTTCCATTAAGCATCCATCTCCAGCTAAAACATAAGTTTTGTGGTTAATTAAATTTTTATCTAATTTATTTTTTAAAATTTCTTCAGCTATTGCAAAACCAACTGCATTAGATACACCTTGTCCAAGAGGACCTGTTGTAGTTTCAATACCAGTTTTCGGATGATATTCAGGATGCCCAGCACAAATAGAATTAAGCTGCCTAAATTTTTTAATATTATTAATTGATATGCTTTTATATCCAGTTAGGTAAAGCAAAGAATATAAAAGCATAGAACCATGACCAGCAGACAAAACAAATCTATCTCTATTTAACCAATCTGGGTTCTTTGGATTAAATCTTAAAAAATTTTTGAATAACACTGTTGCAACATCTGCCATACCCATTGGCATTCCTGGGTGACCTGAATTTGCTTTTTGAACAGCATCAATTGATAAAAATCTAATGCAATTAGCTAAATCGTTGTGTAGTTTGCTCAAAATTATCCTGACTAGACTAAGAAGAATCTATTTAATAATATAAACATATATATATGAATTCTATAAACGAAAAAGAAAAAAAATTAAATATTGCATTAGAGGAATTAAAAAATTTAGATCTAACAAATCCTGAATTACAAAAAAATATCGAAAATTTAAGCACAAAACAAAATCAATTAGAAATTGAAAAAACACAGATTGAAGAAAAATATAAAACGTTACTCGAAGAGCATGAAAACCTATCAAAAAAACTTGAGGATTTAAAAAATAAAGAAAAGTTGGAAGAAAGAAAACAAATTGAATTTTCTGAAAAAATTGACGAACTTAATCAAGAAACTGACACACTGTTGGATGAAATAGATAAATGGCAAATGTAAGTATAAAATTTAACAATAAAGAGTTTTTGCTCGCTTGTGAAGATGGACAAGAGGAGCACTTAGAGGAATTGTTAATTCAGATTAACAAAAAGTTTAATAATTTAAAAAATGATTTGGGAAATCTAGGTGAAAATAAATTATTATTAATTACAGCTGTAAAAATAATGGATGAATATTACGAAACTAAGAAAAAAGTAGATCAAAAAAAAGAAGAATTAAATGATCTATCAAAAAAATTTAAAGAACTAAAATCTCTAATTTATGATTATAGGGACACAAAAGAATCTGAAATTGAAAAAATAAATCTTGATCATGAAAATTTAAAACAAGAAATTGATGATAATCAAAAAAAATACGAAAATTTAATTGATGAAGCTGCTGATCAAATATCAAATTTTGTAAAAAAAGCAAAATTAGAAAACATTTCAAAGTAGGTCTGTGAGCAAATCTAAGCTAAGAAGTAAAATTTTAAATCTTAGAAAAAAAAATTCGAATAAAAAACTTATTATCAATCCTGATAGAATTTATCGATATTTAAAAAAAAATAAAATTAATTTCAAAAATGTAGGAGGTTATTTCCCTTGTAATCATGAGATTGACGATTTGGATATGCTTTATTTTTTAAGAAACAAAAAGGCAAATATTTCTTTACCAATAATTGGAGAAAATAATCAAATGGATTTCTTTGCATGGAAAAATAAAGATCCTTTAAAAATTAATAAGTATGGAATTGCTGAGCCAACTTTAGGAAAGAAAATTTACCCGGATATAATATTTGTTCCTTTAGTAGCTTATGATAATGATTTGAATAGATTAGGCTACGGTGGAGGATTTTATGATCGTTATTTAGAAAAAGTATCTAAAATTAAAAAAATATTTAAGATTGGATTAGGATTTTCATACCAGGAGATAAAAAAAATACCTATCAATAAGTATGATAAGAGACTTGATTTAATAATAACCGAGAAAAAAATTATACAATGAGAATTTTATTTTTAGGAGATGTTGTTGGAATTTCAGGATGTTCTAAATTAACAAGTAATTTATTAAATGAAATTGATAAAAACAAAATCGATTTTGTAATAGTAAACGGTGAAAATGCAGCAGTTCAAGGTGTGGGGCTAACTAAAGAAATATGTAAGGATTTTTTTAATTGTGGAGTTGATGTTATCACAACTGGCAATCATGTTTGGGATCAAAAAGAAATTATGGAATTTATTGACAAAGAGGAAAGATTATTAAGACCTAAAAATTTATTTGAACCTGCGCCAGGAAAAGGTTTTCAGATTTATAATACAAAGAATGATATTAAAATTGGAGTTCTTAATTTGATGGGGAATATTTTTATGAAGAAGTGTGATGATGTTTTTGAAGAGTCTCAAAAATTTTTAAAAGAAAATGAAATTAAAAAGGATTTTGATTTACTTGTAGTTGATTTCCATGGAGAAATTACAAGCGAAAAAAATGCTATAGGACATCTATTTGACGGAAAGGCAACCCTTGTAGTTGGGACTCACACTCATATACCAACAAATGATGCCAGAATACTTAGTAATGGCACTGGATATCAAACAGACGCAGGAATGTGTGGAGATTATGACTCAGTGATTGGTATGAATAAAGAAAATTCTTTAAATAGATTTTTCAAAAAGAATTCAGTGAAACACTTTCCTGCTACTGGAGATGCTACTTTATGTGGTGTTATTGTAGATTGTGATATAAATACAGGATTAGCACTAGACATCAAAAGCTATGTATACGGAGATCAACTAAAAAATATTTAAACATAATGGCAGGACATTCACATTGGGCTGGTATAAAACATAAAAAAGGTAAGGCCGATAAGCAAAGATCAAAGATTTTTTCAAAATTATCTAAAGAAATTACTGTTGCGGCAAAACTTGGCGACAAAGATCCAGCAATGAATCCTAGATTAAGATCTGCAGTCCAGGCTGCTAGATCTGCAAATATGCCCAAAGATAATATTGAAAGAGCAATCGATAAATCTTTTGTAGCTACAGGAGCAAATTTTGAAAATTTAAGATATGAGGGATTTGGACCAGAAAAGATTGCTGTTATAGTTGAAACTTTGACAGACAATAAAAATAGGACTGCATCAAATATTAGAACTATTTTTCAAAAAAGTGGTGGAAGTTTAGGAACCCAAGGTTCCGCCTCACATAATTTTCAACAATTAGGTATAATTAAAATTGATAAAAAAGAGATATCTGACGAGAAAATTTTAGATTTAGCGATCGAGTCTGGAGCTGACGAATGTTTGTCTTATGATGATTATCATGAAGTTCAGTGTCAAATGAGTGAAATATATAATGTTAAAAAAAATTTAGAGAAAATTATTGTGAATTTTATTTCTACCGAAATTGAATGGGTTCCATTAAATAGTGTTGAGGTAAATATCGAAAACAAAGATAGTGTAGAAGATTTTTTAGAAACTCTTGAGGAAGATGATGATGTTCAAAACGTTTATTCAAACGTTAATTTAGGTGGTATTTGATGTTAATTATTGGAATTGATCCAGGAATCTCAGGATCAATATGCTTTTTCGAGGATGGTATAATAAAAGACGTAATTGAAATGCCTACCATGACAGACGGCAAGAAGAATAAGCGACAAGTAAATGGTGCTCAAATATTTAATGAAATAAGTGAAAGGATAAAGAAAATCGACAAAAAAAATATAAAGGTTGTAATTGAACAAGTTTCGGCAATGCCTGGTCAAGGTGTTACTAGTATGTTTAATTTTGGTCAATCTTTTGGTATTTTAAAGGGGATATGTAGCGCGATGCATTTATCTGTTTATTATGTTAGGCCTGCAAAGTGGAAAAAATATTTTAACCTTATTAATTCAGAAAAAGATGCGAGTAGAACAAGAGCTATTGAAATTTTTCCATATTTTTCATCACAATTGTCGAAAAAGAAAGATAATAACAAGGCAGATGCTATTCTAATAGCAAGTTTTTTCTTCGAAACTTATAAAAAAGAGGAATAATCAATTCAAATTAATAGACAAAATCATGACACATTTAAGTGTGAAGAGTAAGCATGGAAGCAGATATAGCAACAAAAGCAGTTGAATTGGGAACAAATACTGATTTTTCATTATTCAGTTTATTTTTTAGAGCCGACATAATTGTTAAGTCTGTAATGATTATTTTAATTTTGTGCTCAATATATTCTTGGGCTGTAATTATTGAAAAGTTTCGTTTGTTTAAAAAAATAACTAAATCTTCAGAAGAATTTGAGGAAAAATTTTGGAATTCTAAATCTGCTGAAACTTTTTACAATAGTTTACCTAGTAAACTTGAAGATCCAATGTCACTTGTTTTTCAAGATGCTATGGAAGGATTACTTAAAAAAAAATCGAGAACCAATTTAAGTGAAAGAATGAGCGCATCTTTAGAAGCTGGAATCGAAAAACAAATGACAAAAATTGAAAAAGGTTTTACTTTTTTGGCAACAGTAGGCTCAACAGCACCATTTATTGGATTGTTTGGTACTGTTTGGGGAATTATGAATTCTTTTCAATCTATAGCTATTTCAAGAAATACAAGCCTTGCAATTGTTGCGCCAGGAATAGCAGAGGCTTTATTTGCAACTGCACTTGGTCTATTGGCTGCAATACCAGCTGTAGTGGCATACAATAAATTCAATAATGATTCCAAAAAATACTCAGAAAAATTAGAAAATTTTTCAAAAAGATTTTTAACAATTATTTAAATGGCATTTAAATTAAATCGTTCTTCTAAAGAACCAATGAGTGAAATAAATGTTACTCCCTTTGTAGATGTAATGCTTGTATTATTAATAATTTTTATGGTTACAGCTCCATTGTTAACTGTAGGTGTTCAGGTTGACTTACCAGAAAGTTCAGCAGACTCTTTACCAGAAGAAACAGAACCTTTAACACTTTCAATTAACGCAAAAGGTGAAATTTTTATTCAAGAAGCAAAAGTTGAATACGACAATATTATAGCAAAGGTTTTAGCGGTTTCAAAAAATAGAACTGATACCAGAATTTATGTTAGGGGTGATAAAACTATAAATTATGGAAGAGTTTTAGAAATAATGGGATTACTATCAGGATCTGGTTTTACTAAAGTAGCATTGATTTCAGAACCGTATAAACAAAGGTAATTAAAGTGAATAGAAGTTTAATTATTTCTTCTGCTTTACATGCTTTGTTAATTTTTATTACAGCTATGAGTTTACCTTTTTTGGCCAAGAAACCACTTGATGTTCCACCAATTGTTTCGGTTGAGTTAATTCAAATAGCAGAAAAAACTAATATTCCATTTGCACCTAAGGCTAAAAAAATAATTGAGAAAGTAAAAGAGAAAGAGAAAAAACTTGTTTCAGAGCAAGCTCCACCAAAAAAAGTAGAAAAAACTAAAACAAAAACTGTTCTGGCTCCTGATCAAAATAATAAAAAAATAGAGAATGAAATACCTGAAGCAATTCCACTTCCAGATAAAACTTTAAAAAAGGTTGAAACAAAAGAGGAAAAAAATCAAAATCCTGAAAAAGTAGATGATGAAGTTAAACAGGTATCAGAATTTGAAAAAAAAGATTTGTTTGATCCAAATAACATTGCAGCCTTAATTGATAAATCAAAAGAAGAGAGCGCAGAAGTTTTAAAAACAAATGACGACATTACTCAAGATCAAGAAAGAAATGTAGAAAATACAGGTCTTACACTAAGCGAAGAGGATGCTCTTAAGGCACAAATATTTGGATGTTGGAGTATTCCATTAGGATTGCCATATAATGAAAATCTTTTAGTAAGAATAAAGCTAAAATTAAAACCTGATGGAACCGTATCAAAAACAGAAATTCTGGACCATGCAAGAATGAATAAACCAGGCCAAGGATTTTACAAGGTTTTAGCAGAAAGTGCTTTAAGAGCTGTCAAGTTATGCCAACCATTAAGAGTTCCAACGACTGGATATGAAAGATGGAAAGAATTACAATTAAATTTTGATGCAAGAGAGATGCTAGAAGGGTAGTATAAATAAATATGTTAAAAAAAATTTTAAGTATATTATTAATTTTATTTCCTATTAACGCTTTTGCTTTAATTGAAGTAGATATAACTAGAGGTAATTTAAATCCTCTTCCTCTGGCAGTTTCTCCTTTATCAATTGATGAAAATTCTAGAAAAGATTTTGAAAAAATTCTCAAAAAAGAAAATATTGGTTCTGAAATATCAAATATTGTTGAGATTAATTTGAGGACTTCAGGATTATTTAATCCTCTTGACAAAAAGGCTTTTTTACAAGCTCCTGATATTGCAAATTTAAAACCAAGATTTGAAGATTGGAATTTAATTAAAGCTCAAGCACTTATTACTGGTAAAGTAAATTATGTAGACGATAAATTAAGAGTTGAGTTTCGATTATGGGACGTTTTAGCTGCTAAAGAAATGATGGCTTTAGCTTTTACAACAGTCCCAAACAATTGGAGAAGAGTAGGTCATATTATTTCTGATAAAGTTTACGAAAGGCTGACTGGAGAAAAGGGTTATTTTGATACAAGAATAATTTATGTCTCAGAAGAAGGACCAAAAACACAAAGAATAAAAAAATTAGCAATAATGGATCAAGACGGAGCTAATAATAAATTTTTGACATTAGGGAATGAGTTAGTTTTAACACCACGATTTAATCCAGCAAGTCAAATGGTAACCTATTTATCTTACTTTAAAAATATGCCAAGGGTTTATTTGTTAGACATAGAAACTGGTACACAAGAGGTAGTTGGAGATTTTCCTGGAATGACATTTGCACCACGTTTTTCACCTGACGGTAAAAAAATAATTATGAGTTTTGCTAAAGATGGAAAGTCAGATATCTACACTATGGATTTAGAGAATAGAATTGTTGAAAAAATTACAAACCATCCATCAATCGATACTTCTCCATCTTATTCTCCAGATGGAAAATATATTACATTTAATTCTGATAGAAGTGGATACCAGCAAATTTATGTAATGAAAAATGATGGAAGTGATGTAAAAAGAATTTCTTTTGGTAATGGTTTATATGGAACACCCGTATGGTCTCCAAGAGGAGATTTAATTGCATTTACTAAGTTACATAAAGGTAAATTTTACATAGGTGTAATGAGAACTGATGGTAGTGGTGAAAGGTTGTTAACTGAAAATTATTATCAAGAGGCTCCATCTTGGTCTCCAAACGGAAGAGTATTGATTTTTTATAGAGAAACAAAAACAAACTCTAAAGGAGAGGGATTTTCTGCAAAATTATGGTCTATAGATTTAACTGGTTATAATGAGCGTCAAATAAAGACACCAACAGATGCCTCTGACCCATCATGGTCATCATTATTAAGCAATTAAGAGATTAATTATTGTAAATTTCTTGATTTTTATACTTGAAACCTCTATTTACATGTGAAAAAGTTAAGAAATTGAAATTAGCAGCAAGGAGCAATTTAATGAGATTAAACAAAATTTTAAAAAACACACTTTTGATATTAACAGCTTGCCTACTACTATCTGCATGTGCAACCAAGAAGGAGGTAGCAACTACAGATATTAAAGGTCAAATGCAAGGTGATGTTTACACAGGAACGGACACAGTTGAATATTTAGCTGATGGCGTTCCAGATAGAGTATTCTTTGCTACAAATGAGTCAATTTTAACAACTGCATCAAGAGAAACTTTAAGAGCTCAAGCAGCTTGGTTAAGAAAAAACCCAGGTATCAATGTAGTGCTTGAAGGTCATGCTGACGAAAGAGGAACAAGAGAGTATAACTTGGCACTTGGAGAAAGAAGAGCAAATGCAGCTAAAGATTATTTAATGACTTATGGAATATCATCTGACAGAATCACTATCTTAAGTTATGGTAAAGAGAGACCAGTTGACTCTGGTTCAAACCCATTAGCTTGGTCAAAAAACAGAAGATCAGTAACTGTTAAAGCAAATTAATTTTTCAAAATTAAAGACCCTAAATCCATTAATGATTTTAGGGTCTTTTTTTTGCCATTTTTATAATCATAAATCTAATTTAAATGATGCTCATATTTAAATTAATAATTCTAAAATTATTTTTAATTTTAAATTTTGTGTTTATAAATATTTCTTTTGCAGATAACCATAATATTTATGAAACATTAGAAATAATTAAAAATGATCTTAAAACACTTGAAAGAGCGGTTTATTCTGGATCTATAGAAGTGAAAGCTAGTACTAATGATAGTTCAGCCTCTGAATTGAGTCAAAATTCTGAAGATGTTTTAACCAGACATCTTTTAAAATTATCTGAAGTTGAAGATCAGTTTAGGGAACTTACTAATAAATTTGAGGAAATAAATTTTAAATTAGATAAATTATCTACTCGTGTATCTAAAATTCAAGCTGACAATCAAATAAGATTTCAAGACATAGAAAGCAATATCAGTTCTGGAAATAGTGTAAATTTAGAAAATCAATTAACCTCGAAACCAAAAATGGAGGAAAAAAAAGATTTACCAGGGAGTTCACTGCCTCAAGATTTAGGAACAATTTCATATAAAGATACAGAGACAAGCGAAACTTCACAACAAATTCAATCAGTAGAAACTACAGCATCAATAGTTACTGAAACATTTCAATCTGAGGAAAAAATACTTCCTCAAGATTTAAATCCAGAGGGACAATATGAATTTGCAACAAGTTTTTTAAAAGTTGGAGACTATAGTACTGCTGAAAGAGCTTTTAGAGAATTTGTTATATCGAATTCTGATCATGAATTAGCTGGTAGCGCACAATACTGGTATGCAGAAACATTTAGAATTAGACAATTATATACTGATGCAGCTTCTGCTTATTTAGAGGGTTACCAAAAATATCCTAAGGGAAAAAAAGCTCCAATTAATCTTTTAAAACTTGGAGTATCAATGGTTCAAATTGGTGAAAAAGATCAAGGATGTAAAATGATAAATGGTGTAGAATTACAATATCCTAATGCAAATCAGTCTGTAATACAAAAAGCAAAATATGAGTCAAAAAAATTTGAATGTATCAAACAAGACTCATAAGTTTTTATTAAATAAATTAAAAGATAAACGAACTTTTCTAATTTATAAAAAATTTGAAAAAGATATAAAATTAAATGAAAATTTTATAGTTGCAGTTTCTGGTGGACCAGACAGTCTAGCTTTAAGTTTTTTATCGAAAATTTATTCGATTAAAAAAAATCTAAAAGTAAAATATTTGCACGTTGATCATCGACTTAGAAATAGTTCAACAAAAGAGGCAAAATTTGTTAAATTACTTCTAAAAAAATTGTCTACTGATCTTGAGATTTTAACCTGGGTAGGAAAAAAACCAAAAAGCAATATTCAGTCTGTTTCAAGAGATAAAAGATATGCACTCATGATCAATAAGGCAAAAAAATTAAAAATAAATAATATTTTATTAGGTCATCATAAGGACGATTTAATAGAGAATTTTTTTATTAGAATTTTGAGAGGCAGTGGTTTAAATGGTATGGTTTCATTTGATAAAAAAACTAATTTACAAAATATAAATTTGATAAGGCCCTTATTAAAATTTTCTAAAAAAAATTTAGAATATATTACAAAGAAAATTTTTAAAAATTATGTTGAAGATCCCTCAAATAAAAACGTTGAATTTAAAAGAGTAAAAATTAGAAATTTTATAAAAAATTTGGAATTAGAGGGATTGGATAATAATAAATTTGATCTTACGATTAAAAATTTAAGATTTGCTAATGAGTCAATTAAATACTTTGTAGAAAAAAATTTAGAAGACAATTCAACAAATTCAAATATTAATAAGTTTGTTATTTTGAATAAAAATTTTTTTCTTCAGCCAGAGGAAGTAGTTTTTCGCTCATTTACAGAAGTGTTAAAAAGTGTTGGAAAAAAATACTATCCAGTTAGAGGAAAAAAAATTGATAAATTAATTTATCAAATTAAAAATAATAACTCTTTTATGACCACTTTAGGAAACTGTCTGATAAAGAAGGTAAATAACTCAGTTATAGTTTCAAAAGAGCGTCAAAGTTAGTGAAATAACTGATATTTTGTCACTTGTTAATTCAATAATAATTCTTATTTTAAACCTATGAATTTAAAAAATCTTGCTATGTGGGGAATTATAGTTTTTTTAACTATAGGTCTTTATAACATGTTTAAAAATCCACAGTCTAATGTTAGAGGTGGAAATCAAATAATATTTTCAGATTTTTTAAATTCAGTTGAAAATGGTGAGGTTCTAAAAGTTGAGATTCAGGGTAATAACATCAAAGGTACTTATTCGAATGGAAATTCTTTTTCAACCTATGCTCCTAATGATCCAAATCTTATAGAAAAATTATCTGAGAAAGGTGTGAGTATATCAGCAGCACCTTTAGATGAAAAAATGCCTTCATTGTTTGGAGTACTCTTATCATGGTTTCCTATGTTACTTCTTATTGCTGTATGGATTTTCTTTATGAGACAAATGCAAGGTGGCAAAGGTGGAGCAATGGGATTTGGTAAATCAAAAGCTAAAATGATGAATGAATTAAAAGGAAAAGTTACTTTTAATGATGTTGCTGGTGTAGAGGAAGCTAAAGAAGAAGTAGAGGAAATGGTAGAGTTCTTAAAAGACCCGAAAAAATTTAGTAGGTTAGGTGGTAAAATTCCAAGAGGAGCTTTACTTGTTGGCCCCCCGGGAACTGGTAAAACTTTATTAGCAAGGGCAATTGCAGGTGAAGCTGGTGTTCCGTTTTTCACTATTTCAGGTTCTGATTTTGTTGAGATGTTCGTTGGAGTAGGAGCATCCAGGGTAAGAGATATGTTTGAACAAGGGAAAAAAAATTCTCCATGTATTATTTTTATAGATGAGATTGATGCTGTTGGAAGAAGTAGAGGGGCAGGTTTAGGGGGTGGAAATGATGAGAGAGAACAAACCTTGAACCAGTTGTTAGTTGAAATGGATGGTTTTGATACAAATGAAGGTGTCATAATTATAGCTGCAACAAACAGACCAGATGTGCTCGATCCGGCTTTATTAAGACCAGGAAGATTTGATAGACAGGTAGTAGTTTCAAACCCAGATATTATCGGGAGAGAAAAAATTTTAAAAGTTCATGTAAAAAAAATAAAAATGTCGCCAGATGTTAATTTAAGAACAATTGCAAGGGGCACGCCAGGATTTTCAGGAGCTGATCTTGCAAATATAGTTAATGAAGCAGCTTTGTTAGCGGCTAGAAAAAATAAGAGGATAGTCACATTACTGGAATTTGAAGAAGCAAAAGATAAAGTTATGATGGGTGCTGAAAGACGTTCAATGGTAATGACAGAAGATGAGAAAAAACTAACTGCATACCATGAAGGCGGACATGCTCTAGTATCGTTTAATATGCCAAGTTATGATCCTATTCATAAAGCTACTATTATACCAAGAGGAAGAGCTCTTGGAATGGTAATGAACTTACCTGAAAGAGACAAACACGGTTACTCAATAAAATATCTTAAAGCGAGACTAGCTGTTTGTTTTGGAGGAAGAGTAGCTGAAGAATTAATTTTTGGGAAAGATAATATATCTACAGGAGCAGGTGGAGGAAATGGGTCTGATATTAACCAGGCTACACAATTAGCAAGAGCAATGGTAACAAAATATGGAATGAGTGAAGAAATGGGTCCAGTTGAATATGGGGAAAACCAAGAAGAAGTGTTTTTAGGAAGATCAGTTACTCAAACTCAATCGGTATCAGAGGAAGTTGCTCAGAAAATTGATAAAGAAATAAGAAAGCTTGTAGATGAAGGATATAATAAAGCTAAGGAAATTTTAACAGAAAAAATAGATGATCTACATAAAATTGCAAAAGCTCTAATAACTTATGAGACTTTAACTGGTGAAGAAATAGAGAATATAATTAATAAAAATTTATATCCTAAAGATAAAATTTTGGATAATCCAGAGTCGAAAGATGATCAAGATTCAGCTTTGGGCGCGATGGGTTTGAAACCAAAAATTGTTCATTAATAAATAATGCCAAGATATTACACAAGAGCGTGTAATTTCTACTTCGGCAAACAATCAAAAATTTTAGTAAATAAAAAACAATCTATCCCTTTACATCAGATTAAAGAAATATCTTTTGACCATATTGAGATAATTACAAGAAAAAAAATTAGAAAAATTTCAATAAATAAAATTAGAAATTTACCAAAAGAATTAAAAACAAAAATAAATTCAGATTTAAAAAAAATTAGGTCAAAAAAAAAAAATTTTTCAAATTTAAATTTTAAAAAAATTCCAAATATTTTGGGAGTATTAAATCTTACACCTGACAGTTTTTCGGATGGAGGAAAATTTAATAAAAAAAATAAAGGCATTACTCATGCCGTGAATTTATACAAAAGTGGTGCATCTATAATAGATGTTGGTGGGGAGTCTACAAGACCTGGGTCTAAGCCTGTAAATGAAAATAGAGAATGGAATAGAATTAAAAAGATATTAAAATTAATTGTAAAAAAAATACCAATATCTTTAGACACAAGAAAGTCCAGCATTATGGAAAATGGTATTAGAATGGGAGTTAAACTTATTAATGATGTTTCAGGATTAAGTTATGATCCCAAAACAATAAATATTTTAAAAAAGTATAAAATTCCATTTGTAATACAGCATTCAGTTGGGACACCAGAAAATATGCAAAAGAAAGCGAAATATAAAAATGAATTATTAGATATTTATGATTATTTTGAAGATAAGATTAAGTTAATAAGATCTAAGGGTATTAAACATAATAATATAATTTTAGACCCTGGAATTGGATTTGGAAAAAATTTGAAACATAATATGAATCTTTTAAGAGGTGTTTCTATTTTTCATTCATTGGGTTTTCCTATACTAGTAGGGAATTCAAGAAAAAGATTTATTAAAGATATATCAAAAAAAAATGATAGTAAAACAAGGATTGGCGGAACCATGGCTTCTTCAGTATATCTTTTAATGCAAGGAATTCAGATTTTAAGAATTCATGATGTTAATGAAGTTAAGCAAGGTATTAAAGTTTTTAATGAGATAGTCAAAAATTAATGACAAAAAAATATTTTGGGACAGATGGAATAAGAGGAGCAGTTAATAGCAAATATATAAATGGAGATATGTTCTTTAAATTTGGACTTGCTAGTGGAACATACTTTAAATCTCAAAAAAAAAGAAAACAAACAGCAATAATTGCAAAAGATACGAGATTGTCAGGATATACACTTGAGCCAGCTCTTGTTTCAGGTTTGGCTTCAGCTGGTATGCATGTTTATACCCTTGGACCCTTACCAACTAATGGTTTGGCTATGCTAACAAAAGAAATGAAGGCTAATATGGGTATTATGATCACTGCCTCTCACAATCCACACTTTGACAATGGTTTAAAATTGTTTGGTCCTGATGGAATGAAATTATCAGATAAAATAGAAAAAAAAATTGAGGGACTTATAGATAAAAAAATCTCAAAAAATCTCTCACATTCTGAAAAATTAGGAAGAGTTAAAAGATTAGAAACAGGTACAAAAAAATATATTAAAATATTAAAAAAAAATTTCACTAAAGAGTTCAATTTAAGAGGACTAAGAATAGTAATCGATTGTGCAAATGGTGCTGGTTATAAGGCAGGTCCTGAATTATTGAAATCATTAGGAGCTAAAGTCATAGCAATAGGAGTTAAACCAAATGGTTTAAACATTAATAAAAAATGTGGATCAACTTTTCCAAGAAAAATCAGATCTGCTGTAAAAAAATATAAAGCTCACATTGGAATATCTTTAGATGGGGATGCTGATAGAATTATAATGTGTGATGAAAAAAGCAATATAATAGATGGAGATCAAATTATAGCTGCTTTAGCAACAAGATGGAAAAACAAAAAAATGTTAAAAGGGGGAGTTGTTGGAACATTAATGTCAAATTATGGGTTAGAAAAATATTTTAAATCAAAAGGAATAAAATTTCTAAGGGCAAACGTAGGAGATAGATATGTAAAAGAAAAAATGCAGAAATATAATTTTAATTTAGGCGGTGAACAATCAGGACATATTATTTTAGGTAAATTTGCAACTACAGGAGATGGTTTGCTTGTAGCTTTAGAAGCTCTTTTTGCTTTAAGAAAAGGAAAAAAGGCAAGTGAATTTTTTGATCAATTTAAGAAAACACCTCAACTTTTAGAAAATATTGAAGTACAGGATAAAAATATTATTAATAAACCTGAAATAAAAAAAATTATAAAAAATGCAGATAAATTAATTAAAGGCATAGGAAGAATTTTAGTAAGAAAATCAGGAACAGAGTCTAAAATAAGAGTAATGGGAGAAAGTGAAAATAAAGCTATTTTATACAAATGTGTAAATATGATTACAAAAAAAATTAAATAAATTGAAACCAAATTCTAAAATTTTAATTATTGCAGGATCTGACTCTTCTGGAGGAGCAGGTATTCAGGCTGATATAAAAACTGTTACAGCTTTAGGTTCTTATGCAATGACAGCAATAACTGCAGTTACATCACAAAATACCACAGGTGTAAAATCAATTGTTGGTATTAATCCAAAAGAAATTTTTAATCAAATTATTTATAGCTGTAAAGATATAAGACCTGATGCAATAAAAATTGGTATGTTGCATTCTCCAGAAATTATTAGAATGGTACTAAAAGCTTTGGATGTAATTAAAGTTAAAAAAATAGTATTAGATCCAGTGATGGTTGCCAAAGGAGGGGCTAAACTTATAGATATTAAAGCTATTCAATTATTAAAATTAAAATTAATTAAAAAAGTATTACTTATTACTCCCAATATCCCAGAGGCAGAAATTTTGACTAAAACAACAATTATAACAAAAGAAGATATGATTTTTGCTGCTAATAAACTTATAGGATTAGGAGCCAAAAATGTAATTATAAAAGGTGGTCATTTAAAACACAAAAATATAATAGATATTTTAATAAACAAAAAAGACATAAAGATCTTCAAAAGCGAGCGTCACAAAACAAAGAATACCCATGGTACAGGTTGTACATTATCTAGCTCAGTTACAACTTATTTATCATGTGGAAAAACAGTAAAGAAATCTTGTGAGCTAGGAATTAAGTATGTAAATTCTGCAATTAAATCAAACCCGAAATATGGAAAAGGTCATGGCCCAATTAACCATCTCACTTCCTTAAAAGTAAACAAAAAATTTAAATAATGAAAAATATAGTCGTTGTTGGATCTCAATGGGGTGACGAAGGTAAAGGAAAAATTGTTGATTGGTTATCTGAACAGGCTGATGTTGTAATTAGATTCCAAGGAGGTCACAATGCTGGCCATACTTTAGTAATTGAAGGTGTTACATATAAATTGAGATTACTGCCATCTGGAATAGTTAGAAAAGGTAAAATATCAATTATTGGCAACGGAGTTGTCGTAGATCCATGGGCTTTATTAGAGGAAATAGAAGAAATAAAATCTAAAGGAGTAGAAGTAAATGTAAATAATTTTATTATTTCGGAGTCTGCAAATTTAATTTTGCCTTTTCATAGAGAAATGGATGAAATTAGAGAGGATTCAGCGGGAAAAAGCAAAATAGGAACTACAAGACGTGGAATTGGACCAGCATACGAAGATAAAGTTGGACGACGATCTATAAGAGTTATGGATCTAAGATCTGAAAAAAATTTAGATCAAAGACTCGACTCTGTATTAGTTCATCATAATGCGATTAGAAAAGGCCTCAGAAAAAAAATTTTTGAAAAAGATCAGCTTAAATATGATTTGCTTAAAATAGCACCCAAAATATTAGAATTCTCTCAACCAGTTTGGCTCAAGATTGATCAATTTAAAAAACAAAAAAAGAAAATTTTATTCGAGGGAGCCCAAGGTATTTTACTTGATGTAGATCATGGAACTTATCCTTTTGTAACCTCATCAAACACTGTTGCTTCAAGCGCAGCAACAGGAACTGGTTGTGGCCCTAATTCGATAAATTATGTTCTTGGTATTACAAAAGCTTATACAACAAGAGTTGGAGAAGGCCCTTTTCCTACTGAGTTAACAGATAATATTGGTGAACTTTTAGGAACACGTGGAAAGGAATTTGGAACTGTCACAAGCAGAAAAAGAAGATGTGGATGGTTCGATGGTGTTTTAGTGAGGCAAACAATTAAAGTTTCAGGGATTGATGGTATCGCTTTAACAAAATTAGATGTACTTGATGAATTAGATGAAATTAAAATGTGTGTTGCTTATGAGCTTGATGGTAAAAGATTAGATTATTTACCTGCCGCTGTAGAGGACCAGATAAAAATAAAACCAATTTATGAAATTTTTCCAGGTTGGAAAGTTTCTACAAGTGGAGTCAAAAATATGGACTTGTTACCTGAAAATGCAAAAAAATATATTTTTGCTGTTGAAGATTTTATTGGTGCAAAGGTATCAAGTATTTCTACTAGTCCAGAAAGAGATGATACTATTTTAATTGAAAACCCTTTTGAAGTTTAATTTGCGGGTAAAAGATTTTTTGATTTAGCTAATAAAAGCATATGCTTTTGAAGTTTTTCAAATGCTTTATTTTCTATTTGTCTAACTCTTTCTCTGCTAATTTTATATTTTTTACTTAAATCTTCTAGTGTAGTCGGGTCATCATTTAGTCTTCTTGAGTATAGAATTTCTCTTTCTCTATCGTTAAGAACTTTAATAGAGTCTTTTAATAAATCTTTTCTTTGCTCCATTTCCTCGTGCTGAGCAAATTTTAAATCATGATCAAGTTCTTTATCAACCAACCAGTCTTGCCATTCATCACCATCTTCTCCAACTTGAGCATTAAGCGAGAACTCTTTTCCAGAAAGTCTTCTATTCATAGAAACAACTTCTTCTTTACTTACATCGAGCTTATTAGCTATATGATCAACGTGTTCATCTCTTAAATCTCCATCAGTTTCTGGAGAAATTTGATTTTTAATTTTCTTTAAATTAAAAAATAATTTTTTTTGAGCAGTAGTAGTTCCAATTTTGACAAGGCTCCAAGATCTTAAAATATATTCTTGAATAGAAGCCTTAATCCACCACATTGCATAAGTTGCCAATCTAAAACCTTTTTCTGGTTCAAATTTCTTGACAGCTTGCATAAGACCTACATTTCCCTCTGAAATCATTTCATTAATAGGCAAACCATATCCTTTGTAGCCCATAGCAATCTTTGCAACTAATCTTAAATGACTTGTAACTAGTTTTTCTGCAGCTTTAATATTACCAGTCGTTTTCCAATTTTTTGCTAGCATATATTCTTCTTCTGCAGCTAACATCGGAAATTTTTTAATCTGCTCTAAATATGCAGATAGTCCACCTTCATTAGAAAGGGTTGGTAGATTGTTACTTATTGTTGAGCTCATAGAAGTGTTTATTTAATTAATTATACCTAATTTTCAATAATTTATTCTTCAGTGTTTCTAAGCATTTTTAGAATATTATTTAGATCTTGTGGCAAAAGTGAGGAAAAAATCATCTCTTTCTTAGTTCGTGGATGTATAAATCCTAAAGTTTTTGCATGCAAAAATTGTCTGTTTAATTTAGTAATTGAATTTTGGATATCAAAATCAATATTTTTTAACTTTTTATATTTTTTTTTATATTTATCATCTCCAACTAGGCTATTACCTTTATAATTCATATGAACTCTTATCTGATGTGTTCTTCCTGTTTCTAATTTACATTCAACTAAACTTAAAGTTGGTGTTTTCTGATTTTCAAAAATTTCAAGTGTTTTATAATTTGTTATAGCTTTCTTACCTTTAGAACTACTAACTTCCATTAGTTGTCTATTTTTTGAACTACGAGTTATAAATGTTTCAATTCTTCCTGAGGAGGGTCTTAATTTTCCCCATATTAAAAGTTGGTACTCTCTTATAATTGTATGATCACTAAATTGTTTTGATAAATTTTCATGAGTTTCGTTGTTTTTTGCAATTACAACTAAACCAGATGTGTTTTTATCAATTCTATGAACAATACCAGGTCTTAACTCGTCACCTATATTTGATAAAGAATCCTTATCATAATTCATCAATGCATTAACAATTGTCTTATCATAATTTCCAGCTCCTGGATGCATGATTATTCCAGCAGGTTTATTAATTACTAATAGATCATCATCTTCGTATATTATTTCTAATTTAAATTCGTAAGGTTTAAGAGATGCTATTTCAGGCTCTGGAATCTTAAGATTTATAGTATCACCAATTGAGACTTTTTTTGATGGACTTTTAATTATTTCATTATTTAGTGTTAACTTTTCTTTTAAAATTAAATTTTTAATCCTAGTTCTGCTAATTAATTCCTTTCTTTTGTTAATTAAAACATCAACCCTTAAATTTTTCTCATCCTCTTTAACTATAAAATTAATGTTTTTTTCCATAAAATATAATATTAATACTATATGCGCTTGTAGCTCAACTGGATAGAGCGCCTGACTTCGGATCAGGAGGTTCTGGGTTCGACTCCTAGCAGGCGCACCAATTTATTCTCCCATGTTTATCAAAGTTCCTTTTTCTCTTGCTTTATCGAAAGAGTAATAAAATACGGATATTGATAAAATTAAATAAAACCCATTAAGATAGACCGCATTTATTATATTTTCGTAATTGACTGTTCCATTAACTAAAATATTTCTAGTCTCCTCAAAAATATATACTAATGGCAATGCGAAAGCGATTGATTGGAATATTTCTGGTAATATTTCAACTGGGTAGTATATACAGCCAAAAGGTGCTAACAAAAACATTGTTGACCATGCAATATTTTCAAAAGATGGACCAAATCTTAGCAATCCTGCTGACACAAGTAGACCAAGCGTAATTCCAAATAAATATAAACTTAAGAAAAGAAAAGCCAAAGGAAGACCAAGTTTTAACAATGAAATTCCAAACAATGGAGAAGTTAACAATATTGCTGGTATTAAACCAATTAAAGCTCTAATTAAAGCTGTTAAAACTAAAGATATAATTATCTCACTAATTTTCATAGGAGCGATAAAAAGATTTGTAAAATTTCTACTCCAAATTTCCTCTAAAAATAACATATTAAAACCTATACTAGTTCTGAATAAAAAATCATAAAGAATTGCGCATGAAAGAATAACTCCTACTGCACCACTATAATAAGTACTGTGTGCTGCAAAAAAATTAGAAATAAATCCCCAAAGAGTAATTTGAATTGAAGGCCAATAAATTAAATCTAATATTCTTGGAAAAGATCTGGTTATTAAATAAAAGTGTCTTAAAAAAAGACCATAAATTCTAATTAAATTCATTTTTATTTTCTCACAATTTCTAAAAATACTTCTTCTAAATTTTTTCTTCCATATTTTATAATTAACTCTTCAGGAGTTCCTCTATCTACTATTAAACCATCTTTCATCATTAGAACCGAACTGCATAATCTTTTCACTTCTTCCATATTATGTGAGGCAAGTAAAACTGATATTTTTTTTTCCTTCTTATAATCTTCCAAAAAAGATCTTACAAAATCTCCTGTTTCAGGGTCTAATGAAGCAGTAGGTTCATCTAACAAAAGTACTGTGGGGTCATTTATTAAAGCTTTAGCAAGGCTTACCCTATTTTTTTGTCCAGAAGAGAGTTCTCCAGTAATTTTGTTTAAAAGTTCTGTTAACCTAAGTTTATTCGCAAGGTGATCTATTCGATCATTTAAATTTTGAATGTTATATAACTTTCCATAGACAATTAAATTTTGTTTAACCTTAAGTTTTTTGGGTAATTCGATGTAAGGCGAAATAAAATTCATTTTATGGAGAAGCGAAATTTTATTTTTTTCGATATTTTCTCCGTTGATTAAAACTTCACCACTGCTTGGTTTTAACAATCCTAAAATCATTCCAATAGTTGTAGTTTTTCCACACCCATTAGGTCCCAATAAACCAACTATTTCATTTTCATCAATTTTAAAATTTATATTAGTTACTGCTTCTTTGTCGTTATATTTTTTTGATAGATTGATTACTTCAATAGAATTTGTCATTAATATTTAGAGGCCCTCTTTAATCTATCGTTAATTGTTTTGCCAAGACCTTTGTTTGGTATCTTTTCGACTGCAATCTTTTTAAAACCATCGTTTTTAATTTTTCTTAAAGTTGAATATAAATTCTTTGCAGCCTCCTTTATATTTTTTACTTTGGATAAATAATAATAATTTTTTAATTTTGACTTTCTTTTTTTAATTAATAAATAAGCCTCATCTTTTTTTGGTTTTTTAACATTAACTCTTAAAGGTATTCCAGGTGAGTAGTGTAGCGGAAATAAACCAGGTGATAATTTTTTTTTTGAATTTATGTTAATTAATAATTTTTTTTTTAAAACATTTTCAATTTTTTTAGTATCTAGGCCCCCATATCTTAAAACTGATGGTTTTTCTAAAAGATTTAAAATTGTGGACTCAACTCCAATTTTACTTTTTCCTCCATTTAAAATATATTTAATTTTTGAACCAAATTCTTCTTTTACATCGGATGGTTTAACTGAGCTTAATCTTGATGATATATTTGCACTAGGCGCAGCTACTGGATAATCTAAATTTTTTAATAAATTTCTGAACAATTTATGATTAGGAAAACGAACAGCAATACTTTTTTTTTTATTGGTCACAAATTTTGATATTTTTGAGTTATTTTTTAATTTCAAAACATAAGTTATTGGACCTGGAGAAAATTTTTTGTAAAGTTTTACTAAATTATCATTGATATCACAGTCCTCCATAAGTCTTTTGATATCATAATAATGGACAATAAGTGGATTGTTTAACGGTCTTTTTTTAAGACTAAATATTTTCTTAACAGCACTATTCGAGTACGCATTTGCAGCCAGCCCATAAACAGTTTCTGTTGGTACTGCAACACAATGATTATTATCTAAATATTTTTTTGCTTTTTTGATATTTGATTGAGTAAATTTCATGTATTAATAATTACTATTATATGAAAGATAAAATATTACCACTGGATTATGATCACTACTCAGTTGAGGAGCTTACAGAAAAAGCAAATAAGATTATAGAGTCTATAGAGAAGGAAGACGATTTAAACAATTCAGTCGACAGTTATCAAGAACTTCTAAAATTAAATAATATTATTGAAAAGAAATTTCATAAAAACTTTAAATCTATTGGAGAAGAGACAAAAAAAAAGATTAAAGATATAACTAAAAAAAATGAAAAAACAGCTTTATAAAATAGCCAAAGATACAAATATATTTCTTAAAAAATATATTAATTCACAGAAATATTCTCAGTTAATGTCACCCATGAAGTATGGTTTATTTCCTGGCGGAAAAAAAATAAGATCTAAAATCTTAATTGACTTAGGTTCATTATTTTCAATTGATTATAAAACATTGATAATAGTTGGGTCAGCTGTTGAATGTATTCATGCTTATTCACTTATTCATGACGATCTACCCTGTATGGATGATGATGACATAAGAAGGGGGAAGCCTTCAACTCATATTAAATTTGGTGAGTCTACAGCAGTTCTAGCGGGAAATTCATTACTCACTTTAGCTTTTGAAATTTTATCAAGTCCTAAATTGAAATTAAATGAAAAGATAAAAATTAACTTAATTAAAAAATTATCAGAATGTTCAGGTCATTTAGGAATAGCTGGTGGTCAATATTTAGATTTGAGCTATGAGAAAAAGAAAATATCAAGGAATAAAATTTTAGAAATGGAAATAAAGAAAACAGGAATGTTATTTAGTTTTTGTTGTGCGGTTCCAGCAATAATTAAGAAAAAAACTATACAAGAAATTAAATTTTTTGAAAATATTGGATCAAAAATTGGTCTTTTATTCCAAATAGCTGATGATTTAATTGATTTGAAAAGCAAATCTAAGGAAGCTGGGAAAAAAACAGGAAAAGATCAAAAAAAAGGTAAGGCAACACTTATAAATTTAATAGGCTATGATGACTCAGTTAAGTATTGTGATAAGATAATAAAAGATATTAATAAGAATTTAAAAAAATACGGTTCAAAATCTGAAAAAATAAATGAAACATTAGACTATATATTGAATAGAAAAAAATGAAAAAAAATTATCAATTTTTAAATGATATCAACTTTCCATCTGATTTAAGAAAAGTTTCTGAAGATAGTTTACAAAAAGTAGCAGATGAGGTGAGAGAGGAAATGATAAGTGCTGTTTCAGAAACAGGCGGTCACCTTGGTGCTGGTTTGGGAGTGGTTGAATTGACAGTTGCACTTCATTATGTTTTTGACACACCAAATGATAAATTAATATGGGATGTTGGTCATCAATCTTATCCTCATAAAATTTTAACTGGAAGAAAAGATAAGATTAGAACTTTACGACAGGGTGATGGTTTATCAGGTTTTACAAAAAGATCTGAAAGTGAGTATGACCCATTTGGAGCAGCCCATAGTTCAACATCTATTTCATCAGCATTAGGAATTGCTGAGGCAAATAAATTAGAAAATAAGTCTTCCAATGTAATAGCTGTCATAGGCGATGGAGCAATTAGTGCAGGTATGGCTTACGAAGCCATGAATAATGCTGGAGTATCAAAGACAAAAATGATTGTTATTTTAAATGATAACGACATGTCAATTGCAAAACCAGTTGGAGCAATGAGAACTTACTTGGCAAAATTATTTACAGGTAAAATATATTTTAGTCTAAGGGAAACTTTAAAATTAATTACATCTGCATTTTCAAAAAGATTTAGTGCCAAAGCAGGAAAAGCAGAGGATTTTTTTCGTTCAGCAGTTACTGGAGGTACATTGTTTAGTTCACTTGGTTTTTATTATGCTGGTCCTATAAATGGTCATGATTTGTCAAGCCTAGTTCCAATTTTAAAAAATGCAAAAGAATCAAGACATGAGGGTCCAATAATGATTCATATCAAAACTCAAAAAGGAAAAGGGTATTCTTATGCAGAAAAAGCAAATGATCATTATCATGGAGTGTCAAAATTTAATGTTGAGACTGGCGAACAAGTAAAGAGTAAATCAAATCTTCCAGCTTATACAAAAGTATTTGCAAACACGTTAGTTAAACATGCTAAAAAAGATAGCAAAATAGTAGGAATAACAGCAGCGATGCCAGGAGGGACTGGCATGGATATTTTTGGCAAGGAGTTTCCAAATAGAATGTTTGATGTAGGAATTGCAGAACAACATGCCGTAACTTTTGCAGCCGGTCTAGCAACCGAAGGATACAAACCATATGCTGCAATTTATTCTACATTTTTACAGAGAGCATATGATCAAGTTGTCCACGATGTTGCCATTCAAAGTTTACCAGTTAGATTTGCGATAGATAGAGCAGGATTAGTTGGTGCTGATGGATCAACACATGCTGGTTCATTTGATATAACTTACTTATCAACTTTACCTAACTTTGTAGTAATGGCAGCAAGTGATGAAGCTGAACTAGTTAAAATGGTTAATACTTCAGTAGATATAAATGACAGACCTTCTGCAATTAGATATCCAAGAGGAACTGGAGTAGGTGTTGATCTCCCATCAATAGACGAAAGAATTGAAATTGGTAAAGGGAGAATCGTTCAAAAAGGAACACAAGTTTGTATTTTAAACCTTGGTACTCGACTTGAGGAGTGCAAATTAGCTGTTGAGGAATTAAAAGCAAAAGGAGTTTCAATAACTTTGATAGATGCCAGATTTGCTAAGCCTTTAGATGAAGAACTTATACTAAAATCTGCTAAGGAACATGAGCTTATGATAACTGTTGAAGAGGGATCAATAGGCGGTTTCGGTTCCCATGTAAAAAATTTATTAGCTGAAAAAGGAGTATTTGATAAAGGTTTAAAATTTAGATCAATGACTTTACCAGATGAATTTATTGAACAAGATGATCCAAAAAAAATGTACGATAAAGCTGGATTAAACAGTTCTCAAATTTCTAAGAAAATTGCTGATATTTTGTTTCAAAAGGAGACAATAAGAGTTGTGAAAAATTAATTTAAACTAACTACACTGGGCTTTATTCATTAAGTAGTGGTCAAGTAAAACACAGTTCATCATAGCTTCACCAATTGGTACAGCTCTAATTCCTACACAAGGATCGTGTCTACCTTTAACAGATATTGAAGTATTTTTTCCAAATTTATTTATAGTTTTTCTACTGGTTAAAATTGACGATGTTGGTTTGACAGCAAAAGATGCAACAATTTCTTGGCCTGTAGAAATCCCACCAAGAATTCCACCCGCTTTATTTGAATTAAATTTTAATTTATTTCCTTTTGAAGAAATTTCATCTGAATTTTGTTCTCCACTTAATTGTGCTGAGTTCATTCCTGCACCAATATTTACACCTTTAACTGCATTAATACTCATTAGACCTGAAGCTATGTCAGTATCCAATTTTGAATAAATTGGAGCACCTAAACCAACTGGGATACCTCTCGCTCTTATTTCAATCACTGCTCCACATGAGGATCCTGATTTTCTTACACCAAGCAAGTATTTTTCCCACAATTTAATCATTGATTTATCAGGACAAAAAAATGGGTTTTTTGAAATTACTTGATCGTTCCATTGATTTGTATCACATCCGAGAATTCCTAGCTGAGTTACTGCACCAATTACATTAAATTTTTTACCTAATTTTTTTTGAAGTACTACTTTTGCTATTGCACCAGCTGCGACTCGTGCTGCAGTTTCTCTAGCAGAAGATCTGCCACCACCTCTATAATCTCTAATTCCATATTTTTTAAAATAAGTAAAATCTGCATGACCTGGTCTGAACTTATCTTTAATAATACTATAATCTTTGGATCTCATATCTTTATTGTAGATTATGAGAGAAATAGGTGTTCCTGTAGTTTTACCCTCAAATACTCCTGACAATATTTGAACTTTATCATCCTCTTTTCGCTGAGTTGTAAATTTAGATTGTCCTGGTTTTCTTTTGTCCAATTCTATTTGAATATCTTGCTCTTTAAGATTTATGTTTGGAGGACAGCCATCAACAATGCAACCAATTGCAGGCCCATGTGACTCTCCCCAAGTTGTGAAACGAAATAGCTTTCCAAAAGTATTAAATGACATTATTTATATTATATAGATTATTTTGTTAAAATTATGAATCAAAAAAACTCTTTAGGTCTTAATAGTTGCTTTCTTGATATAGACGATCCAATTCAATTATTTCATGAATGGATGGAGGAAGCAAAGAAAACTGAGCCAAATGATCCAAACGCTGTTGCTTTAGCCACATCAAATAAAAACAATATTCCTTCAGTTAGAATGGTTTTACTTAAAGATTTCAACAAAGATGGATTTGTATTTTATACAAATTTAAACAGTCAAAAGGGAAATGAATTAAAAGAAAATCCACATGCTGCGATGTGTTTCCATTGGAAAAGTCTTCTAAGACAAATAAGAATTAATGGAAACATATCATTAGTTTCTGATCAGGTTGCAGATAAATATTATTCATCTAGAGCGTATGAAAGTCGAATAGGAGCATGGGCTTCTAAGCAAAGTGAAGAATTAAATTCGCGAGAACAATTGTTAAAATCTATACAAGATTACAAAAAAAAATATAGCAACAAATTAGATGTACCAAGACCAAGTCATTGGTCTGGATGGATTTTATCTCCAAATAGTATTGAATTTTGGTTAGATGGTGATAACAGAATCCACGAGAGGTTAAAATACAATAAAGATAACTCTGGGAAATGGATAAAGTCTTTATTAAGTCCTTAAAAATTTCTTGATAAACTAAATGATGTTAATCTTTTAAGAATATTTTTCTCTTCAGAGTCTTTAAATACACCAAGAGAATTTGAAGCTAAATTTATATAGTGCTGTGCTTTTTGATAGCATTCCTGTATTATTTTATATTTATTTATAAGGGCAATAATTTCATTAAAGTCATCTTTTGTTCTTAACTCTTTTTTAAACATATTTGATAAAATTTTCTTTTCATCATTTCCTGATTTTTGAAAAAGTAAAATTATTGGTAAAGTAATTTTTCCTTCAAAAAAATCTTGACCAATTTTTTTACCAAATAGTTTGACCTCAGCATTATAGTCTAGTGTGTCATCTGCTATTTGAAAAGTTAATCCCAAGTTTCTTCCATAAAATTCTAAAGCATCTTTTTCTTTATTTTCTGCATTAGATAAAATTGCACCAACTTTAGTTGATGCTGCAAATAACTCAGCAGTTTTTGCTGAGATTATTTTTAAATATGTTTCTTCCAGCATATCAACTTCACCTTTGTGTTGCAGTTGCAAAACTTCTCCTTGAGCAATTTTAGATGAAGTGGAAGATAATAATTTTAAAACCTCTAGGTTTCCATCTTCTACCATCATTTCAAAACATCTACTCAATAGATAATCTCCTATTAAAACTGACGAATGATTATTCCAAACTTTATTTAAAGTTTCTTTCCCTCTTCTAACAGTACCTTCATCAATTACGTCATCATGCATCAATGTTGCACTGTGAATTAATTCAACACATGCAGCTAAATTTATATCTCTAGAGCCTTTAGAGTAACCGCATAATTTTGCACTACCCAATGTTAGTAAAGCTCTTAGTCTTTTTCCTCCAGTTTCTATATGATAATCTGTCATTTTTTGAACTAGCAGTACGTCACTAGATAATTTTGATTTTATTTTTTCTTCGGTTAAAACCAGTTTTTCTTCAACCGAGTCTTTAAGCTGAAAATATGAATCATTTATTTGATTTTTAAGCTGTACAACTGTTCCCATAAGATTTTTAAATTAGTACAATTTGTTTATATATATTACTTATCAATTGACGCACCAGTTTCTTCAATTATAAGTAGTCTTTATATTCAATAAATAATTCTATAAGACATATCTATGTTCTCTTTTTTTAAAAAGAAAAAAATTGTAGCTCACTTAAAATTAAGTGGGGTTATTGGTAATGCAGGAAAATTTAAACAAGGTATTGATTTTGCAGGTCAAGAAGAACTAATTAAAAAGGCTTTTTCTCTAAAAAAAGCCGCATGTGTTGCTATATCAATAAATTCTCCAGGAGGATCACCAGTTCAATCACATTTAATTTACAGCTTTATTAGACAACAAGCAAAAAAACACAAAAAAAAAGTTATTGTATTCGCTGAAGACGTAGCAGCTTCTGGAGGCTATTTGATTTCCTGTGTCGGGGACGAAATTTATGCAAATTCAAGTTCAATAATTGGATCTATAGGAGTGATATATTCTTCTTTTGGATTTACTGAGTTGATAAAAAAAATTGGGGTTGAAAGAAGAGTTCATACTGCTGGTAAAAACAAAAGTACACTTGATCCATTTTTAGAAGAAAAAAACGAGGATATTGAAAGATTAAAAAATATTCAATTGGATCTTCATAAAGACTTTATAGAAGTTGTTGAAAAAAGCAGAGGATCAAAATTAAATAAATCTGATGTAGAACTTTTTTCAGGTGAGTTTTGGTCAGGTAGTAAAGCAAAAAATTTAGGATTGATTGACGGAATAGGTAACGCACATGAAATATTAAAAGATAAATTTGGTGAAGATGTAATTATTAAAAAATTTGAAAAATCAAAAGGATGGTTAAGTCAAAAACTTTCTTCATCTAGCAATCAAGTAGATCAAATAGCAAGTATTTTAGATGAAAGATCAATTTGGCAAAGATATGGTTTCTAAAGCAAAAAAAGAAAAAAAAAAAATTCAAACATTTCAAGATACAATTTTAAATCTTCAGAAATTTTGGAGTAAGAAAGGATGCATTATTCTTCAGCCTTATGATATGGAGGTTGGTGCAGGAACTTTTCATCCAGCTACTACCCTAAGATCACTTGGAACCAAACCATGGAAAGCAGCTTACGTACAACCATCAAGAAGACCTACAGATGGAAGATATGGAGATAATCCAAACAGGTTGCAACACTATTATCAATTTCAAGTTTTAATTAAACCTTCCCCTGAAAATATAAAAAAACTTTATTTAAATAGTTTATCTTCTATAGGAATAGATCATAATGATCATGATATAAGGTTTGTTGAAGATGATTGGGAAAGTCCAACATTAGGTGCTGCAGGATTAGGATGGGAAGTATGGTGTGATGGAATGGAAATTACTCAATTCACCTATTTTCAACAAATGGCTGGATTTGATTGTAAACCTGTATCAGTTGAAATCACTTATGGTTTAGAAAGAATTTGTATGTTCACTCAAAAAGAAAAAAATGTTTATGATTTATTATGGAATGATGAAGGTGTAAAATATCACGAAGTATTTCATCAAGCTGAAAAAGAATTTTCAGCATACAATTTTGAACACGCGAATGTAGAAACACTTTTGAAAATGTTTGAAATGCATGAGTCTGAGGCGAAAGATTTGTTAGAAAAAAAAATTTCTCTACCAGCATATGATCAATGTTTAAAAGCCAGTCATGTGTTTAATATTCTAGATGCAAGAGGTGCAATCAGTGTCGCACAAAGAGCTGGTTATATTGCTAGAATAAGAGATATTACAAAATCTGCAGCTGGCGTTTGGTTAGATAATCAAAAATAATGTCAGAGTTTTTTTTAGAATTATTTAGCGAGGAAATACCTTCAAATCTTCAACAAAATTTAAGGGAAGACTTACTTAAAAGTTTTAATGATTTATTTTTAGAAAAATCAATTTTATTTAAAAAAAGCTCATCATACTCAACACCAAACAGACTAGTGGTATTATTTGAAGGTGTTCAAAAAAATGTTGTACTAAAATCTGAGGAGATTAAAGGTCCAAATATCAAGTCACCAGAGGTAGCACTCGAGGGGTTTGTTAGGTCAAATAAAATATTAAAAAAGGATCTATACCAAAAGAAAACTGATAAAGGGGAATTTTATTTTTTCAAAACAAAATCAAAAAAATTCCACACACATGAACTATTAGAGCAATTTATCCCAATATTATTAAATAAAATTCAATGGAAAAAATCAATGTATTGGGGAACTTTTGACCTAAATTGGGGCAGACCTTTAAAGTCAATTCTAGCTGTATTTGATAAAAAAAAGTTAAATTTTAACTTTCATCACCTAACATCTTCTAATTCAACCTTTATTGATAAAGAATTTGAGGAAAATAAAAAATCTTTCTTAGAATTTAAAAATTATAAAAGTTTTTTTAAAAAAATTGACATTATTGTTGATCACAACGAAAGAAAAAAGTTAATAGAAAAAAAATTCAACAATATATTAAAAAATAAAAATATTAAGATTCAACATAATCCTAGATTGCTTAATGAGGTTGTAGATTTAACAGATCAACCAAATATCCTTCTTTGTGAATTTGATAAGAAATTTTTGAATATTCCAAAAGAAATATTAATTATTACCATGCAATACCATCAAAAATATTTCCCTATATTCGATAATAAAGAAAACATTACTAATGGGTTTTTAGTAGTTGCAAACAAAAAAGATAAAAAGGGATTAATTAAATTAGGAAATGAAAGAGTGGTCGAAGCAAGATTAAGCGATGCAGAATTTTTTTGGAAAAAAGATAAATCTCAAAACATGGTCAAAAAAGTTACTGAATTAAAATCAATGAATTATTTTAGAGGATTAGGAAGTTATTTTGATAAAGCTCAAAGAATGAGAAAATTGGGTGGAATGATATCTGATGAACTTTTAATCAGTAAAGAAAAAGTTGAATTATCAGCATCAATTTGCAAAGTTGATTTATTATCAGAGCTAGTGGGTGAATTCCCAGAACTACAAGGTGTTATGGGAGGTTATTTTGCTATTGCACAAGGTTTTGATAAAGATTTGGCTTTGGCCATAAGTGAGCAATATTTACCCACAGGATCAGGCTCAAGAGTCCCTAAAAAACCATTTAGCATAGCCCTTTCTTTAGCTGATAAAATAGATACTTTAGTTGGTTTTTTTGGTTTAAATCAAAAGCCAACAAGTTCTAAAGATCCATATGCTCTAAGAAGATTAGCATTAGGAGTAATAAGAATAATAGTTGAAAATAAAAAAGATTTTAAAATAAAAGATTTAATTAATTATTCTTTAAGCCTGTATTTAGATCAAGGTTTTGAAATTGATAATAAATCTTTACAAAATGAATTATCAGATTTTTTAATGGATAGATTAAAATATCATATGAAGGAAGAAAATATTAGAAGTGATATAGTTCAAGCATCAACTAGTTCTTTTAACTTAGATCAATCTGTTATTATTTTTAATAAAGCTAAACATTTAAATAAAATTATTAACAAACCAGATGGTTTAGATATTATTGCAAGCTATAAAAGAGCCTCTAAAATTTTAGACGGTGAATTAAAAAACAATAAAATAGAATTATCAAATACAACTGACCCTGGTATTTTTAAAACTGAGTTAGAAAAAAACCTTTTTAAAAAAATCAGTGAATTAAAGAAATATTTTTCAGGCATTAATAAAGATGAAAATTATGTCCAAACATTGGACAATTTAGCTAGTGTTAAAAGAGAGGTGTTTGACTTTTTTGACAATGTAATTGTGAATGAAGATGATCCAGTCATAAAGAAGAACAGGCTGGAACTAATCCAAATGATGTGTAAAACATTCAACAATTATGTTAATTTTTCTCTAATCGACTCCCATTAATGAAAAAACTTATATTAAACTTTAATTCTAAGGACAGTAGAAAAATTAAAAATCCTAAAAACTTTTTAGGAGGAAAAGGTGCTAATCTCTCTGAAATGGGAAGAATGGGTCTTCCTGTACCTCCTGGTTTTACAATATCTACAAAAGTTTGTGAAATTTTTTATAAGAATAAAAAAAAATTAAATAAAAATTTAATTTCTCAAATTAAAAAAGAATTAAAATTAATCGAAAAAGATGTTTCCAAGAAATTTGGGGACTTAAAAAATCCACTTTTGTTGTCTGTGCGGTCTGGTGCAAGAGTATCAATGCCAGGTATGATGGATACCATTCTAAATCTGGGTCTAAACGATAAAACAGTCAAAGCTTTAGCAATTAAAACTTTAAATGGAAGATTTGCCAAAGACAGTTATAGAAGATTCATTCAAATGTACGGTAATGTTGTGATGGGTGTAGAGGGTTATCATTTTGAGGAATTAATTGAAAATTATAAACTCACGAAAGGTGTTTTGTTAGATACAGATTTAGATGAAAGCGATTGGGATGGATTAATTGAAGATTTTAAAAGAACAGTAAGAGAAAAGGCAAAAAAAGATTTTCCCCAAGATGTTCATGAACAGTTGCTGGGAGCAATAAGTGCAGTATTTTTATCGTGGGAGAGTAATAGAGCAAAAGTTTACAGAAAACTAAATCAAATCCCAGCCGAGTGGGGAACTGCAGTAAATGTTCAATCAATGGTTTTTGGAAATATGGGTGATGATTGTGCAACAGGAGTTGTGTTTACAAGAAATCCATCAAATGGATCAAATGAAATATATGGTGAATATTTAATTAATGCGCAAGGTGAAGATGTTGTAGCGGGTACAAGGACACCTCAATATATAACAAAAAAAGCTAGGAGAGATGCTAAAGTAAAAGAATTATCAATGGAAGAATCTATGCCTAAAGTTTTTAAAGAACTTCAAAAAATTTTAAAAAAATTAGAGATGCATTACAAAGATATGCAAGACGTAGAGTTTACAGTTGAAAATAGTAAACTATGGATGCTTCAAACAAGATCAGGAAAAAGAACAGCAAAATCAGCAGTCAAGATTGCAGTTGATATGGTTAAAGAAAAATTAATCTCAAAAAAGGAAGCTGTGTTAAGAATTGATCCAAATTCTTTAGACACACTTTTGCACCCTACTTTGGATGAAAAAAGTTCAATTAATATAATAGCAAATGGATTACCAGCATCACCAGGTGCAGCCAGTGGTAAAGTTGTATTTACATCAGAAGAGGCTGAAAGATTAACCGCAATGATGCAAGATACAATTTTAGTTAGAGTAGAGACCTCTCCAGAAGATATACAAGGAATGCATGCTGCTAAAGGAATTTTGACCGCCAGAGGAGGAATGACAAGTCATGCTGCGGTAGTAGCCAGGGGAATGGGGAGACCATGTGTATCAGGATCAAGTGAAATTGATATAAACTATGAAAATAAATCTTTCAAAACCTCTTCAATGGAAATTAAAGAAGGAGACGTAATCACTATTGATGGATCAACTGGAAGAATTATCGCTGGAAGTGTTTCAACTGTGAAGCCTGAAATATCTGGTGATTTTTCCAAGTTAATGTCTTGGGCAGATAGTTTTAGAAAATTAAAAGTAAGAACAAATTCTGAAACTCCAAAAGATACCAAAACAGCAAAAGATTTTGGTGCAGAGGGTATAGGATTATGCCGAACTGAGCATATGTTTTTTGATGAAGAACGGATTTTATCTGTAAGAGAAATGATATTATCTAAAACAAAAGAAGATAGAGCAATAGCATTACAAAAACTGTTACCGCATCAAAGAAAAGATTTTATAGATATTTTTAAAATCATGAGTGGATTACCAGTCACAGTTAGATTATTAGACCCACCATTACATGAATTTTTACCGCGTACAGAAAAGGAAATTAATGAGGTTGCTAATATAGTTAATCTCCCAATTAATGAGGTCGAGTCAAGAATTGAGGAACTACATGAGCAAAATCCTATGTTGGGTCATAGAGGATGTCGTTTGGGAATATCTTTTCCTGAAATTTATGAAATGCAATGCAAGGCAATTTTTGAAGCTTTGGTTTACCTTAAAAAAAATAAAATTAAATCTGCATTTCCTGAAATAATGATACCCTTAGTATCTACAGAGGCTGAGATTAAAATAATGAAAAAATTAGTAATTAGAACAGCTAGTCAAGTTCAACAAGAAAATAAATTGAAAATAGAGTTTTTAGTAGGAACGATGATTGAATTACCAAGAGCAGCAATAAAAGCAAAGGAGATCGCTAAGCATGCAGAATTCTTTAGTTTTGGAACAAATGATTTAACTCAGACTACTTTTGGGATCAGTAGAGATGATAGTGGTAAATTTTTAAACGATTATTTAGAAAACAAAATATTTTCTGTAGATCCTTTTGTTTCAATAGACGAAGGAGTTTCAGATTTAGTTGAAATAGCAGTCGAAAAAGGACGAAAACAAAACAAAAATCTAAAGCTGGGTATCTGTGGAGAACATGGAGGAGACCCTCATAGTATATCTTTTTGCTCTGAAGTAGGATTGAATTATGTTTCTTGCTCGCCTTATAGAGTCCCAGTTGCCAGGTTAGCTGCTGCCCAAGCCGAAATAAAAAAAAATTAATTAGGGGCGTTCTGTTGCCCGGTATTAGATTAGAAATTATCATATTTCTTTACTTATTAAAACTATTTCGTTGAAAACTTCGTTGAGAGATTTGTTCTTTTTGATCTAAATTTCCCTTCGAACTTCGTTGAAAATTGCAAAAGTATATCTTTAGTAGTTGCAAACAAAATTAAGGAAAGATGATAAAATAGTGTCTTTCTTTGCTTCAATCCATTTTGATTCTTCATCACCAAAATAAGATAATTCTCCTTTGCCCATAGGTAATTTGTAGTAAAAGTCTTTTAAATATTTTATTCTAAATTTTGAGCAATCTGCTTGATGATGAATGATACTTGATTTTTCCCCAAAATCATTAATAACTGAATATTCATGTAATTTGATAAAAAAAACTTTATCTTTTTTTTTATTTATTGAATTTTTATCAATAAAAAAAATATTCCCATTATCTGTCTTTAAAACTTCCACCCATTGGTATTCAGCAGATAATGTTTTGAAAGATAACACAAAAAAAAAGCAGAAAAATATTAATAACTTATTCATATACAATAGGGGGCGTTCTGTTGCCAGGTGCACTTAACTTTGTTTGATTATAGCCAAATTTTTTTACAAAATCACATAAATCTTACGTATTAGGACGAGTAAATGACGAGTGAAAATCGACTCGTCCAATTAATTAAAAACTGTTAGATTGTAGTGTGTTGGAAGTTTTGATAGCTCTAGAATTAACTCTTTTAACTTATAAGCTTTTGATTGATCAATGAATTGGATTATTAGGCAAATAGCAAGATTTACCTTATTAGGAAAATTAGTTGAAAAATTAGGACCAAAGGTTCCAATAATATTTATTCTTTTGTCACTTATTTTTGCGGCTTTCTATATTCCTTACGAATACGAAAATATTTTAGAGTTTAGACAAAAATATCCTAATGATGTTATTGGTCTATCTTTGAATTTAGCTAGACCATCAATAATAATATTAATTTTATTAACATTGATCTTTTCAGCATTCTCTGCAGTCAACGAAAGAAAAAGACAATTAGAGAGAGAAGAATTAGAACAAAAGCAAAAAGAAGCTGAAGCATTGGCAAGAAGACAAGAAGCTTTAAGAAAACTTGAAGAATTAAAAAAATCTCCTGTTGCAAAAACAGCTGAGGCTGTTGTTACTAAAAAAAGTATTGGAACTTTGGGTGGTGTAGCTATTGGTGCTACATTAGGAGGATCTT
>CACGDZ010000007.1 GCA_902571955.1 uncultured Pelagibacteraceae bacterium | reverse complement strand
AAGTATCTGCTATTTCTTTAATTCGATCTGTAATTCCTCCCTCGTACTCACCAATCCAAGATGGTAACGAACCATGATTCATTATATGACCTGGTCCTAAAATGTTTGAAGCTTGAGTAGTTGTTCCACCAATTACTTTTTCATTACCAACAATACCTTGAATAATTGCTTCATGACCAATACCATTTTGAAAAGACATAAAAACTGTTTTATCTCCTATGATATTTTTAATACTGTTTAATGCTGGCTCTAAAGCTGTTGCTTTACACATAACAATTACAGCATCTACTTTATCTAACGAGGATGGGTCTGAAGTAGCTTTAACTTTAATTATTCGATCACCACCATGTCCGTCTATTTTTAATCCATCTTTATTAATTGCATCTACATGTTCTTTCCAAACATCAATTAAAATTACATTTAAACCTTTTTCAGCAAGTAAACCGCCAAATAAACAACCCATTGCTCCCGCACCTAGTACAGCTACTTTTAAATTTTTATTAATCATCGTTATCTTATTTAAAATTATTTATGTATAGAAATTATATATATTATCTATAGACATTATGCAAAATAAATAATAGCTTATTAACATCATGCAATTAAAAATAGAAAAAGGAACATTTAAAGATTATTCATTAAAAGACATTTCAATTGCATTAAAAAAAGGATTGTCTGAAAATTTCAAAAAAGTTGAAGTAGAAGTGGTAGATTGTCCAAATCTTAGAGATTGGGATTGTCCATCAGAAGGAATTAGTGGAAATCAAAAAATAATAGACGTTGGCGGAGAGCCTTATATGCATGATCCAAAATTTATTGGTGCAGAGTTTGACTATCAAGAAATATCTAAAATGATTGATTCTGAAAAATCTTATGCTTTAGGAGCTGGATCAGGTGCAATGTCATGTTTAGATGGTCATTGTGGAGAATTAGTTATAAATGAAAATTTAATAACTGATGAATCTAAATCAATAATAGCAAGAGTAAATCCTGACAAAAAATGTGTTGTTGAAAAATATTCTGCAAAAAAACATGGTGGACTCGGAAATATTTATTATACAGATGGTAAAAAAGGAAAAGTAATTAAAATTAAAATCAAAGGCAGAAATGGAGAACAAGGTTCTTTGCCACAAGCAATAAGGTCTTCTTTATTAAAAAATTTGAAAATTAAAGACAATCAGCACATGTCTCTTGCTGGCGTGTTTAGAGTATTAAATGGAAAAATAAGATCTCACGTGCAACCTGATTATAAAGATATTCAACACGAGTATTACGATCCAAAACAAATGAAATGTGTAAGAGATTTTCTTCAATTTTATGAACCTGTTGGACCAAAATTGCAATGCTATACAGTTCTTTGGACTGGTGATCCAACTGGGGGAGAATTAAATTTAAGAGAATCTGGCGAACATACTCACTTTCATTCTTACGAGCATGACAGAGACGCTGGCCATTATCATTTTGATGTAACACCAGAGGAAATAGAATACGAATGTTATTTTAATACCGCAACAGAAGTACATAGAGTAAATAATATTTATAAAGAACTATTAAGTAAAAATAGTATTGAATAGAAAACTCAATGAGTTTAAATTTATTTAAATGAAAAGACAGTTTAAGTATCCAAAACACTTTGAAGAACAAAAAAAAATTCCAAAACTTACTCAAAAAAGAATTCAATTAGCAGAAATATCACTTGGTGATTTTGAAGGGAGGTTAGCTAATGAATTATTGAATTGGTTTTCTTTAACCCCACAACATTGGATAATGTTGCATATGGTTATGCTTGCTTATTACAAAAATAAATCAATTACTAAAAATCAATTACTTAAAGTAATTGAGAAATCATATTTAACCTCAAACGTTTATATCGATACAGCAATTAAAAAAGGTTATTTTAGAATTATTAGAAACGAGAGAGACAAACGATCTATTTTTATTTTACCTGCAGTAATTACTATCAAAACCTTTGAGGAGTTTATTGATAGAAGAGATATTCTTTATAAAGGAATTAAATGAAGAATATTTATACATGGGCCGCTAAACCAGCGAAGCGAACTTTGACTGTAGCAGATTTAAAAGCAGCTAAAGGAAAAAGAAAATTTACACAAGTTACAGCAAATAGCGTTGAAGAAGCTGATGCGGCTGAAAAGGCAGGCTTTGACATGATTATATCAAATGCAAAAAACGTTATTCCTGTTAGAGAAGGTTCAAAAAATTTATTTTTAACAGCAGCTTTAGTATTAAATGAGTTTGTAACTTCAGAGGATATTATGCGGGGTGCTTTTAAAGCTTTAGAAAATGGTGCAGATGCAGTGATGACTCCTAGAAGTATGGATATAGTCGAAATGTTAGCTAAGGAAGATGTTCCTGTGATGGGTCACCTAGGTTTGGTTCCAAGAAAATCTACTTGGATTGGTGGTTTGAGAGCTGTAGGAAAAACTGCGGATGAAGCATATGAGCTTTTTCAAAAGTTTAAAAAATTAGAAGACGCTGGTGCTTTTTCTGCAGAATGTGAAGTTATACCTGAAAACGTAATGGGGGAAATATCAAAGCGTACAGATATAGTTACTGTTTCATTAGGTTCAGGTAAAAAGGCTGATGTAATGTATTTATTTATGGAAGATATCTGTGGCGACTCAGAAAATCCTCCAAGACATTCAAAAGCATACGGAAATTTATTAAGACTTAGAGATGAAATTAAATTTGAGAGAGTAAAAGCTCTTAAGGCTTTTAAAAAAGATTCAATGACTGGAAATTTTCCAGGAAAAAAACAATCCTCTAATTTAGATAAAAAACAATTTGAGAAATTTTTAGATCAATTAGATTAATATGTGGCGTTATCGTCTTTTTTTGACAAAGAACCTTTCATTTTATCAACAGTAGTTTTGGCACCAGCACTTAGGGTTCTTAAATCAGATGCTATAGTTACAAAATTAAAACCTTTTTCAATCATCTTAGTTGCATATTCTGTAGTACCATTATGAATTCCTGCAAAAATATTATTTTTTTTTGCATGTTCTAAAATTCTTAAAATTTCTGAATAAGCTTTGGTTGACTCAGATCTGTCAAAACCAGGTTTTTCACCTATTGCTAAACTTAAATCTGCTGGTCCAATATAAATACCATCGACACCTGGAGTAGACATAATTTCATCAAGGTTTTCCAACGATTCTTTTGTCTCTATCATTGCCAGTTTTAATATTTCTTGATTAGCGTGATCTGCATAATCAGGTCCTCCATAAATTAAACCTCTAACTGGGCCAAAACTTCTGTAGCCATCTGGTGGATACATGCATGCTTGGACAAAATTTTCTGCTTCTTTTTTATTACTTACCATGGGGCATATAATTCCATAACATCCAGCATCTAATATTTTCATTATTTGACCAGGTTCATTCCAATTTACTCTTGCTAGAGGAGTTACTTCTGTTGTGGATATTGTTTGCATCATTGGTAGTGCATTACTGTAATCTACTAAACCATGTTGCATATCTACAGTTAGAGAATCCCAACCTTGATGAGCCATAGCTTCAGCGGATGCAGTGCTAGGAATAGCACACCAGCCATTGATAACAGGCTTACCGTCTTCCATCATTTGCTTAACTTTGTTTTTTCTCATTATTTATATCTTTAAGCCCATGTGTGTGTATTTTACATTTAAATAATCTTTAATTGCACCTGAGCCACCCTCACGACCATAACCGGTTTGTTTTATACCTCCAAATGGTGCTTCAGCAACTGCAACCACACCAGTATTCACTGCAACAGTTCCGGACTCTAATTTTTCAGACCCTATATGAGCTTTTTCCATTGAATTTGTATAAAGATAACTACATAAACCTAAATTATTATTGTTTGCTCTCTCAATAACTTCATCAAAAGTTTTAAATGTTAGAATTGGAATGAGTGGACCAAATGGCTCCTCTCTCATAATAGTAAAATCGTCTTGTACTTCATCAAAAAAAGTTGGTTCATAAAAATATCCCTTGTTGAAGCCAGATGGTCTTTTTCCACCCCATAATACTTTGGCACCTTCGTTTTTTGTTACTTCAACTAATTTTTCTATTTCTTCTAATCTTTTTGCAGTACTTAAAGGTCCTAACACTACACCTTCATCCATACCGTTACCTATTTTTAATTTTTTTGCTCTCTCAATAAAAGCATTAACAAATTCATCTTTTTTGTTTTCTTGTATATAAAATCGATTGGGTGAGATACAAACTTGACCGTTATTTCTAAATTTACCTGTTATTGCTATATCAGCAACTTTATTTATATCTACATCTTCACAAACTATAAAAGGAGAATGCCCACTTAGTTCCATGGTAACTCTTTGAACCTTATCAGCTGCTTTTTTTAAAATGATCTTACCAACTCTTGTTGATCCAGTAATTGAAACTTTTTTGACGATATCTGATTCCATTAATTCATTTGATATTTCAGCAGGATCTCCAGATAACATATTTACAACCCCATCTGGGATACCTGCATCTTTACATATATTAATTAATTCCATCACAGATCCTGGTGTAATTACATCTGGTTTACAGATAACAGAACATCCAGCAGCTAAAGCTGTTGATATTTTTCTTGCAGCTAAAAGCGTAGGAAAGTTCCAAGGGATCAATGCAGCAACTACACCAACTGGCTGGTAATATACATGACCTCTTGTTTCAGGAAACCTTGTTTGAAAAGTTTGACCATAAATTCTTTTTGTTTCCTCAGCATTCCACTCAAAAATATCTGCAGCACCTGTTGCTTCTCCAGCGCCTTCTGCTAACGGCTTCCCAACTTCTAAAGTAAGCCATTTTGCAATAATGTCTTTTCTTTCTCTTATCAAATCTGCAATTTTTCTAATCGTATATGCTCTTTGCCAAGGTGCTGTATTTTTCCAAATTTCTAAACCTTTTTGAGCAGATTTTAATGCTTTCTGCACTTCAATCGATGAAGCTTTCGAAGCTTTTCCAATTACTTCTTCAGTTGCAGGGTTAATAACCTCATAGGTTTCTTTTTTTTCTGCTTGTTGCCATTTACCATCAATAAATTGTCCAAATTTTTCGTACATAGAATTTATTTTTAAGTTTACTAAGTTAGGTTTTTTATTTTATAAATAGAATTATATATAAACACTATACATATTAAAAGATAAACATATTAATGAAAAAAATTACCATCACATGTGCTCATGCAATAGTGAAATATTTAATTGCTCAGAAAATATTAATTAATGGTAAAAAAGAACCATTATTTCCAGGTGTCTTTGGAATCTTTGGCCATGGAAATGTAGCTTGTTTAGGTCAAGCACTAGAGGAAAGTAAAAAACAACTTCCAACATACAGAGGACACCATGAGCAAAATATGGCTCTTACAGGAATTGGTTATGCGAGAGCAAAAAGAAGACAACAAATTTTTGTAGCAACATCATCAGTGGGACCTGGTGCAACAAATATGGTTACAGCTGCAGCAGTTGCTATGAGCAATAGATTGCCTATATTGTTTCTACCTGGTGACACTTATGCAAATAGAATGCCAGATCCAGTACTGCAACAAGTTGAACAATTTAACAACCCAAGCACAACTGTAAATGATGCTTTTAAACCAGTTACGAGATATTTTGATCGTATTACTAGACCTGAACAAATAATTCAATCATTTCCAATAGCAGTTCAAACAATGTTAGATCCTGCTGATTGCGGTCCTGCTTGTATTTCATTGAGTCAAGATATCCAAGGTCAAACTTTTGATTATCCAGCAGAATTTTTTCAAGAAAAAGTTCATATAATTCGAAGACCAAGACCAGATGAATTTCAAATAAAAGAAGCAGCTGATAAAATTAAATCTTCAAAAAATCCAATTATAATATCTGGAGGTGGAGTTTTTTATTCAGATGCAATGGAAGAATTGAGTCAGTTTGCAATTAAACACAACATACCAGTTACACAAACTGTAATGGGCTACTCAACAATGAAGCGAGACCATTCTCATTTTGCAGGTCAAATTGGAGGCCTGGGAGGAAAAAATACAAATACATTAGCTAAAGAAACTGATCTTGCCATTGCGGTTGGAACAAAACTTGCTGATTTTACAACAGGATCATGGGCAAATTTTGAAAACGAAAATTTCAAATTAGTTTCTATTAATGTATCAAGATATGATGCAAATAAACATTTAGCACAAGCAGTTGTTGGAGATGCAAAAGTTTCATTAACTGAACTTTCTCAAGTCTTAGGTGATTGGAAAGTAGGAGAAGATTGGAATAAAAAATCTCAAATTGAGCTTAAGTCATGGAATGAACATATAGATAAAGAGAGTGCCCCAACTAATCAGGAAGTCCCAAGTTATGTCCAAGCAATTGGTGCAATCTATAGAAATTCTGATCCAACAGATATTGCAGTTACAGCTGCAGGAGGTTTAGTTGGTGAGGTAATTCAAGTTTGGAGACCAAGAGAACTCAATACTCATGAAACAGAATGGGGTTTTAGTTGTATGGGTTATGAAATTTCTGGAGCCTTGGGAATTAAAATGGCAAATCCAGATAAAGAAGTAATTTCTTTTGTAGGAGATGGATCTTATCTATTAAATAATACTGACATTTATTCTTCGGTTATCACAAAAAATAAATTGATTATAATTGTTTGTGATAATGGAGGCTTTGCAGTTATTAATCGATTACAATTATTTAAAGGTGGTAAAGAGTACAACAACTTATTAAAGAGTTCTAATACACCTGGCTTAGTTGATGTAGATTTTGCAAAACATGCGGAAAGTATGGGTGCAAAATCTGAACACGTTACGTCACTTTCAGATCTTGAAGCTGCATTTAAGAGAGCTAAAGCATCTGATGTGACTTACGTTATTTCAATTAAAACTCATGCTTACAAATGGGTTGAAGGTTCGTCTTTTTGGGATAGCCCTACACTAGAAATTCCAACCACTAAAGAGAATGAAGAAGCTTTAAAACTTTATAAAGAAGGAAAAGATAAACAAAGACAAGGCGTATAAACCTTTATGAATAAAATTTTTAAGGTCGGTCTTATAGGCTGTGGTCATATTTCAGAGACTTATTTTAGAGCTCAAGAGTACTTCAATAACATCAGGATTGTTAAATGTGCTGATTTAAACATGGAAACAGCAAAGAAGTGTGCAATTCATTATAATATTGAGGCAGTAACTGTTCAGGAGCTTTTAAAAGATAAAGAGATTGAAGTAATATTAAATCTTACAATCCCTGCAGCACATTTTGAAGTTTCAAAAATGGCATTAGAAAATGGCAAACATTCTTATACCGAAAAACCAATGTCTGTTAACTTTGAGGACGGAAAAAAATTAGTTGAACTTGCAAAAGAAAAAAATCTTTATATTGGAAATGCACCTGACACTTTTTTGGGTGGAGGTATTCAAAAAACCAGAGAGCTAATTGATAACGGTGTAATTGGTGAAATTAAATTGGGTAACGCAATTTTTGCTTATCCAGGAATTCAATCATATCACCCTAATCCAGAACCTTGGTTTGCTGAAAATGAAGGGGGTCCTGTAATAGATATGGGTCCATATTATCTCACAGCATTAGTAAATTTAATTGGTCCAGCAAAACAAGTACAGGGAAGATGCACAAAAGTTTTTGAAGAAAGAGAAATCGGGATAGGTCCGAAAAAAGGTCAAATATTTAAAGTAAAAACTCCAACAACTTATCTAGCAACTATTCAATTTGAAAATGATTGCATCATACAGATTACTTTATCTTTTGATGTGGTTGCTCATCAAAGAAACCATATAGAATTATATGGTAACAAAGGATCAATTATTGTTCCTGATCCAAATATGTTTGGTGGATCTGCTTTTGTTTCAGTAACTTCTGGCGGTAATTGGGGCGAACATAAAACTGATATGATGCCTTTAGGAAAAATTAATATTAAAAGTCAAAGCTCAAGAGCAAATGAGTCCCCAACTAATGCAAATTATAGAGGAGCTGGTCTATCAGAGATGGCTTATGCAATTGAAAATAATTTAGAACACAGATGTAATGGAGAACTTTCTTTACATGTTTTAGATATCATAGACTCAATAATGAGAGCGTCTCAAACAGGTATTCCACAAGAAATAAAGACAACTTGCAAGAAACCAAAACCTTTTACTTTAGAAGAAATAAAAAAAATATTAAATTAATTATAAATTCTTATTTTAATGAAAGTTGAATATTTTGATTTAAAAGATAAACGTGCATTAGTTTCAGGTGGAGCATCTGGTATCGGTGCATCAATCGTTGAACATCTATGCGAACAAGGTGTTGAGGTTTATTTTTTTGATATAGATAAAAAAGAAGCTCAAAAACTAATTTCAAAAATTAAAAAGAAAAAACAAGAAATACCTACTTTTCAACTCTGTAATATTAAAAATATAAAAAAATACAAAACTTTAATACAGGAAATTATTAAAAAAAAAGGCCCAATTGATATTTTAGTAAACAATGCTTCAAATGACCAAAGACACACTCTTGAGGAAGTTACAGAAAAATACTGGGATGAAAGAATGGCAATAAATTTAAGGCACTATTTATTTGCTATTCAAGCAGTTAAAAAAAGTATGATTAAAAACAAAGGTGGATCAATAATAAATTTAGGTTCAGTTAGTTGGATTAGAGGAGCTGTCATGTTTCCAGCATACAGTACAGCAAAAGCTGCAATTTATGGTTTAACCAAATCTTTAGCCAGAGATTTAGGTCAATACAATATTAGAATAAACTCTATAGCTCCTGGATCAGTTGCAACTAAAAGACAGTCAAAATTGTGGTTAAAGTCAAAATTTAAAAAAGAAATTTTAGATAATCAGTGTCTTAAGAAACAACTATTACCTGAGGATGTCTCAAGAATGGTTTTATATTTAGCATCAGATGTTTCATCTGGATGTACTAAACAAAATTTTACTGTAGATGCTGGTTTAATATAAATTTAGCTTAATTTCTTTTTATTTTCAGCCATTGATAATGCAATTTTAAATGAATTTAAAATTGGAGCTAAGTTAGCTTCATTTTTTCCTGCAATAGCAAATGCAGATCCATGAGCAGTAGTCGTTACTGGTACAGTTAATCCACCTTGAACTGTTACTCCTCTATCAAAACCAAATGCCTTAAGACCAGATTGTAGTGCATCATGATACATACCAACCATACAATCATGGTTTTTATTTTTGTAGGCTACTACAAAAGATGTGTCACATGGTAATGGACCATCAACATTGTAGCCAAGTTTTTTTGCCTCTTCAATCGCAGGAATGATTTCATCTTTTTCCTCTGTGCCAAACTCTGCGTGTGGATTTAAAGCTTGAACGGCAATTCTAGGTTTCTTTACACCATTCAACTCCATAATCTGATTTATTAATTTTATAGGCTTCAAGATATTTTCTTTAGTAACATGTTGAGCAACTTCTTTAATTGGAATATGAGATGTTACTCTTGCTGTCCAAAAATTATCAATGACATTAAATTCGCAACAAAAACTATTTACTTCAAGTTTTTCAGCCATTAACTGTAATTCGTCTGAATGTTTATTTCCCCCAAGTTTTAAACTTGTTTTATTCATTGGTGCAAAATTAATTGCATCTATTTTTTTTTCTTTAGCTAGAGTTAAGGCTAAATCTAAAGCTTCTAATACACTTTCACCAGATTCTTTTGATGGTTCTGCTAATTTATATTTATGATTCTTCCCTTTAGAAATATCTAACAAATATCTATTTGCTTTATCAAAATTTACATCAGCATAATTTTCTACAACATCTATATTATGCGAAATTCCTGCAATACTATTTCCGCTTTCAAAAACTTGTTTTTCACCGATTATGATAATATTTGCTTTTTTTGTTATTTCATCATTTAAAAGTTTTGAAATTAATTCTGGTCCAATTCCAGCTGGATCACCAAGTAGAAGAGCTATGTTAGATTTATCTTCAGTCATTTTTTTCTTTACCTCTTGTAGCAGATTATGTTTAAATTATTAAATATAAATTAACTAAAGAGGGAAATAATGAAAAAAAGCTTTAAACTATTTTTAGCAGCTGCTTTTCTAGTAACTGAATTTTTTGTTGTAGCTCTTCCATTAATGATCACATCAGCTAAAGCTGATGGTCATCCAATACAGGCAATTACTCACGCTGGTTTTGGTGGTGGAACTGACGTTACTACTAGAATGATGTTATTGAGAGCAAGAAGAGTCCTTAAGCAAGACATGCAATTAGTAAACAAAAAAGGTGGTGGTGGGGCTGCATCTATGGATTATATGATGTCTTTACCAGCGGATGGAAATCACACTTTAACTTGGACAACAGGTCATGCTGTTTCTATGGCTTTAGGAAAAACTAAAGTTAAGTTAAGTGATATGCAACCACTTGCTAGAGGAACAGACGACCCTCAGTTATTTGTTGTAAATTGTAAAAACGACATCAAAGATGCTAAAAAATTTATCAGTACGCAAAAATCAAAATCACTAAAATATGGAACTACTCATACTGGTGGTATTGACGATGTTAGTGCAATTGCATTTACAAAAAAAGGTGGATTAAAAGATCCAACTATCGTTGCTTACAAAGGTGTTGCGCCAATTAAAACTAACCTTATCAAAGGAGATATTGATGTAGGTGTTTTAAACTTAGGTGAAGCATTAACTGAAATTAATGAGGGTAAACTTTGTGTTTCAGTTGTATTAGCAAATAATAGAATGTCAAAAATTGGAGATTCTCCAACAGCAAAAGAATTAGGTATACCTGTTTCTTTATCTACTGTTAGAGGTTTCGTAACTAAAAAAGGTGCTCCAGCAGACAGAGTAAAACAATTAGAAGCTGGAATGATGAAAGCTATGAGCCACAACTATTACAAAAATTTCTTAACTGAAATTGGTCTTGATGACACTAGTGTAGTTGGCGCTGACGAGTGGGGTAAGCAAATGGAAGAAATGCTTACTGAAATGACTGCTCAGCTTAAGGCTTTAGGTTACATTAACTAATCTAATCAAAAGTACATTTCCATATGAAAAATGTACAAAAACAAAAAAGGGCAAACAAAAGTTTGCCCTTTTTTGTTAGAGATGAGTTTAAAGTTTCTCTTGTAATTATTTTAATATCTACAGCATTATTAATAACAACTTTTACTTTTGACATTGTTCCTCCCATTTTAAATAGAGGAATACAACCAGCAACTTTTCCAAAAGCACTCTTAATTTTAATTATAGTAATGACATTGATTATCTATTATTTAGCAACTAAAAATCCTTGGAAAATTGAAAAAAAACTTCCAAAATCATTCTATTTAACACTTTTAAGCTTTTTGATTTTCTTGGTAATTTCAAAGACTTTAGATTTCTTTCTAGCTATTTCAGCATTATCTATTTTTGTTTCCTATTGTTGGGGAGAGAAAAGAATATTTTATTTAATACTTGTTGGGATAATTTTTCCTGTGATTGTCTTTATTTTTTTTGAAACAATTTTAGGTTTAAGATTTCCACCTGGAATTATAACCAATATTTATTATAGCTAGATGGACAATTTATTACTAATGATGGCTCCTTTGTTTAGCTCAAAGCTGTTGTTAGTTTTATTTTTTGGAACTTTGTTTGGTTTAATATTAGGCGTTCTGCCTGGTTTGGGACCAACAACCGGTGGAGCATTAATTTTACCTTTTACAATGACGCTTGATCCATTATCAGCAATAGTATTGTTAACCTCAATTTACTGTGCAGGTACTTATGGAGGTGCAATTACTGCAGTTCTAATTAATACACCTGGAACTCCAGCTGCTGCAGCAACTTGTTTAGACGGGTATCCTTTAGCACAAAAGGGAGAGGCTGGAAGAGCTTTAGGAATGGCAACTGTTTCTAGTACTGTTGGGGGTATTTTTAGCGTTATTATTCTTGTCTTCTTCGCACCTATTCTGGCTCAACTTGCTTATGAATTTGGTCAACCAGAGTATTTTGCATTAGCTATTTTTGGTTTAACGATGCTAGCATCAATAGGAGAGGGAAGTCCAATTAAAAATTTAATTGCAGGTGCATTTGGAATTTTAATTTCAACAGTTGGTAAAGATTTTATGACTTCAATTGATCGATTTACTTTTGGAATTAATGAATTAACAGAAGGGATTGGTTTCATACCAGTAGTAGTTGGTTTATTTGCAATGAGTGAAATGTTAACTCAATCAACTTTAATCAACCAAGTATTTAATAGAATAGCTTTAAAGGCAATAAAGCTTCCAAGTAAAGAAGATTATAAAAAAACCTGGAAAACAATTATAAGATCTAGTGGTATTGGTTCATTTATTGGAGTGTTGCCTGCAGAAGGAGGAACGGTTGCCTCTTTAATTGGATATTCAGAAGCAAAAAGATTTTCAAAAAAACCAGAGGAATTTGGAAAAGGATCCATCGAAGGTATTGCTGGTGCAGAAGCTGCAAATAATGCAGCAACAGGTGGAGCAATGGTTCCAACTCTTGCACTTGGAATTCCTGGAAGTGCAACAACAGCTGTTATTTTAACTGGATTAATTATACATGGGGTTAGACCTGGGCCTGATTTATTTAGAGAACAACCTGATTTTCTATATGGAATTTTTGGAGCAATGCTCATTGCTAATGTTTTATTTTTTATATTTGGTTTTTTTGGTGCAAAAATCTTTGCTAGAATAACGTTGGTACCTAATAAAATATTATGGCCAATGATCTTTGCAGTTTCAGTTTGTGGAACCTATTCATTAAATCAATCTATCATTGATGTTTGGATAATGTTATTTTTTGGTATGCTTGGTTTCTTTATGAGAAGATACGGTTTCTCAGTTGTACCTGTTATAATTGGATTAATTTTAGGTGAGTTAGTTGAAGGTACCTTAAGACAATCTCTAGTTATATTTGATGGAAATTGGTTAATGTTTTTCACAAGACCAATAGCTTTAACGTTCTTTATTTTATCTTTAATTGCTTTAGCTTTTCCTTTAATAAGAGCAAAAAAAATTAAAAAATAAAGATGATTAAATTTGATTTAAATAACAGAGTAGCAATTGTAACAGGTGGAGCCCAAGGATTTGGTTTAGCTATCACTGAAAGATTTATTGAATCTGGAGCTAAAGTAGTAATTTGGGATATAGACGAAGTTGAAGCCAAAAAAGCTTTAGAAAAAGTAAATTCAGAAAACTTAACTTATCAAATAGTTGATGTGAGCAATTATGATACAATAAATTCAAAATTATCTGAAGTTGAAAAATCACATGGTAAGATTGATATCTTTATTAATAATGCGGGTGTAGCTGGAATGAACACTACAGTTGCAGAATATCCAATAGAAGAGTGGAATAAGGTAATTAACTTAAACTTAAATGCAGTTTTTTACTGTTGCAAAGCAGTTGTTCCATTTATGGCTAAGAATGACTATGGAAGAATTGTTAATATTGCATCTATTGCAGGTAAAGAAGGAAACCCAAATGCTAGCGCTTACAGCACATCTAAGGCGGGTGTTATAGGTTTAACAAAATCTCTAGGTAAAGAGCTAGCGCAAAAAAATATAGCTGTAAATTGTGTAACACCAGCAGCAGCTAAGACCAGGATATTTGATCAAATGACAGAAGAACATATAAATTATATGTTATCAAAAATTCCTAGAAACAAATTTGCAAAAGTTGAGGAATTAGCCTCATTAGTAACTTGGTTAGCTAGTGAGGAGAATTCATTTTCAACTGCAGCAGTTTTTGATTTAAGCGGCGGAAGAGCTACATATTAGTTATGCAAATAGGTATTGATGTTGGTGCAACCAAAATAGAGAGCGTTGTACTTGAAAATGATGGGCAAGAAAAACATAGATCTAGGATACCATGCCCAAAAGATTATACTCAAATAATAACAGCGATAAGAGATATTCATAAAAAATTAGAACAAGAATTTAAACAAGAACTTCCAATTGGAGTTTGTCATCCAGGAGTTCATTCTCCTCAAACTGGATTAGTAAAAAATGCTCCAAATATATCCTGGTTAGAAAAAAAACCATTTCAAAGTGATCTACGTAAAGCACTTGGAAAAGAAGTATTTTGTGAAAATGATGCAAATTGTTTTTCTTTATCAGAAGCTATAGATGGTTCAGGCAAACATTACAAAATTGTTTATGGAATTATATTAGGTTCAGGAGTTGGAGGTGGTTTAGTAATAGACAAAAAAATTATTACTGGCTCAAATGGAGTAGCAGGAGAATGGGGACATAACCAAATTCCATATTTTGCAGCTAAGAAAGAAAATTTTGACTCAAGCAATGCTAGGGAAGCAGAGATTGAAAGTTTTTTATCTGGTTTAAGTTTAGCAAAAAGATTTAAGAAACTTTATGGAAAAAATTTAAAAACAAATGAAATTTTTGAATTGAACAGAAAACATGATTTAGATGCAGAAAGATTTATAGATGATTTTAAAGTGAATTTAGCAATGTCACTTTCAAGCATCATAAATATTTTAGATCCTGATGCTTTTATATTTGGAGGAGGAGTTTCAAATGAAATTGATTTTTTACATGAAATAGACTCGTTAGTTAGAAAATTTGTTATTGGAAGAGAATATGAGGGTGTTTTTTTAAAACCTAGATACGGAGACGCTAGTGGCGTTAGAGGTGCCGCAAGATTAGGAAGAAGTGCAACGTATTAAAAAATTCTATTCATAATTTAATAAAAAAAAATTAAATTTTTCTAAAAGTATGAAAAAATAAAAAAAAATCATAAAAAACAAATATCAACCAACAGTTGAATTTATTTTAATTTTACCAAAATAAAATTAGATATAGTTATTATATATAAATTGTTAATAATTTTATTTTTTACTTTACTACTTATGTTTGAATGTGATTTAATCCTGACTTAATAATTAATATATATATATTAAATTAACTAACTAAAATGAGGGAAATAATGAAAAAACTTATACTTTCGATTGCAGCTCTTGCATTATTTGCAACTTCTGCGTTCGCTGAAAGATACGTCATGATTACTCATGGTGAAGGTAAAGATCCTTTTTGGCCAGTAGTTCAAAAAGGTGGTGAAGATGCAGCTAGAGCAATCGGTGCTGACTTTGAATACATCTACAACCCTTCTGCTGATATGGCTGACATGGCAAGCTCAATTCAAGCTGCTGCAGCTACTCAACCAGATGGAATGGTAATTTCTTTACCAGACCCAGATGCATTAGGCCCAGCTATTAAAGCTGCTGTTGCTGCTGGTGTTCCAGTAATTACAATGAACTCTGGTTTAGAGTCTTCTGCTAGCCTAGGTGCTTTAATGCACGTTGGTCAGCCTGAATTACTTGCTGGACAAAAAGCTGGTGAAAGAGCAAAAGCTGAAGGTGCTACTAAAGCATTGTGTATGATTCAAGAAGCATACAACACAGCTCTTGTAGACAGATGTGAAGGTTACGGTTCTGCAGTTCCTATGCAAATGACTGATACTACATCTGACCCTGCAACTATTCAAACTAGAGCTACTGCTGCTTTACAAGCTAACAGTGATATCAATGCAATCCTTTCAGTAGGACCACACGTATGTGAAGCTGTTGATAAAGCTTTAGTTGATCTTGGTATGACAGTACACCACTCTTGCTTCGACTTGAGTCCTGCAGTGATGGACCTAATCGGATCTGGAAGAGTTTCTTTCACTATCGATCAACAACAAAGATTACAAGGTTATATGCCAGTTATCGTATTACACTTGTACAACAACAGTGCTGGACTTCTTCCAGGAGCTAACATCCCATCAGGACCTGGCTTCGTTGACAAGTCTAACGCTTCTTCAGTTGCTGCTTTAGCGGGAATTGATAGATAGTCAGTAAACATTTAAAGGGTCGATTATTCAGTCGGCCCTTTTTTTTTATAAATTAATAAGTCTTTTAATAAATGAACACATCAACGACAAAAAAACCCAGACAAGAGTCAGACCGACAGGGTGAAAAAAAATGGTATTCTGCATTAACGTCCCGTCCAGAGGTTGGACCTTTTGGAGTGATGGTTTTACTTTTTTGTATGTTGGGATATTTTTCTATTCCAGAAGGACAATTTTCCTTTAACCCTTTTTCTGGTGAAGGATTTAATGCATTAGGAATTAGAAATAATTTTAGAGTAATTGCTCAATTAGGAATCGTTGCGCTTGCTGCTGGAATGTTAATTATAGCAGGTGAATTTGATCTTTCCGTTGGTTCAATGATCGGTTTTGCTGGTGGTTGTATGGCAATGATACTAAAATGGGGTTTTGCTGTTGTTATTCCTTATATATCTTTTGAAGGAGGTTTTCATTTTGAGGGATTAAGGTTATTTGAAATAAGAGATGTTTCTCCACTACTAGCAATATTAATTACTTTATGCATGACCCTATCTTTTGGATGGATACAGGGATGGATAATAGTAAAAAGTGGTATAGCTTCTTTCATTGTTACACTAGGTGGACTTTTCTTTTTAAGAGGTTTAACAGAAGTATCCTATAGAGCATTTAATAGAGCCCCTGATCAAACTGCTGGATCAACAACCGTTACAGATTTACCAGATATTAAAAATATCATAAATGTACCAGGTCATGGAGAAATGGAAAGGGATGCGGCTAAAAATTTACCAAATGACCAACTATTAGAAATTCTTAGCACTGTGCCGGCAAGCACTGTAGCAAAATTAACTGAACGATTAACATATATTAACGAAAAAGTTGCTACTTTCAAAACTGCCTCAAATTCAGAAAAAATGATTGCAACTTTAGAAAAATCTTTAGCTGGAGCAAAAAAATCTGGCAATGATTCTATGGTGGAAATTTTGACAAAGAAAATAGAAGCTGGAGTTAATGTTCCTGAAGTTGCAGCAAAAGCAGTTACTGATATTGATATAGCAAAGGCTTATATTGACACAATTTATACCGCACGACCAGTCGCTAACTTCTTTGGAGGCGATATTATGGAACCAATTTTTAACTGGTTGTATTTTACAGCAGACTGGAACGTAAATAACTATGGGAACATATTTGCTAAAGGAATGTATTCCTGTTTAATGATTTGGGCACTTATCGCTCTAATTTTTTATTTAATTTTGAGCAAAACTCAAGCAGGTAACTGGATTTATTCAACTGGAGGAAATCTTAGTGCTGCAAAGGCTAATGGTGTACCAACAAACAAAGTTAAGATTTCATTATTTGTGAATACTGCATTCTGCGCAACTATGTTTGCAGCATGTCAAGTATTTGAGGTTAATACTGCGGATACAGCTAAAGGTAATTTAAAAGAATTAGAAGCAATTGCTGCAGCTGTTATTGGTGGTGTCGTGCTAACAGGAGGTTTTGGAACAATAGGTGGAATTATTCTAGGTACAATTATTTTTGGAATAGCAAAAGAAGCTTTCTTTTATATTCCAGGAATTGATGGATCATTCTATAGAGTCTTCCTTGGAGCTGTTCTTGTTACTGCTGCTCTTACAAATGAGAATATTAGGAAACGAATTATGGGAAATATATAATGGATAAAAAACCATTAATAGAACTAAAAAATGTAGTAAAAAAATTTGGATCATTTACCGCTTTAAACGGTGTTTCATTAGATGTCTATCCAGGAGAAGTTCACGCTCTTTTAGGCGATAATGGAGCTGGAAAGTCAACTTTGATAAAAGTGTTATCCGGAGTTCATCTTATGACAAGTGGAGAAATAAAAGTTGATGGAGAAACTGTTAATTTTTCTTCACCGCGACAAGCATCTGATGCCGGTATTGGTACAGTTTATCAAGATTTAGCACTCAATGCTTTAACTTCAGTAACAAGAAATTTTTTTCTTGGACGTGAAATAAAAAAAGGTCTTGGAGCATTTGGCTTAATGCAAATGGATGAGATGGACAGAATAACAATAGAAGAAATGTCTAAAATTGGAATTAACATTTCAAACCCTAATCAACCAGTTGGAACAATGTCAGGTGGACAAAGACAAACTTTGGCTATTGCAAGAGCAATTTACTTTGGTGCAAAGATATTAATATTAGATGAACCTACATCAGCATTAGGTCAAAAGCAGCAAATGGAAGTTTTAAAAACAATAAAAAAAGTTCAAAGACTTGGAAATATTGCAATTATACTTATTACACACAATGAAATTCATGCACGTCTTATTGCAGATAGATATACTTTTTTAAGTTTAGGAGAAGTGATTGGTTCAGGATTGTCTTCAGAACTTGGCGGTGAAGATGTAAAAAGATTGATGTCAGGTGGTGCAAAAATTGGCGATCTTGCTCAAGAATTAGAGTTATAATTTTTTTTATTTTTTTTTAATTTTTTTTCACTTAAGATTTATCTATGCGCAAATTTTCAAGAGAAGGTTTTAATATTACCGAAGCAATAAATGAATTAATGCATGAAAGTGGAGTTATAGTTATTGAAAATGCATACAATTTAAAAGATATCAAAGAAGCAAGAGAGATTGTTAATTATTTTGCAGATACACAAGAGCAAAAAGAAACCCACTTTAATGCTGAGGCTGAATCATCTGACAAAATTAAACTTCAGCAAAGGATATGGAATTTGTTTGGTAAAGGTGAGGTTTTTAGTAAATTAATAACAAACGATATTATTTTTAGCTTAATGTCTAAACTTTTAGGTTCAGAATTTTTTTGTGGATCTTACTGCGCAAGTAGATTGCTACCAGGATCTATAGGTCAAGAACTTCATATCGATTATCCGTATTGGGATTTTTATAAAAGCGAGACTTTTCCTATGGGTCTTAATAGTTCATTTGCACAAAACTGTCAGGCTACTATACCTCTAGATATTTGTTCAGAACAATCAGGAGCAACTGCATATATACCTGGATCACAGAAGAAATTACACTATCCAAATGAAAATGATGATTTTTCAAATAAACAACAAATGGTTGCTAATCCTGGAGATTTAGTTTTTTTTAATGGCAACTGTTGGCATGGAGCATCATCAAATAAATCAAATCATCAAAGAGCAGCATTACTGATAGAGTTTCTTCCTAAATATATAAAACCAGTTGAAGATTTAGTCACTTATTTATCTGAAGACTTTAAAAAAAATTCAAATCCAAAAGTACGACAGCTTTTAGGATTAAATTATGAATATCCAAAAATTATGGATGCAAGTAAAAAAACAAATAATATTGGTTTAGGTTATAAAGCTAAATAAAATCTATATTTTTAATTTAAATTCTCTATAAATATAAAAAAAACAGAATTAAAAATATTAAATTAATAGAATTTGCAAACATTATGATTTTAAAAACAAAAGAGTATTTATAACAGGCGGAGGAATAGGAAAATGAAAGTAAAATATTATGATCTAGAAAATAAAAGAGTATTTATTACAGGTGGAGGATCAGGAATTGGAGCTTCAATTGTTGAACATTTTTGTGAACAAGGTTCTGAGGTTTACTTCATAGATATTAAAGTGTCAGAAGCTGAAAAATTAATTGAGGATATAAAAAATAAAAAATATTCAATACCAACTTTTATTGAATGTGACTTGTTAAATATAAAACAACTTCAAAAGACAATAGCAGACATAATAGATCAAAAAGGCCCAATTGATATCTTAATAAACAATGCTGCTAATGACACAAGACACAAAATTGATGATGTTACAGAGGAATATTGGAACGAAAGAATGAATGTAAACTTAAGACATTATTTTTTCACAGTTCAGTCAGTTAAAAAATCAATGATTGAAAATAAGGGTGGTGTAATTGTCAATATAGGATCTTCATCGTGGATGGTTGGACAAGGTGGTATGGCAGCTTATACAGCTGCAAAATCAGGAGTAGTTGGTTTAACAAGATCATTTGCAAGAGATTTAGGTGAATTTAACATTAGGGTTAACTCAGTAGTACCAGGATGGGTTTTAACACAAAGACAAATTGATCTTTGGTTAAATGAGGAATCTGAAAAAGATTTGATGAAAAACCAATGCCTAAAAGAACGATTGTTGCCACATGAGCTTGCTCAAGCAGTGTTGTTTTTTTCGTCAGAACAATCAGGTGGATGCACAAATCAATCTTATATTGTTGATAAAGGTTGGTTATAATAAGCTTTGTGAAAGTTCAAAGCTCGATTATAGAAAATAAATATCTAAGAGTTATATCAATTAATATCGGTGCTTGTTTGTATGCAGTTTATGATAAGCAAAAAAAGATTAATTTAATCTTAAATCTTGGTTCTATAAAAAATTATAGAAATAAAAATTTTTATGTAGGTGCTACGTGTGGAAGGTACGCAGGCAGAATTTCAAATTCAAGATTTAGGATTAAAAATAAGATTTATAAACTCGATGGCAACGAGGGGAGAAATGCACTCCATGGAGGAAAAATAGGATTTGATAGATTAGAATGGAAAATAAAACATCATTCAAAAAATAAAATTATCTATCAATTGTTATCTAAAAATTTAGACCAAGGTTTTCCAGGAGATCTAAATTCAGAGTGCATTTTTGAAATCAGAAATAAAAGCTTATTTATAAAATATCAATATAAATCAAGCGAATTAACTCATGTGAGTTTAACCAATCATAGTTACTGGAATTTAAATAAAAATAAAAAAGATGCAATTTTCAATCATGATTTAAAAATTAATTCAGAAAAATATCTTGAAGTAACTAATAAATTAATCCCAACTGGTAAAATTAAAAAAGTTAAAAATACCATTAATGATTTCAACATATTCCAAAATATTGGAAAAAAAATAGACATTATTAAAAACAAAAAAATAAAGAGAGCATCTAATATAATTAATCAATTGGGATTTGATTTAACATATTGTATTAAAAAAAATTATAAAAATTATGTAGCTTCTCTAAAAAATAAAAAAACTAATATTCAATTAGACTTTTATTCAAATCTTCCTGGTGTACAGCTCTATACTAGTCAAGGTTTGAGGTATAAAAATAAACTTGCTCCTTACCAGGGTGTTTGTTTAGAAACTCAACACTATCCAGATGCGCCCAATAATAAAAAATTTCCAAGTACTTTAATTAAACCTAAAAAACTTTATAAGTACTTTACAAAAATAAATATTTCATAAAATGAATAAAAAAATAAATATATCCATTGTTGGAACAGGACTAATGGGTTTGCAACATATAAAAGCTATTCAAAAATCAAAGAAGGCAAACCTTCATTCGATAGTAGAGATTGGTCATAACGCTAAAAATTTATCCAAAAAATATAAGATCCCATTGTATTCAAATACAGATGAACTGTTAAATTCAAAAAATTTAGATGCAGTGATTGTTGCAACTCCAAATCAACTCCATGAAAAGCATACAGTAAGTTTTTTAAGAAAAAAAATTCCAGTATTGTTAGAAAAACCTATTTCAGACAATATTAATTCGGCTAAAAAAATTATTAGTAGCGCTAATAAAAATAACACACCGTTATTGATAGGGTATCACAGAAGACACAACTCAATAGTATCAAAGGTAAAAGAGTTAATCGATAAAGGAAAATTAGGAAACATCGTTTCAGCAAATGTATTGTGTTGGCTTTATAAACACAAAGCTTATTACAAAGAAAAATGGAGAATTAGTAAAGGAGGAGGTCCTCTAGGGATTAATTTAGTCCATGATATCGATATGATTTGTTACTTACTTGGATCTATTAAATACGTTCAAGCATTTACAACAAATATAACTAGAAAATTTCATGTAGAAGATACAGCTACAATAAGTTTGATCTTTAATTCAGGAGCACTTTGTACACTAAATTTATCAGATACAATTGTTGCACCTTGGAGTTACGAATTAACCGCTGGAGAAAATCCTGCATACCCAATTACAAACCAATCTGCATATATGATTGGAGGCACAAAAGGTTCTTTACAGTTTCCTAATCTTAAATATTGGTTTTATAAAAAAGAACGAAGCTGGTGGAATAAGATTTTTGTTAATGAAGATAAAAACAAAAAAGATGACAATACCTTAGTAAATCAAATTGACCATTTTGCTGATGTAGTTACTCAAAAAGCTAAACCAAAAGTGAATGGTAATGATGGTTTAATTTCTCTCAAAATTTTTGCAGCAATAACTAAAAGTGCAAAAACTGGTAAAAAAGTAAGAATATAAACTTTTTATTTAAATTTAAATCATTCATTGTTTTGACATATTTTATTTGTTAACTTTTTATATGAAAAAAATTATCTTACTTGCTTTATTGAGTTTTTTATTTCTTACAAATTCAAATGCTGCATGTGACGATCCTTTAACAGAAGGTGTAGATTATTCTAATTGTAGATTTTCAGATTCTCAAGATTTACAAGGAAGTTATCTTCCAAATTCAAATCTTTCTTTTGCAAGTTTTATTCAAGTGAATTTTGATAAAAGCATTATGATGACATCAAATCTATCATTTGGTACGTTTCCAGAATCTACTTTTGTAAGAGCTAATCTTTATGAATCTGTTTCAATTGGTGCGAATTTTGAAAAAACTAACTTTAGTGGAGCAAACTTAACTAGAGTTGATTTTATGGGCGCAACATTAATCGAAGCTAATTTTCAAAACTCTAATTTGATGGAAGCTAACTTTACATCATCTAACATTACCAATGCTAATTTTGATGGAGCTAATTTAACTGGAGCTACTTGGACCAATGGTCAAACGTGTGGTCCAGAGTCGATTGGTACTTGTAAACAATAGTTAATGAATACCTCAGTAAATACTGATGATGTTATTTTTAATTTTTTTAAACAAATTTGTGATGAAAAAGATGATCAAAAATGTGTTGAGCTTGGGAAAGAATGGATAAAAGCAATGGAAACAAATTTGTCTGAAATGGAGAAAAACTTAAATGGAGCTGATTACATTGAACATAAAGATGATATTCAAAGTAACAGAAACCATCTTAATAGCTTAAAAAATAAAACTTCATCTGAATGGAGAGAATACGCTACACAATGTATGATCGAAATAATGAACCATAAAAATCACAAATAATTAAATTTTAAAAAGACTTTCCATAATAAAAAAAATATATTAAGTATATTAACGAAGGGGTGTCTTAACAGACTGAGATCATACCCTAAGAACCTGTCCGGTAATTCAGAAAGGGATAAAATGGATAAAACATATTTTTTAACTCAATCAATGTCATTAGTATTAGTTATAACAATTAGTTTAATATTTACTTTTTTGGGAATTTTTCATTCTAAAAAATTTAAAGGAATAAAAAACTACTTAACTGCAAATAGAAACATTGGTCTATTTTCACTTACCACAAGTCTTGTAGCGTCAGCTTTAGGAGCATGGATTTTATTTGGTCCCGTCGCGGCTGCAACGTGGGGTGGAGTAGGTGCTGTCATTGGTTATTCATTAGGAACAGCTTTTCCAATGATTTTATTAATTTATTTTGGAAAAAAAATTAGAAATGAGTTTCCAAAAGGATCCTCTTTAGTTGAGTTTATGAGAAAGAAATTTAGCAAAAGCCTATTTAAGTTAATTTTGTTAATGACAATCTTTTATATGTTTATTTTTCTTTGCGCAGAAGTAACAGCAGTTGCTGTATTGATTAATTATATATCTGGAACTGAATTGTGGATTACAGCATCTATAATTTTAGTATCTACCTTAAGCTATACTCTTTATGGGGGATTGAGAGCATCTATATTTACTGATAATATTCAAATGATTGTAATTGGTATTTTATTGTTTATTTTGATATCAATTATTAGTTCATCTTCAGGAAATAATTTTTCTTTTTCTTTAATTCATGAGAAAAATCCTCAATTACTAAGTTCAAAATATATACCAGGTTACACTGCTGGATTAACATTTTTTATAGCAGTTGCAGCAACAAATTTATTCCATCAAGGAAATTGGCAAAGAGTGTATGCAGCAAGAGATCTTCAAACATTAAAAAGTGGTTTGATAATTTCTTTCTTTATAATTGTTCCAATAGTTTTCTTAATGGGCTTTATTGGGATGGTCTCATTTTCTATTGATCCATCTATTAGACCTGATTTAGGATTTTTTAGTTTATTATTAAAAGATCAAACAGAAATTTTGTCCTTATTGATCGTTATCCTTGGTCTTGCACTAACAATTTCAACTGTTGATACTTTGGTTAATGCTATTTCCAGTTTATTTGTGGTTGATGGCAAAGCAACTTTTAAATTAGATAAAAAAACTAATTATTTAAAAATATCTAAATATTTCATTTTAATCTTGTCTGTAATTGCTTTTGGTGTTGCTTCAAAAGGATTTGATATTTTATATTTATTCTTACTTGCAGATTTATTTTGTTGCGCATTTGTAGTGACTGTTTTTTACAGTTTCTATAATAAAGTAAATGAAAATACCGCTTATATTTCAATTATAGTTGGTCTATTTACTGGATTTTTAATGTTTCCATTTCCTAATTTTTCCAAAAGTTTATTAGTGGGAGTAATTTTTTCTAAAGATTTATTTTCACCTTTTATATCTCAATCTTTATTATTTTTATCTTTTTTGGTTGCAACTTTCTTGCCTGCAATAATTTTAAAAATTAAATTTAGATAGAAGAGTTTAAAGCTTCATAAATAAGTTCTTTTGTGGTCTCACCAATACTTCTGTAAACTTCTTTATTGTCTTTAAAAATTAAAAGTGTTGTTTGATATTGGACGTTAAAAAATTGAGCAATATCTTTATTAGTTACATCAAAAGCAAAATATTCCAAATTTTTAAAATCTTTTTTTGCTTTTTTTAAGACTTCCATTTGACCTGCACATGATGAGCAATATTTAATCCAAGAACTTATCACAACAACTTTTCCTTCTGATAGAGCTTTATCAAATAATTGTTTATCATAAGTAGTCTCTTTACCAGTTGCGTTGGAAGTCAATGACAATACAAAATAAATAAATATTAAAATTTTTTTCATAGATAAATTCATTTAGCGTAAATTTTAATTTATTGTAATATAATAAATTGTCTCTATATATGGTAATCAAATGTCTAGCGATCAAATTACCATAAATAACCTTTCAAAAGTATACGACAATGGTTTTGAAGCATTAAAAAACATAAATCTTAATATTAAAAAGGGCGAAATTTTTGCAATGCTTGGACCAAATGGCGCAGGAAAAACAACTCTAATAAGCATTATCTGTGGGATAGTAAGTCCATCTTCTGGAAAGGTTACAGTAGACGAATTTGATATAATTGATGATTATAGAGAAACAAGGTCAAAAATTGGTTTAGTTCCACAAGAGCTTACTCTGGAACAATTTGAGACCGTATTTAATAACGTTTCCTATTCTAGAGGTTTGTACGGAAAGAAACCTGACGCAAAACATATTGAGAAAGTTTTAAAAGATTTAAGTTTATGGGATAAAAAAGATTTAAGACTTAGACAATTGTCTGGAGGAATGAAAAGAAGGGTTTTGATTGCAAAAGCATTATCTCATGAACCAACTATTTTGTTTTTAGATGAACCAACTGCTGGTGTAGATGTTGAGTTAAGACAAGACATGTGGAAAGTTGTTGAGAGTTTAAGAAAAACTGGTGTTACAATAATTTTAACCACACACTACATAGAAGAGGCTGAGGCAATTGCGGATAGAGTTGGAGTAATTAATCAAGGAGAAATAATAGTTGTTGATGAAACAAAAGAATTATTAAAGAAAATGGGTCATAAGAAACTTACAGTAGACTTACAGGAAGAGGTCAAAGAAATACCAAGTAGTTTAGTAAAATATAATCTTGAGATTGGAAAAGATAAAATGTCAATTGATTATACTTATAACGTTCAAGCAAAACAAACAGGTATTACAAATTTGCTTCAAGATTTAAAAGATTCAGGATTTAAATTGAAGGATCTAAAAACAGAACAGAGTACACTAGAAAAGATTTTTGTGAGTTTAGTAAAGGAAAATAATGAAATTTAATTATTACGCTTTCAAAGCAATTTATCTTCATGAGATGGATAGATTTAGAAGAACATTGATGCAATCTTTATTATCGCCAGTTTTATCTACCTCTTTATATTTTATAGTTTTTGGCTCAGTAATTGGAGGATATGTTGAAAATATTGATGGCATTAGTTATGGATCATACATCGTACCTGGTTTGTTGATGCTTACATTATTAACCCAATCAATAAGTAACACATCTTTTGGTATTTTTTTCCCTAAATTTAATGGAACAATTTATGAAATTTTAGCTGCACCAATTTCAACTCTAGAAATAGTCCTTGCATTTGTTGGTGCAGGAGCAACTAAAACTTTAATTGTAGGTTGTATGATATTTATTACTTCAACTTTTTTTGTTGAAGTTGAAGTAAAATTTCCAATTTTAATGATTTTTCTTTTAGTTTTAGTTTCATTTACTTTTGCATTATTCGGTTTTTTAATTGGATTGATGAGTTCTAATTTCGAACAAATGTCAATTATACCTACTCTTGTTATAACACCAATGGTTTTTTTAGGTGGAAGCTTATATTCTTTGGATATGCTTCCTGAATTTTGGCAAATAGTTACATATTTTAATCCAGTAGTATATCTGATTAATGGATTAAGATTTTCATTTTATGGAGTATCGGATTTTAATATATGGATAAGTGTTGGTTTAATGTTAAGTTTTTTGATTATTTGTATAGTGGTAGTAACAAGTCTTCTTAAAAAAGGTTATAATATAAAAGCATAAATAATGATTAAATATATTATTCCAGCTATTATTATTTTTTTAATTGTTTTGTTCTGGGAGAAAATTACCGAATTTGTAGAAAATAAATTCAATGTTAAGCTTAATTATATTGTTGTTATCTCGGTAATTGCCGCAATAGCGGTAATTCTTTTACTCCTTAATTACTAGGATTTATGAACATTCTTGATGTTTCAAATTTTGAAATAAAGGAAACGGATGGAGTTTTTACCTTTAAAAATGAAAATACAACATTAGGATTTGTTAGATTTAATGAGAAAGGAGAGGTAGAGTACATTTTTGTTAATCCAATTTTTAGAAAACAAGGTTTAGCAACGAAATTATTATCTTTAGTAAAAGAAAAAACTAGAAAAGAAATAATACTTCAAGAACCAATTAGTCCTTTAGGATCAAAATTATTAAAATCGTTAAAAAGATGGAAATAAACTTCTTATTTTTCTTAACTGTTGTTCCTGCTATTATTTTATACGGAATTGCAAAATCAGGTCTTGGTGGCTCAATGACTTTAATTTCTGTGCCACTAATGACCATAGTGATGCCATTAAACCAAGCTTTAGGAATTATTTTACCAATATTAATATTTTCAGATTTTATCGCTGTTTATAAATATAGAAAAGAATTTGACTTAGGAACTTTAAAATTAATGGTTCCATTTGCAGCTATTGGTATACTTATTGGATCATTTACTTTTTCATATTTTTCAGAGGAATTATTAAAATTCATTATTGGAGTTATGGGCTTTTTGTTTGCAGGTCACTACTTTTTTTTTAAAAAAAATAAGGAAATAAAATCAGAAAAAAACTTTTTTAAAGGTGGTACTTGTTCCGTCGTGGCAGGATTTACAAGTTTCTGTGTACATGCAGGAGGAACTCCAACTAGCCTTTATTTACTTCCGCTGAGAATGAAAAAAGAAATTTATGTAGGTACAAGAATATTTTTTTTTACTTTCGTAAATTTAATTAAACTTCCATTGTATATTAGTTTATCTATGACAAACTTTGAGTCTTTTAAACAGTCAGCAACACTGTTTCCAGTTGCATTATTGGGAATATTAATTGGATATCAATTACTTAAAATTATTGAAGAAAAATTATTTTATAATATTTTATATGCTTTAATTTTTGTTACTAGTGCGAAGCTTTTGTATGATTATCTGGTATGATTTAATAACAGATCAAAACTTGAAGATAAATGTTAAATAATTATTATTAAAATGAAAAAAAAATTTAATCCGAGAATTAAAGCAAGATTAAGAAAAAATAGACAAGTTTTAACTAAAAATATTGATAATTTTTTTGGGTGGGTTAAAGGCGCAAAACTTGTTGAGCTTAAAGAATGTAATCCCGAAGAGGATCCAGTTAGACCAGAATTGAATAATAAGTTCAGAACAGGATATGGAAGAAAAATTTTTGGTGTTGAATATCAAGGAGAAATTCATGCTGTAATGTGTTTTGCTTATACAAATGAAATTCCAAAAAGTGTTGAAGAGTTAGAAAAATTAAGTACTGACGCATTTCTACAAACTGCTATGAGAGATCAATCAGGTGGTCAAATAGCTGTTGCTTATACTGTCTGGTCCAAAAAAAAAGGAGGGGGAAAATTAATTGTAAAAGAAGTGTTTAAAAATATAAAAAAATCCAATCACTTAAATAGATTAGTAACCCTTTCACCACTAACAGAAATGGCAACTAAGTTTCATGAAAGAAATGGTGCAAAATTAATTCAAATTAATGAAACTACACAAAATTTTGAATACAAAGTTATGTAATGATGAGAATAATTAAACTTTATTTAATAGTATTTTGTACTTTATTTATTTTACCATATTCTACGGTTATGGCTTACGAAGAAGCAAATTATGAAGTTGTCTCAAAAAATGAGGTATATGAGATTAGGAAATATTCCGATCGTCTAGCGGTAGAAACAATGACATTTGGAATAGATAGTAATTTTAGAAAATTATTTAATTATATTTCAGGCAGAAATGATACTCAGGAGAAAATTAAAATGACAACTCCAGTTACTCAAGTAGAGAAAAATGGAAATATGAGTATGCAATTCTATTTACCCTCTAAATTTAACACTGAAAATGTACCAAATCCAAGCAGGAAAGATGTTAAAATAGTCAATATTGAAGGAGGATACTATGCCGTGCTGAGGTATTCTGGTCGAGCATCAGACGGAAATTTTCTTAAACATAAAGAAATTTTAGAAAAAGAATTACAAAAAAATAGTATATCAATTATAAGCCCACCTATTAGAGCAACATATGACAGTCCATTTACTCTACCAATGAATAGAAGAAATGAGGCTATGTTTAAAGTGGAATTAAATTGAAAAAATCAAAATTTAAAGCAATGGTATTATCTTGTATAGATCCTAGATTTCAACATATAGTCCACAATCATTTACAGAAAAAAAAATTAATTGGAAAATACAGTGCATTTACAATTGCAGGTGCAGCTGTTGGAGTTACACATAAAAAATTTAAGCAATGGCATAAAACCTTTTATGATAATTTAGGAACCTCTATTCAATTACATAAAATAGAAAAATTAATTGTTATTAATCATAAAGATTGTGGTGCAGCAAAAATAGCTAATGGAAAAAAAGAATTCAACTTAGCTAATGAAAAAAAAATACATAAAGATTCGTTTTCTAAAATTAAAAAAAAAATAAAAAAAAGATTTCCAAAATTAAAAGTAGAATTAAATCTTATTTCTTTAGATAGTAAAATTACTAAATTCTAATTATTGATTTCTTATCAGAGGATAAACTTTAGGATTTAGGTATTTTAAGTTTGTTAACAATATTAAAATTAAAGTAACGAAACCAATTGAAAATCCTAAATAAATTAAAACTTTGAAATCAAACATCCAAACTAGCTCAAAAATATTTTCCATAATAAATTTTGAACCAATCACTGCAAATAATACTGCAATCAAAATTACAGAATTAAAAATAATAACGAATTCAATTAACGATGAAAAAACGATCTGTTTTTTTGAAAAACCTAAGATTTTAAAGACTAAATTTTGATATTCTTTTACTTTTCCCTGAACCATAATTGCACTTGAAATCACGATTAAACCAATAACAATAGTTACAGCTGAAATTAAAGTAACCGCAAAAAATACCTTATTCAAAACAGCTGTAACTTTAGATAAGTAATCTGCAATTTTAATCATTGATAAACTTGGCATAATTTCAACCATTTTTGTTTCATCAAATTTATCTGAATTAAATTTTGCAGTAGCCAAATATTCGTGAGGCATTTTTTTTGCATAATGAGGATTAAACAACATTGCAAAGTTGATACTTAGATCTCGATAGTCTACTTCTCTAAAATTAATTACTTCACCTTCAATTTCTCGTCCATAAACATTTAATGTAAAAATATCTCCTAACTGGATATTAAAATCATTAGCAACTTTTGCATCTAGAGATATTTGAAGTTGATCTGGGTTTGATAAATCCCACCATTTACCCTCTAAAATTGCGTTATCTTCAGGTACATTTTCTACCCAGGAAGATCTTCGTTCACTTCCAATTACCCAGTAACTATCATTATCTGGTTTAATGTATGTGTTAGGATCGACACCGTTAATTTTTACAATACCAGACGATACCATTGGCACGATTTCAATAGATGCGTTTGGATCCATATTTAATACACCTTTTTCAAATTTCTCTCTTTCTCCTTTTTGAATACCAACGAAGAAATAATCAGGTGCAATATCAGGAATAGATTTAGCAATTTCTCTTTGAAAATTTGTTCCTACTAAGGCCAGGGTAAGTAACAAAGTAACCCCCAAGCCAAGTGACATAACTGTAATAGGAGTTATACTTTTTGTTTGGGTAATATTTTTAATTGAAACTTTTAAAGAGATTATTGGACTAGATTTGAATTTTTTTAAAAAATAAATTATTAATTTTGAAAGTAAGAAAAATACAATTAAACACATTAAAAAAGCAGCAAAGTAACCCAAACTATAAGAAGGCTGTTCAGATCCAACTGTGAATAATAAAATTAAAATAGATAATAAAATAAAGCTTAGTACTACTGATCTTTTAGAATAGTAAAACTGAAGGTTTTGGAATACGTTTCTAAATAAATTGGACGCTTTTACTTGGTCAATAGAACTGATTGTTGGGATACAAAAAATTACAAGTACCAATAATCCTACTAAAAATATTTTAAAAAAATTAAGAATTGAAAATACTGGATAAATATTTAATCCCAATCCATCAGACAAATATTTATCCACTATCGGCACAATTAAGAAACTCGATCCATAAGCAACAACAGTGATAATAAATAAAAGTATAAATAACTGCAGGTAATATAATGTTTTAATATTCCTTGAATAAAAGCCAACTGCTTTTCGTACAGCTATAGACATGTTGTTTTGATTAATAAAAGAAAGCAATGTATTTGCTATTCCAATTCCAGCTATCAACATTGCACTGATAGATACTAAAGATAAAAATTGAGAAAAATTATTAATAATTCTTTTTATTCCACTTGCAGAATTTTCGGGATATCTAAGTTTGACTTTTTGGTCGTCTTTAAAGATTTCTTCAATTTGTTGTTCAATTTCTTCTGGTTTATCATTATCATTAAACTTAATTTTATATTCATAATTTAAAAAGCTTCCAATTCCGTTTAGTTTTAAAATTTCTAAAGTTTGTTTTCCTGCTAAAGCCCAATCACCAAATGCAACAAATCCACTTACATCTGGCACTGATTTAATAATTCCAATTACTGTAAAATTTTGATCTTGAACTTTTACTAGTTCATTAATTTTAATATTTAGGGTTTTTGATAAACTTTCATTGATCAGGATAGTGTTAGGTTCTTTTTGCATTCTTTCGTAAGCACCAATTGGCTCATACACAACATTTCCATATAAAGGATATTTTTCATCTACAGTTTTAATTCTAGTAAATAATGATTTATTTTTTTCTCTGCCGGTAGTTGAAAGCATGGTGCTGAACTCAATCATTTGAGAAACAGTTGCAAATTCTTTTACTTTGTTAACTAGGTCTAAATTTCCTTCATTACGATTGTAATCAATCTCTAAATCTCCACCCAAAAGAGCTTTTGCATTATCATTTAGTTCTTTTTTAAGACTATCTTCAATTGTGAAAATAGCACTTAAGATAAATAAACTTATAAAGAGTGTAACAATAATACTAGAAATTTTATGATAATTTCTGCTTAAGTCCTTTAAAGCGTATTTAAATATCAAACTAAATTCTGAAGGATTATTTAATTTTTCCATCTTTAATTTTTATTTTTCTTTTAGCTTTCTCAGCAAGTTTGGGGTCATGGGTTACCATGATTAAAGACGAACCTTCTTCTTTTACATATTTAAATAAAATATTTGCAATCATGATAGAATTTTCAGTATCTAAGTTTCCTGTTGGTTCATCTGCTAAGATTAGTTCTGGTTTCATCGCAATTGCTCTAGCGATAGCAACCCTTTGTTGTTCACCACCTGATAATTGACTTGGTAAATTATTAAAACGATGTTTCAAACCAAAACGATCTAATAAAATTTTTGCTTCTTTTTCTGGATTTTTAAAATTATTAAGTTCAAGAGTTAAAGCAACATTTTCAACTGCTGTGTAATTAGGAATTAAATAAAAAGACTGAAATATTATTCCAATATTTTTCTTTCTTATCTCCGATACTTCGTCTTCACTAAGGTCTGTTATGTCTCGATCATTAAAAATTATTTTACCAGAAGTTGGTTTTTCTAAGCCTCCAATTAACATTATTAAACTTGTTTTCCCTGAGCCGCTTTCTCCAACTACTGAAGCAGTTTCTTTTTTCTGAATATTTAAATCAATATTCTTTAAAACACTTATACTATCTTTGCCAGTTTGGTATTTGAGATTTATTTTTTTTAATTTAAGAATAGTACTCATGAACAAAAGCTTATTTACAAAAATTTTTATAATCTTTCTAGTGCACATAAACGCAAGTGCAATAGAAAAGGTAGTTTTATTTGGTGATAGTTTGATGGCTGGATATGGTTTACCTAAAGAACATCATTTATCAATAGTTTTAGAAAACAATCTTAAGCAAGCTGGGTTAAATATTAAAGTCATTAATGGAAGTGTCTCTGGTAGCACGTCATCAGGTGGATTAAATAGAGCTGATTGGAGTTTATCAGAGCCAGGTATTGATTTAATTATTTTAGGATTAGGCGCTAATGATATGCTTAGAGGAATCCAACCAGAGGAAACAGAAAAAAATTTAGAACAAATAATAAAAGTTGCTCAGAATAAAAAAATTAAAATTATTTTAGCTGGAATGATGGCACCAGATACTCATGGGAAAAAATATAAAAAAGAGTTTGATGCTATTTATCCAAAGTTATCAAAAAAATATAATTTAGCATTAATCCCATTTCTTCTTGAAGGTGTGGCACTTAATCCAAGTTTGAATCAGCAGGACGGTATACACCCCAACAAAGATGGAACAATAAAAGTAAGTGAAACAATAAAAAAAAGTATTATTAATATAATAAATTAAATGAAAATCTTTCTATCAATATTTACCTTATTATGTTGCTTTAGTTTTGCTCAAGCTCAAAATACAAATATTACACTAAATTCTGATTTGAACTTAAATTGTAAATTTGAAAAAGTAATTTTAAAAAATCCAGACCATAACTTTGAATCTTTCACAAAAGATCAAATTAAAAGAAAAGATATTAATAAGTTAATAATCGAGTCTAAAACACCAGACATTCTAAATGTTAAAAATTTATCAGAATTTTTTAATAAAATTGATTTAGAGGTTAAAATTTCGAATAAGGATATATTCTTAATTCAAGCATTCGATAAAGAGAGGAATTATTCTGAGTCTGCAGTCTATACTAGAAAAACAGGCGAACTTATTCATGAAATCACAACCAATATAAAACAAGAGGAAAAAGAAAAAGATATTTCTTTTTATAGTTGTAAAAATAACAACAAAGACACTTAAGACCAAAGACTCTAATTCTAATATTTGATAATATCTCAATATGAAGAAGTTATTCTTAGTAATTTTATTTTATTTATTTTCACAAGTTAGTTCTTCAGCAAACGAAAGAGATACTAGACTGAACCAATTATTTAATGAGTTAAAAGTAAATAAATCAAAAGTAGCTTTTATAATAGAACAAGAAATTTGGGCTCTATGGAGCACACATCCAACAGATGAAAAACTTACTGCAAGATTAGAGGAGGGTTCTCAATTTGTTAGAAATCAAAACTATATAAAAGCAAAAGATATTTTTACTGAAGTTATTAATCTTGATCAAAATTGGGCTGAAGCTTGGAATAAAAGAGCAACTGTGCTTTATATGCTAGGAGAATTTCAAAAATCTCAAGATGACATAGATCAAGTATTAGCCTTAGAACAAAGACACTTTGGAGCTTTAGCAGGGCAAGGTTTAGTAAATATTCAACTTAAAAATTATGAAAAAGCGATTAGAAGTTATAAACGAGCACAAGAAATTTATCCTGCTATGAGATCACCAAAAATAATGATTAAGCAAATAGAACAATTAATGAAAAAGCAAACAATATAATGTGTGGCAGATATGTATTAAAACACCCTGTAACTAAAACTAGTAAATTAGTTAAATCTGCAATTCAGGTTGAAGATACAGAAAACTATAATGCTCACCCATATCAAAAACTTCCTGTAATAAAAAAATATAAAAACGGTAATACTTTAGAAAATCTTCAATGGGGTTTAGTACCGGGTTGGGCCAAAGATAAAGATTTTAAAGCTTTAATTAATGCAAGACTTGAGACTATAGATGAAAAAGTTACATTTAAAAAATTAATTAAAAATAATAGATGTGTTGCAGTCGCTGATGGTTTTTATGAATGGAAAAGAGAGGAAAAAGAAAAAACCCCACATTATTTCACTCGTAAAGATACTAACACTATTTATTTAGCAGGTATTTTTAATGAAGATCAATTTTGTCTAATTACTGAAGATGCAAAAAATAATATTAAAGAAATTCATCATCGTCAGCCTGTTATTCTTAACCAAACTGATATTAATCTTTATTTAAATTTAGAACTCAACGGACCAGCTTTTCTAAAGAAACGTAAAATACCTGATCTTATTTTTCATGAAGTTTCAAAAGATGTAAACAAAACAACAAATAATTCTGCTTCTTTAGTTCAGAAAATTTAGTTTTAATTAATTAAATTTAAAAAAGTTTTTTTTTTCCAAGTGTCGGGTGTTTTTTCATTTAGAATTTCTAATTCATAATCATAGCTAAAATCTCTTACTCCTCTTTTTTTGATATAATTAATTATATCATCTAAGCTTTCATCAATATTTTTTATTTTTTTGTATCCTAAAATTTTTTTAGACTTTTCAGCACTACAGTTAGCATATTTTACTTCATTAGTCCTATCAGGAAAATATAAAGGGTCTTTGTTAAACTTAAGTTTATTGGCAATTATTCTGTATAATTCATTTACAGAAATATAATTATCATCTGGTCCTATATTAATTAGCTCTGATTTGATTTTTGGATCTGTTGCAAGTTTATCAATACAGTAGATGCAGTCCTCTATATCAGAAAAAGATCTTTTTTGTTCACCATCACCATAAATTATTGGCTGTTTGTTTTGTAGCATCAAGTTCACCATAATCGATGCTACATTTCTAAAAGGATCATCGTATCTTTGTTTATTACCAATTATATTATGTGGAACCGCAATATTATATTCAATATTATGTACTTCACATATATTTTTTAAAATTTTTTCAGCAGCTAATTTTGAAATACCATAAGGATCAACTGGATTAGGATGATCGGCTTCCTTAAATGGTGGTTTTAGTTCTCCGTAGCGTGCCATTGAGGAACAAAAAACTATTCTTTTAACTTTATTATTTGCAGCGGCACTAAAAACAGATGTAGAGCCAGATATAATATTTTTACAGATAAGATGAGGAGAAAAAACTGATAACCCTTCGTGCGCATATGCGGCAGCATGAATTACAATATCTACATCTTTTAGAACTTTGTCCATTCTATTAAAATCTTCACAATCAAAATTATAAAATTTAACTTTACTATCTACATTATCTCTATATCCTCCAATTAAGTTATCATTACCGCTGACTGTAAGTTTTTTACTTAGATAGTAATCAGCCAAATGAGAACCCAAAAAACCTGCAACACCAGTAATAAAAATATGCATATTTAAATTTCTTATATCTATTTAATTAAATTTCAATTGTATTAAATTATATATTAAATGGAAACAACAGTAGTAATACCATGTATAAATTCTGAGGAAGTTATAGAAGATTGTTTAAAATCTTTAAATTCTAAAGAAGTACCCATCATTATTGTTGATAATGGTAGTAAGGATAAAACTTTAAATCGAATCTTAAGCTTAAACCTTAATATTTCTATAATACATGCTGGAAAAAATTTAGGATGGGGTAATGCTGCTAATTTAGGGATTCAAAATGTTAAAACTAAATTTGCATTATTATTAAATCCTGATGTTAAATTTTTAACTAACGATCCAATAATAAAATTTGAGGAAAAAATTAAAAATTATAACAATATAGGTATGGCCACATGTATAACTTTGGATAAAGACTTAAATAAGGAGAATGGAAGAATTACTTTTTTTTCAAAATTGAACAAAGAGGCTTTTAAAAATGTAAATGATATACCTGAGGGTGATACATTAAGTACAATAAATTGTGTATACGGAGGTGCTATTATTTTTTTTAATGTAGAGATGTTTAAGTCAGTAAAAGGATTTGATAGTAATTGTTTTTTATATTTAGAGGAGGACGATCTTTGTTTTAGATTAAAAAAAAATAAAAGTATGAACATAATTTTTCCATCAATTGAAGCAATACATCTAGGAAGTTATTCTTCAAAAATACCTAATTTAACTTGGTGGAAAAATTGGCATTGGGTATGGTCAGATTTTTATTTCAAGAAAAAATATAATTTTAAAAATTTATCATTAATAATATTTTCTAAAATTATTCGATGGTTATTTAAAACTACTGTTTATTTCTTTATAAATAAAAAAAAATATTATTTATATTCTGGTAGATTAAATGGTGCTATCGCTTTTATCTTAGGTAAAAAAGCAATGGAAAATACACCAGAAGCTGATAAAAATAATGCTAAGGGTATATTTGGAAATATAAAGATTAATATTAATGAAAATTATACTTTATCTAAATAATATTGTAAAAAGAAACTAAATGTTTTTAAATTATATTTTTCCATTTCTTATTTTAATTTTGATTGTAGTATTTATTCATGAGTATGGACATTATTATTTTGCCAGAAGATATGGTGTAGGTGTTACTGATTTTTCAATAGGTTTTGGTAAAGAATTATTTGGTTGGAATGATAAACATGGAACTAGATGGAAAATATGTGTTATTCCTTTAGGTGGATATGTTAAGTTTTTTGGAGATAGGAATGTTTATTCACAAGCAGATCATCAACAAATATTAGAGAAATATAATAAGGATGAAAGAGAAAAATTATTTACACTAAAACCATTATATCAAAGAGCGCTAATTGTATTTGGTGGTCCTTTAGCTAATTTTTTATTAGCTCTGGTAATATTTTTTTGTCTTTATACATTTGTTGGCAAGGATTTTACTCCTGCTGTAATCAATGAGGTTCAAAAAAATAGTCCTGCAATGATGGGTGGACTTAAAGAAAAAGATATAATTTTAGAAATTGATGGAAATGAAGTTAAAAGCATCATGGAAGTTTCTAAATATATTACTCTTTCTACAGGTGAGTTTATAGATTTTAAAGTTAAACGTTCCTATGATGAATTGATATTTAAAGTGAAACCAAATGTTGTTGAAGGTGACGATGGATTAGGAAATAAAATCAACAAAAGAATGGTTGGAATAAAATTATCAGCTTATAACGATAAGATTAATCATGTTAAATTAGGTCCTGCTAAGGCTTTATATTATTCAGCAAACGAAGTTTATTTTGTAAGTGTTTCCTCTTTAAAATACATTGGGGGAATGATTTTAGGTAAAACAGATACTTCTCAATTAGGAGGTCCAATTAGAATTGCTAAAATTTCAGGACAAGTTGCAACATTTGGATTACTAGCTTTTATTAGTATGATGGCTTATATCTCAATAAGTTTAGGGTTAATTAACTTATTTCCCATACCGATGTTAGATGGTGGACATTTAATGTTTTATGCATTTGAGAAATTTCTAGGTCGACCATTATCACAAAAAACTCAAGAGAGTTTTTTTCGAATCGGTTTATTTTTATTGCTATCATTGATGTTTTTCACAACATTTAATGATCTAAAAGACCTAGGATTGTTTAGATAATTTACAATTTTATTAGCCTAAAAAAGTCAATAATACCAACGTTTATTTATGTTTTTACAAGATATTGTGTGTTTTAATAAAATAAACACTAAAAAAAAGCTTGATTTATCAACGTTTATGACAAGTATGAATATTAACCAACAAAACCGGAGCTAAAATGAACAAAAAACAACTAATTGCTAAGCTTTCTGGCTCATTAAATTTGAGTAAAGCAGATGCTGAGCGAACTTTTGATACAATTACCAACACTATTTTAGATGCTCTAAAAGGTGATGACTCAGTAAAAATTGCAGGGTTTGGTACGTACAAAGTAGCTAAAAGAAAAGCAAGAGTTGGAAGAAACCCAAGAACGGGTGAGCAGATTCAAATTGCTGCTTCACAAAAGGTAAAATTCTTACCAGCTAAAGCTTTAAAAGAAGTATTCAACAGATAATATTTTTTTTAGCAGCCCTAACGTTTTAAAAAATACGTTCAGGGCTGTTACTATATGCAAAAAATGCATAGCCACTTTTCCTAATCAGCGTTACTTTTAAATTTTATTGAAACTATAAGACATTACTTAACAAGTGGAGGTCTTATGACTAAATTTATAAAAAAAATGTCCGCACCAATTCTCAGTTTGATATTTTTATTAAACATGAGTAGCGCGGGTATGGCAGAGACAACAGTTTCTGCTGAGGTTCAGGCTATATTCAATTCATTACTATTCTTAATGTGTGGGTTCATGGTCATGTTCATGGCAGCGGGATTTGCAATGCTAGAATCTGGTATGGTAACTTCCAAAAGTGTTTCTGTAATTTGTGCGAAGAACATCGGTCTTTACTCAATTGCTGGAATTATGTTTTGGTTATTTGGATATAACTTAGCATATGGTATACCTGAAGGTGGATATATCGGAACATTTACACCTTGGTCTGATGCAAGTTCAGTTGATACTGGATATGCTGATGGGTCTGACTGGTATTTTCAAATGGTTTTTTGTGCAACAACTGTTTCAATTTGTTCAGGTGCAATGGCTGAAAGAGTTAAACTTTGGCCTTTCTTTCTTTTTGCAGCTATTTTGTCTGGAATTATTTATCCAATCGTTATGGGTTGGCAATGGGGTGGAGGCTGGTTAGCAGAACTTGGCTTCTCTGATTTTGCTGGTTCGACACTAGTACACTCAACAGGTGGTGCTGCAGCTTTAGCAGGTATTATGTTGTTAGGTGCTAGGTATGGAAGATTTGGTAGTAAAGGTGAAGCGAAAGCTATTAGACCTTTTGCTGCTTCTTCAATTCCACTAGTAACAATTGGTGTATTCATCTTATGGTTAGGTTGGTTTGGATTTAATGGTGGATCTCAGCTTGCTATTGGAACATTTGATGATGCTGTTGCTGTATCAAGTATTTTTATTAACACTAATCTTGCTGCTGCTGGTGGTGTAATGGCCGCTGCAATAATTACAAGATTAATGTTCGGTAAAACTGACGTTATTCAAATGTTGAATGGAGCAATTGGTGGTCTTGTGGCTGTAACAGCAGAACCATTAGCACCTTCGCCTTTAGCGGCTATTTTCATAGGAGCTGTAGGTGGTTTAATCGTTGTGTTTGGAACAAAATTACTTTTTAGTTTCAAACTAGATGATGTAGTAGGTGCAATTCCAGCTCACATGTTTGCTGGAATATGGGGAACTTTAGCTGTACCTTTAACAAACACTGATGCATCGTTTAGTGCACAATTAATTGGTGTGCTATCAATTAATATTTTTGTATTTGTGGTGTCGTACATCGTGTTCTCATTTATGAAAGCTACTTTTGGAATTAGATTAAGTAAGGAGGCTGAAGCCAAAGGTACTGACGTAACCGAAACAGGAGTAATAGCATACGCAATACGTGACTAAATTGTACAATATAGAGGCTCTTCGATCTCCATGTCGTTATCTCATTGAAGAGCCTCTAAAAAAATAAATTAACTATAATCTCTCTTCTAGTTAGTTAACTTAAGGCCCCTGAAAAGGGGCCTTTTATTTATTTACGATGTTTTTTAGAGTCTCTAATACTTCTTTTGCGTGGTCTTTAACTTTTACATTATCCCAAACTTTAAGTATTTTACCTTTTTTATCTATTAAATAAGTCGTTCTTATTATTCCCATGAATTCACGACCCATAAATTTTTTCTTTCCCCAAACTTTATACTTTTTAAGAACCTTAATTTCTTCGTCAGCAAGTAAATCAAACTTAATTTTGTATTTATTTTTAAACTTTTCATGACTTTTTAAACTATCCTTTGATAATCCATATATTTCACAATCTAATTTTTTAAATTTAGATAGTAGTTTGTTAAAGTCATTTGTTTCTATAGTACATCCTGGTGTATCGTCCTTTGGATAAAAATATAAAACCAGATATTTTCCAATAGAGTTTTTCAATGAATATTTACCAACTGATGTTGCAGGGATTTCAAAAATTGGTGCTTTAGAGTTTATTTTTAAAGTCATATTTTATTTTCTTTCCATAATTTATCATAATCTATTAAAGGTGATAAACCATATGTTGAATTAATGTTAGTAAAATGAACTGCTAAAGCAGGCATTGGACTTATACACAATTCTTTTTTATATATATCATGAAATGGTTTTTCAAAAGGATAATGTTCAAACTCACAGGCACTAACAAATTTTTTAAAATGTTTGTTAATTAGTTTTTTGCTGGTTAAAAAAGTACATAAAGACTCCTCTATAGATCTCCAGTGATAGTTATTACCTAAAATTATTTTAGTATCCTCTAATTTATTGTAAAGATATGGATAGTCAGCAGGACACATAATTAATTCTTTACCTATTTGTGAAGAAATTCTTTCATAAGAAAGAATCATTTCTTCTATAGCATCTCTCTTATGCAAGTAGTCATCCTCTACAAAATAAACCAAATCACTACAGTTTTTTCCAATATTAAGTGATTGATTTATATTAGACATATTTGAAATTTGATTATCCGTAACTTTTTTTCCTTGTTGATTAATTTTTTTTATTTTTTTTTTATAAAAATTTATATTTAGTTTAAGAATTTCACTTTTAAAAAACTGTTTTTTTAAAAGTTTTTTAAATTTTTCAATAACTTTTTTGTTAGAGTTGTGATCAATTATGGTTACTTTAACTTTTATATTTTTAAATATTTTTTTATTATTATTGATTGAATTAATAAGGGACTTTAATGTTTTTAAAGAATACTCTTTTTTCTGTGATTTAAATATTCTTTTCTTTGATTGAGTTAGCATATTTACAGATGCGCATGTTCTTAAAATTATATCTAGTGATCTCACTGGTCTTTTAATTTTAATTCTACCCATTGGTAGAACAAGAGATTGCATCCCCAAATTTGATAAGTTTTTTGCACCTTTTTTATTAATCGAAGGAAAACTCAGATCACCTTGGTCAACAATTTCGTAATCAAAAAATCTACAAAATTTTATAAATATTTTTTTAAAAAAATTAGATTTTCTTGTTTTATTTTGAACTTTCATAAGTTAGAAATAATTAATTATGTCAATTAAATCAATTCAAAGTTTAGTAAATTCAGCAATGCAGGAAATAAAAACTATTGCTGCAAATGAAGCTTATGAATTGCTTGAAGGCAATAACTGTAATTTAATTGATATTAGAGAAATAAATGAATTAGATAATACTGGTAGAGTTGAAGGCGCACACCATATTCCAAGAGGTATGTTAGAAGTTTATTTAGATCCAAGTAGTCCAATCATACAAAATGGACAGATTGATAAAAATAAAGAGTTTATTTTATTTTGTGCAGGAGGTGTGAGATCTGCTTTGGCGGTAAAATCATTAAAAGATATGGGCTATGAAAAAATTTCACATATTGATGGTGGATTTGCAGCAATGAGCAGTAGCGGTTTTAAAATAATTTAATTGTTATTTAACTCCTCTAAAGCATACTCAAGTCTATCTTGTCCCCAAAAAACTTTATTCTTAACTATAAATGTTGGAGTTCCAAAAACTTCTTTTTGAAAAGCATCATTAGTCAACTTAATCAATTTATCTTTTACTGATTGTTCTTTTATAGATTTAAAAAATTCTTCACTATCAATATTTAAATCTCTTATTAATTTAGTTATATTCTCAACATTTGATAAGTCATAATTATCTTTCCAATAAGCATCAAAAAAACAATTCAAGTAATCATTTTGCTTATCCTTACTAACACTAATATATCCCCTCATTATATTTAAAGAATTTATTGGAAAATTTGAATTCCAATTGAATTCAATATTGTTTTTCTCAGATACCAAATTGCAATCATTTATATTATTTCTTAATTTATATTTGTTAAATGCAGGAGAATTAATTCCAGCTAACTTATGAAGGCCTCCTAAATAAATTGGTTTGTAATTAAATGCGAAATTTTTATGTTTAATAATTTTTTTGTGCGCGATGTATGCATATGGACTAATTATATCGAAATAAAAATCTATATGATTACTCATATAAACTAATTCTTTTCGCGTAAAAGATTCTAATTATCCAATATAAAATTAAACCTATAGGACCAACTAAATAAGTCACAATTAATGGTACAGCCATCAAAACTTTGTTTATAGAAAACTTTTGAGAATCTTTAACAATCCAGCCACCAATAAATAAGTTTATTGCTATGAAATGAGTCCAAAAAATCATTATGTAAAAATGGTCTTCAAATAATCTAGACAACTCACTTAAACCTAAGTAAAGAGAGAAATTTCCATCAAAATCGTAACCAAATAAATAAGATTGATATAAAATGAAGATATACGCAACACTTAATATTAAAAAAGGAAAAATTGACGTAACAAAAATTCTACTTAAATGTGATTGCGGAAAAACAATCAAGATAAACCAAAATGGTAGAACTCCAAGGTTGATCCACATGTAAAGTGTCTCAATTGTGAAATAAGTATAAATTTGTTCAATCATTTAGATATATTATATTAAATCTAACAATGATTCCTATAAGAAATAAAAAAAAAACTCTTCAAGTAACTGTCGATGAGATGCGTAATTTTGCCTTTGCTTATGTTGAAAAGTACGCCCCTTCAAAACAACAACTCAAAACTTATTTATTAAAAAAATACACGAAACTATCAGTGTCTGATGTAAGAAAAAAAGATATAAATAATTTGATTGATATTGTTTTGTCTGATCTTGAAAAAAATAAATTTATAAATGATCAATTTTATTCTGAAAGTAAAGCTAAAAGCATGATTCAAAGAGGAAACTCGATTAATAAGATTAGAAATTATTTAATTGGAAAAGGAATTAACGAAACATTTATTAAGGATACGGTGGATAAAATAAAGGAAGATAATTCTGATCAAGATTTTTTTTCAGCAATAAAATTATGTAAAAAAAAAAGAATAGGCCCAGCAAGAGCTGAGGATAATAGAACTTTATTTTATAAAAAAGATATATCTCTACTTGCAAGAAATGGATTTGATTTTGAAACATCAAAAAAGGTAATGGATATAGAAAAAGATGAATATCTAAAAATAATAAATCTACTTTGAATTTTTATCTTTTTCTTCTTTAACAAGCTGATTTATTCTATTTCTTATGTAATTTTTTACAAAAACAAATACTAACAATCCAAAAATTGATACTGAAACAATAATTATCAATATTATTCTTAATTGTTCATCCATTATAAAATATTTTTATTTTTCAAAATTATACTTGGATTTTTTAAATCTTTTTTACCGTACAAAATTTCATTTCCCTCAAAATCAGTTACAGTTCCACCTGAATGTTCTAAAATTGCATGACCAGCTGCTATATCCCACTCATATGCTCTAGGTTCAGCAACATAACCATCGTATTCACCAGCAGCAACGACACAGAATTTTAAAGAACTTTTCATTCTTATATTTTCTTTCACTCCCAAATCATCATAAATTTTTTGAATTTCAGGCTTAATTTTAGTTGAGTATGAAATAAATTTTAAATTTTTTGTTTTTTTAGCAGGTAAATTACTTAAGTTTGTTTTCTTACTTTTGCTCAGCTCAAAAGCATTACCTTTTTCATATGAATAAAACATTCTTTTTTTTGCTGGAGCATTTATTAATCCAGCAACAGGTCTATTATTAATAATCAAACCAGCATTAATGGTAAATTCTTCTAAATTATTAATATAATCATATGTTCCATCAATAGGATCAACCAGCCAGAAATCTTTTAAATTTAGATTATCTTTATTTTCACAGGCCTCCTCTGAAATGATAGGTAAATTTGGAGTAACCTCAGAAATTTTTTTTGATATAAATTTATTTACTTCTAAATCACCATTACTTACCGGCGTATTATCTGATTTTATTTTTTTTATCAAACCCTTACTTCTTAATTTTATAGCTATATCTCCAGCCTCTAAAAAATTATCAATTAGATTTTCAACAATCTCTTTTAAGTTAACCTTCATTTTCCTAATTTTTTTAATTCAACGTTTTTTGCGTTAATCACTTTTTTTCCAGCATTTTCAAAATTAACTGTCACTTTATCGTTAATTATAGATTGCACTTGTCCAATTCCCCATTCTTTTTTTTGAGGATTAGTGACTTTGTCACCTGGTTCATAATCTAAAATCATTTAATTTAACTTATATTGTAAATAAGTATAAATACCACCTTATGAATAAAGATTTAAATTCTATTGGTTTAGATAAAAAACCTTCAGATACAACCGTAGTTGTTGCAATGTCGGGTGGAGTAGACTCTTCCACTGTTGCAGGAATTATGAAAAAAGAAGGTTATAATGTAATTGGAATAACTTTAAAACTTTATGATGATGGTAAAGAAGTTGCAGCGTCCAAACAGTGTTGTTCGGGTCAAGATATAATGGACGCTAAGCGTGTTGCACATAAATTAGGTATAGAACATAAAATTTTATATTATCAAGATAAGTTTAAGCAAGGTGTTATAGACAATTTTGTTGAGAGTTATTTAAAAGGAGAAACTCCAATTCCATGTGTTCAGTGCAATCAAACTGTTAAATTCAAAGATTTATTTGAAGTCTCAAAAGAGCTCAAAGCTGATGCATTAGTTACTGGTCATTATGTAAAAAGTATTACAGAAAACAAAACTACAAACATGTATAGAGCTATAGATGAAAATAGAGACCAAAGTTATTTTTTATTTAATACAACTAGAGAACAATTAGATTATTTAAGATTTCCATTAGGAGGAATGTTAAAAGATAAAACTAGAGAAATTGCAAAAAATTTAGATTTAAACGTTGCTGATAAACCTGATAGTCAAGATATATGTTTTGTTCCAAATGGAGATTACGCTTCAGTAATAGAAAAGTTTAGACCAGACTCTTTTCAGAAAGGAAATATAAAAAATTTGGATGGTGATGTGATTGGTGTTCATGATGGAATTATTAATTTTACAATTGGTCAAAGAAAAGGAATTAAAGTTTCAGATAAAGAAGCCCTTTACGTGTTAAAGATAAATTCGGATAAAAATGAAATAATAGTTGGACCTAAAGAAAAACTTGGAAAAAAAACAATTTCTTTAAAGGAAATAAATTTATTAACTAATAAAGAGGATTTAGATCAAAATTTATTTGTTAAAGTTAGATCTACTGGAAGTCTTCTAGAAGCAAAAGTTGATCTTATAGATAACAATAATGCTAAAGTTAATTTAGCAATTCCTGAAGACGGCATTTCACCTGGTCAGGCATGTGTTTTTTATCGTAAAGACCAGTTTGGTCACAGAGTGCTTGGTGGTGGATGGATAAAGAATAGTTGAAGAATTATTTTTTCTTATTTTTTCTTTTAGCTCTTCTTTTTTTAGACCCTTGTTTTCTTCGGCCTCTATGTTTTTTTGGGTAACTCATTTAGTCCTATGTTAATTTTATTGACATTTTAGTGGGATATAGCATTGTCTTAATAACATATCAAATTTATTATGGGCAATTCTTTAAAGACTTTCCTTAAACACACTGCTAAAGATTTTCATAATCAGTCAGTTAATCCTCCTGTAGTTAGAGCCTCAACTATTATCTTTAAATCAATTCAGGATATTAAAAGAACTCAGAATAAATACTTAAAAGATCCAGTTAGTGGAAATTTTGATTATGGTAGACAGGGAACATCTACCACTTATGCATTGCAACAAATTTTAAAAAAAATTGAGGAATGTTATAAAGTTTATCTTACACCTACTGGTTTTGGTGCAATATTCCTCGGAGTATTAAGCGTTGTTAAACCAGATGATGAAATACTTGTTACAGACTCTGTCTATTCTCCTTCAAGACTATTAACAGAAACATATCTAAAAAAATTTAATATTAGGGCTATATTTTATAATCCAAATGATTTGAACGACCTTAAAAGTAAAATTACAAAAAAAACAAAACTTATTTTTGTTGAAAATCCTGGAAGTAACACTTTTGAATTTCAAGATTTATCTAAAATAGTTGCACTGGCAAAAAAAAATAAAATTTATACAGCAATAGATAACACCTGGGGAACACCTTATTTTTTAAAACCAATTAAATTAGGTTTTGATATGTCAATTGTTTCTGCAACAAAATATTATTCTGGGCATTCAGATGTAATGGGAGGTAGTTTAGCAATAAGTAAAAGAGTTTTTAAGTTGGTTGAACAAACGAGCAAGGTATCTGGTTTGAGACTAGGTCCAGATGATGCATATTTAATTCTTAGAGGAATTAGAACTTTAGATGTAAGATTAGACAAACATCAAGAAAATGCCCTAAAAGTTTCAAAGTTTTTGTCAAAACAAAAAAAAATTATTAAAGTTTTCTACCCATATAAAAAAGGAAATCAAAATTATAAATTGTGGAAAAAATATTATTCTGGAGCATCGGGTTTATTAGGATTTAAAATAAAATCAAAAAATAAAAACTCAGTGTTAAAATTTGTTAATTCTTTAAAACTTTTTGGGTATGGATTTAGTTGGGGAGGTTTCGAAAGTTTAGCACTTTATCAAACACACCAAGCACTGGGTAAGAGACAATTTACACATATAAATAAAGATGAACATATAATAAGGATGCATATTGGGCTTGAAGATCCAAAAGAAATAATAAATGATATTAAACAAGCATTAAAATTTATTAAATGAGTACAGAAAGTTTTACTATAGGCAAAAAAGCATTAATCACTTTAATTGCTGCCTCTATAGTTGTAATAATTTCATTAGGAATAAGACAGACGTTTGGATTATTTTATTTTGACTTTAATACAGATTTAGATATTTCCATTTCTCATTTTGGTTTTGTTATGGGATTGCAGCTATTACTTTGGGGAGTATTTAGTCCGTTGTTTGGTGTACTAACTGATAAATACGGAGGAGCGGTTGCAATATTTATTGGCTTTGCTTTTTATTTAGTTGGGGTTTTGCTTTTTTATTCTGGCTATAATACAGGAGGTTATTTTACGTTAACTATAGGTGTGATGATTGGAATTGGCTTAGGTTCCACTGCAATAGGTATCCCAGTATCGGTAGTAGCTAAACATTTTCCAGCATCTAATAGAACTATTGCAACAGGAATTGTTACGTGTGCAGGTTCATTTGGATATTTTGTATCACCTTTACTTGTAAGATATTCCTTAGTTGAAACAGGCTGGGAGAATACACTTTTATATTTTTCTCTTCTTTTAGGGTTAGGATTGTTGGTAGCTTTGTTTGTTAGTACTCCAAAAATACCTGTAGGAGCTAATCAAGATAATAATCAAACAGCAATAGAGGCTCTAAGAGAGGCATTTGCCAACAAAAGTTTTATTTATCTAACTTTAGGTTTTTTTGTTTGTGGTTGGCATATTGCTTTAGTAGCAACACACATTCCTACTTATATGGCAGACAAAGGTTTGCCTGACTGGACGCCTGCAATGGTTTTAGCTTTGATTGGTGTATTTAATATGGCTGGTACGATTACCAGTGGTTATTTAGCAACAAGGTATAGTAAAAAAAAAATTTTAAGCGCTATTTATCTATTAAGAGGAGTTTCTATAATTTATTTTATTTTCTTACCGCCAAGTATATTTAACTCGGTAGTTTTTGGAGTTACTTTTGGTTTTTTATGGTTATCCACAGTTCCTCCAACGAATGGGATTGTTGCACATATATTTGGTACAAAATATGTTGGACTTTTATATGGAATTGTTTTTGTAAGCCATCAAATTGGTTCTTTCCTAGGAGCGTATCTAGGTGGTGTATTTTATGAATTAAACGGAAATTTTGATTATGCATGGTACGGATCTATCGCATTATCAATTTTTGCAGGTCTGATACATTTACCTATAATAGAGAAAGCAATTGAGAGAACTCAGCCAGCATAAATTTAAATTTAATCCTTATTTAGAGGATCTGTATCAATCAGATAAACCTTTAATCATTTATAAAGTAGATGATGGGTATAACATTTATACTGATTTTTCCAAAAAAATTGTTTTAACAAAAAAAAATATACATAATTTTCTTAATTCGTTGGAGAAAAAAAAATATAAGAAAGAAACAGATTTATATCTTGGATTTTTTGGTTATGAAATTTTATGTAATTTAATTGGTATTAATTTAAAAAATAAAAAAAGAATAAATTTTTATAAAGGAATATTTTATAAACCTGAGACTATAATTAAAATTAGAAAAAATATTAAAGTTATATCTAATATAAAAAAACACACATTCAATTATCAGTTCAACAAAACTCAAACACTAAGTCCTTTTAAGATTAATATTTCCTATGTAAAATATAAAAAAATATTTGAATTATTCTCAAAAAAAATAAGACAAGGTGAGACTTATCAAATTAAAATTTGCACAAAATATAAGAATAAATCACTAATTAATCCTATTAATTTTTTTTGGAAATTAATGCGTGTTAATGCATCTCCAGAGTCATTTATGATAAAAGATAAGGATTATTCTATAGTAAGCTGCTCTCCTGAAACATTAATTGATAAGAAAAAAAACAAAATAATTACTAAACCAATAGCTGGCACTTTTAAGAAAAAATTACTATCCAATAAAAATATAGCTCTTAAATATTTTAAAAATAATGAGAAAGAAACCAAAGAACATAACATGATAGTTGATATGGAAAGAAGTGATCTATCCAAAATATGTAAACCAGGAAGTGTTAAAATACTCAAAAAAAAATATGTTGAGGAATATAAGCATCTTTTTCATTATGTGACTTCAATTGGAGGAATTTTAAATAAAAATATAAAATTGATTGATATCATAAAGGCAATGATGCCTGGAGGATCTGTAATTGGTTGTCCTAAAATTAGAACTTTGGAACTTTTAAACAAACAAGAAAAAGAAAGTAGAAATATTTTTACTGGTAGTTTTGGATTAATTAAATTTAATCAGGATATGAGGTTTAATATTATAATTAGGTCTATATTAAATTATAAAAATCAATCAGAGATCTCCGCAGCATCTGGAGTAGTATTAGATAGTTCACCTAAAAAAGAATTTAATGAAAATTATATTAAAGCAAAATCTTTACTGGAGTTATTTAAATGATTTACATTATAGATCATCAAGATTCTTTTACTTGGAATGTTGTCCATCAATTTTCAAAATTTGATAAAGTTTTTTGCTCAAATTATTACGAATTAAATAACAAATTACTTAATAAAAGTGATGTGATCGTTTTATCACCAGGACCTGGATCACCAAAGGATTATCCTACTACTTTAAAAATTTACAAAAAATACAAAGGAAAGAAAAAAATTATTGGCATTTGTCTTGGTTATCAAATGATTTTATATAATGAAGGTGGCAAAATCATACAACAAAGAAAAATTTACCATGGTTTTCAATCCAAGGTAAAAACAAATAATCAAAGTAAAATCTTTAAAAACAATCAACTGTTTAAAGTTGGAAGATATCATTCATTAAAATTAATGGAGCCATTTAAATCGAATTCAATTAAAATAACTATGAGATGTAGCAAAACAAAAATACCAATGGGACTTGAAGATAATAAAAACAAAATATATGGATTTCAATTTCATCCAGAATCTTTTTTAACTGAAAATGGCAACACTATTATTAAAAAAATCTTATCAGCTTAGCAATCTTAAAGAAGTTACTTTCAAAGACCTCTGGGGATCCAGAGGCGTATTCACCACAATGCGTATGGTTGGAAAACCTCCTAAGTTAATACTTTTAAAACCACACATAGAAAACTTATTAAAATCCACAAAAAAATATGGAATAATAAAAAAAAATTTAAAAAATATTATTATAGATTTAATTAAGAAAAACACTTTTTATAAAGGTTCTGATAATTTATTTCGTATAGCTTTAAATAAAAAATTAATATCTATCTCAATCAGAAAAAGACCAAAACCAAATACTAATTTTAATCTATTATTATTAAGATATAAACGAGTAGAGCCAAATTATAAAAATTTATATTATAAAAAAATATTAGCAAAATTAAGCAAAGTTGACTCAGCTAAATTTGATATTGCTTTAGTCGCAAATGACAAGATTTTAGAAACTGGTACCTCTAATTTAGTTTTTGTGAAAAATGGAAAGATCTTTTCACCTAAAAAGAATTGTTATTTTGGAAATACGCTTAAATTTATTAGTAAAAAAATAAAAATTAATTTTAAAGATATTTCAATTAAATCAATTCATGATTACGAGGAAATAATTCTAATTGGATCTGGTAAAGGAGTAACGTCAGTTTCCAATATTAACGACCTTAAATGGAAGAGAAGAAGTACTAAGAGCTCTACGAAGTTAAATAAAATATATAACTTTCTTGTTTAAATATGAAAGATCCAAACAACCCTTGTATATTTTGTAAAATAAGAAAAGAAGAGCTTCAGTTTGAAAACCAATTAGCCTATTCATCTACAGATAGTTACCCTATCTCAGAATTTCATAGTCTTATCGTTCCTAAAAGACATGTAGAGACATACTTTGATCTTACAGAAGAAGAAATTCAGGCATGTAATGATTTAATTTTAAAAACTAAAGAAAAAATTTTAAAACTAGACTCCAGTGTTAAAGGTTTCAATATAGGTGCTAATGCAGGAAAAGTTGCGGGCCAATCAATTATGCATTGTCACATTCATTTAATACCTAGAAGAGAAGGTGATGTAGAAAACCCTCAAGGAGGTGTTAGGTCAGTAATACCTAGCAAACAACACTACAAACGTAAACTATGAGTTGTTATTAAAGACAAATTGACCAATACTTTTGGTTGAAGTCTTTAAATAACTAGATTAGAAAACTTTAAACTAATTCAAAATTATTTTAAGGGTAATAAAATGTTTACGACAAATCCTTTTTCAATTTTAGCAGAAACAATTCCGTCTATAGTTATGCAAGGATTTGTGGTGTTAATGATTTTATTGATTGTAACAGGAACTCTATTAGACATAATTCATAAAAAAAATGTTAAGTATTTTTTTGAAAATGCAAAAAAAGCAAAAAAAAATGCAACTAAAGAATTATCAACAGGCGAAAGGATTGCAGTTGTTTCAAAAACAATTGCATACGATATTGGAACTACATCAGAACTAGGTGCAGGAAAAAGAAGAATAGCACATGTTCTTGGTATGTATGGAACTATTCTATTTTGGGTTGGATCTGTAGTTATGATATTTGCTTATTCATCAACAAATATAGAAACTCCAACTATATGGCCAATGATCTGGCATATTGGAGCTTTAATGACTGTCTTGGGTGGATCATGGTTTTGGTTCTTTTTAAGAGTTGATGTTTATTCAGAGGCTCAACCTTGGTATAGAATTATTAAAGCTGATTTATTTGTATTAGCATTGATTGCAACCTCATTAACAGGATTTATCTGGTCATATCTTCAAAGTTTAAATCTAGAGGGTAGATGGGATGCTAATTTTTTTTTAATATTATTTGTAATTTCAAACTTTGTTTTATTTGGAGGAGTATACTGGTCAAAGTTTGCTCACATGTTTTATAAGCCTGGAGCGGCAATACAAAAGAATTTAGCAGAAGCAGATGGTTCAAGAGACAATTTGCCTCCTCCTGCAGATGCGCCTGAACAATTTGGTTTAGGTATTAAAAGAGAGAAACCTAAACACTATTAATTAAAATTAATTATGATAGAAATTATAGAGGAGAAAAAATAATTATGTCAACTTTCGTTTATATGACTAGATGTGATGGATGCGGTCATTGTGTAGATATTTGTCCATCAGATATAATGCACATTGATGAAAATATTAGACGAGCAAAAAATATTGAACCAAACTTTTGCTGGGAATGTTATTCATGTGTTAAAGCGTGTCCTAATCACGCAATTGATGTAAGAGGTTATGCTGATTTTGCTCCAATGGGTCATAGTGTGAGAGTTAGAAGAGAAGAAGAAAAAGGAACTATTTCTTGGAAAATTAAGTTTAGAAATGGAACTGAGAAAAATTTTGTATCTCCAATAACAACTAAACCGTGGGGAAAATTTATTCCAAAACTTGCAGATGGTGAAAAAATAAAACAAGGTGAGTTAAATTCTCAAAGATTATATACGGAGCCTGAAGGTTTAAACATTGATGGAGAACTTCCATCTGTTCCTAAAGACTCTTTTAAAAAAGGAGTTTATTATTAGTGGCTAAACATAAAACACACTACGAAGATTGTGATATATTAGTTGTTGGTGGAGGTATGGCTGGAACTGGAGCAACCTTTGAAGCAAGGCACTGGGGCAGGGACATGAAAATTGTTTGTGTAGAAAAAGCAAATATAGATAGGAGTGGTGCTGTTGCTCAAGGTCTTTATGCTATCAACTGCTACATGGGAATGCAATGGGGTGAAAACCAACCAGAAGACCACGTTAGATATGCAAGAAATGATTTAATGGGAATGGTAAGAGAAGATTTAGGTTATGACATGGCACGTCACGTAGATTCTACTGTTCACATGTTTGATGAATGGGGTTTGCCTATGATGAAGAATGAGGAAACTGGAAGATACCTGAGAGAAGGTAAGTGGCAGATAATGATCCACGGTGAAAGTTATAAACCGATTGTTGCAGAAGCTGCAAAAAAGTCTGCAGATAAAATATACAACAGAATAATGATTACTCACCTTTTAATGGATGAGTCTCAACAAAATAGAATCGGTGGAGCAGTTGGCTTTAATATGAGAACTGGTGATTTTCATGTGTTTAGAGCTAAAGCTGTAATTGTTGCTGCAGGGGGAGCTTCGCATATCTTTAAACCAAGAGCAGTTGGAGAAGGAATGGGTAGAACTTGGTATGCTCCATGGAGTAATGGATCTGCATATGCATTACCTATTGCAGCAGGTGCAAAGATGACTCAAATGGAAAACAGAATTGTATTATGTAGATTTAAAGATGGTTATGGTCCAGTTGGAGCGTATTTCCTTCATTTAAAAACCTATACTCAAAATGCCAATGGCGAAAATTATGAAAAAAAATGGTACGATCAAACTAAAGAATTAGTTGGAGAATATATTGATCATCATCCAACGCCAACTTGTCTAAGAAATCATGCATTTATTCAAGAAGTCGCTGCAGGTGGTGGACCAATTCACATGGTAACTACTGAGGCTTTCCAAGACCCACATTTAGAAACTGTAGGTTGGGAAAATTTCTTAGGTATGACAGTTGGTCAAGCTGTTGTTTGGGCATCTCAAAATATTGATCCAAAATATACAAATCCGGAATTAACTACATCAGAACCTTATGTAATGGGTTCTCATGCTACTTGTTCTGGTGCATGGGTTAGTGGTCCTGAGGATTTGTCACCACCAGAGTATTTCTGGGGTTATAACAGAATGCTAACTATTGATGGTTTATTTGGTGCAGGAGATACAGTCGGAGGAAGTGCCCACAAGTTTTCATCTGGATCTTTCACTGAGGGTCGATTGGCTGCGAAAGCTGCTGTTAAATATATTGAGGATAAAAAAGCTGAAGGAGTTAAAGTTTCAGATAAACAGTGTGAGGATTTCAAGACAGCAGTTTACAAACCATTGGAAAACTATACAGTTGCTAGAAATGAAATAACAGGTGGAACAGTATCACCTAGCTATATATCTCCAATTCAAGGTCTTCAAAGATTACAAAAGATCATGGACGAATATGTGGGAGGAATTACCTCTAATTATATGACTAACGGAAATATGCTCAAAAGAGGGCTAGAGCTATTGGAGTGGCTGCAGGAAGACTTAGAACATGTTGGAGCAGAGGATTATCATCAGCTTATGAGAGCTTGGGAACTAAAACATAGAGCTTTGACTTCTCAGTGTGTAACGGAACATACCTTGTTTAGAGAAGAAACTAGATGGCCAGGTTATTATTATAGAGGTGATCATATGAAGCTTGATGATGAAAATTGGCATTGTTTAACAGTTTCAAGAAGAGACCCTAAAACTGGTAAGTTTAGTATGGAGAAAGTTCCTGTCTACCATATAGTGGATGAGAACGAGAAGAAAAAAGCTTCGTAGAAAATAATTTAATTAAAACAAATGGATATTTTATCTAAATCAGATGATGAAATATATGAATTAGCTAAGCCTATTTGGGATAATTTGGTTAAATCATCTAATCTCAAAGATTATGGTGGGTTTACTAGAGATTTCTCTACCCAAATGCTCTTTGGTGCTAACGAGGTAGAGCTTGGTAAACAATGGGCTAATAATAAGTTGATCACTAATCTTAAAGAGACTTTTGAACCTTTTGGTTGCCTTAGAAGGGGAGATCACATAACCGTTCTTATTAAACAAACAAATAAAGAGATCCCGGGAGAGTTTCTTGGGAGGTTAGTTCTAGGTGTAGAAGACGATACGGTTAAGGTTTTTGGAGCCACGATCTATTAGAAAAAAGATTATCAAGTTTTTAAATAATTGTTTGACAAATTTCGTTGGGGGTGTATTGACGGATTTAATGTTACTTTCTAACGTAAAAATTATAAACAAACTCTCAAATTTTAAAACCACGTTTATTAAAGCAGGAATTATAGCAAGCTTAACAGCTTACTGGGGAGTGATTTTAGTTGGAACTTTTATTACATTTAACTAAGTTGTTTTTTAATAACTTTTAAATTTTTATGGAAGTATTTTTACCGATAGCTCAAGTTTTTGTTAACCCTATCGAGATACTTTTATTAAGTGCAATTGTTGGAGTACTTTCAGGTTTATTTGGTGTTGGTGGCGGGTTTTTGATGACACCTTTTCTAATTTTTTTAGGAATACCTCCTGCATACGCAGTTGCTAACGAAGCAAATAATATTTTAGCTACCTCAGTTTCTGGATCTACCACCCATTATTTAAAAAATACTTTAGATTATAAAATGGGTTCAATGATCGTGATTGGAGGTGTAGTTGGAACTTCTTTAGGAATTTATACTTTTACTTATTTTAAAGGTATTGGAAAAATTGATACAGTTATCTCTCTGGCTTACATGTACATATTAGCAATAATTGGAACGTTAATGCTTGTTGAAAGTTTAGGTGAAATAGATAAAGCAAAAAGAAACGTTGTAGTTAAAAAAAAATTACATGTTCATTATTGGATACATGGTCTTCCTTTAAGAATGAGATTTCCGAAATCCAAATTATACGAAAGTATTTTTACCCCAATAATAATCGGATTAATAGTTGGATTTATTGCAGCCATTATGGGAATTGGAGGAGCATTTATTTTAGTTCCTGCAATGATTTATATTATTAAAATGCCTACTAAACTAGTTCCAGGAACATCTTTATTTGTAACTATTTTTGTAAGTGTGATTGTTACTTTTCTTCACTCATTTAATTACGGATCTATAGATTTATTTCTAGTACTTATGTTGGTTGTTGGTTCAATTATTGGAGTTCAAGTTGGACAAAAATTAGGAGAAAGAATTGATAGTTCAGGCTTAAGAGCATTATTAGCAATATTATTGTTAATTGTAGGCATAGCAATTGCGTATGATACATTTTTTGTAAATCAAATTATAAATGGTGCAGCTAAAGTAACTAGTTCAGATTTAAACTTCTTTTCTCAATTTATAATTGATTTTTCAGATGAGATGCCTTTCTTTTATGGACTATTTACTATTATGTTTGCAATAATTTTAGGAGTTGGAGCAGCATTAATAAGAAGATTTATTTCAAATTTTAGAAAAAAATTAGAAGTTAAATCTTAACTAAAATAAATTAAATATAATTCTATCGTTAAAATACAAACTATACCAACAGTTGCCATACCTATAAAACCAACAACAAAAGGTTTGTAACCCATATTTTTAATTTCTTTTAAATTGGTTGAAAGACCAATCGCTGCCATAGCCATAGTTAAAAATATTTTTGAAGACAATTTAATGCCTTCAATTGTAACCAGCCATTTGTAATTATTTGAGTACATTAAATCACCCAAATTTCTAATTATTATCATTGTTACAAATCCTAATACAAAGTAAGGAAAAATATCTATTAATGAGTATTTCTTTTCTGAGGTTTTTCCTCGATTGTAAAGAAATGCAAATAAAGGAATCATGATAACCAGAAATGTATTCCTAATTAATTTCGTGACTGTTGCTATATTTAAAGTTTCAGGACTATTATATTGCTGGTCATAAATCAATCCTGCAGCTGCAACTTGAGATGTTTCATGAATAGAGGTCCCCAAAAATAATCCAATTAATAAAGATTCACCGTCAAAATAAAAGTTAGCAAAATAAGGGTATATTAACATTGAGAGCATCCCAAATAACGTAATATTTGCAATTGCATATGACACTTCATTTTTCTTCGCACCAATAACCGGAGCAGTAGCCATTATTGCAGTAGTCCCGCAGACGGTACTGCCTATTGAAATTAAGTAAGCCATCCTTGTCGGAATTTTGAATTTATTTATGAGAAGTTTGATTACAATTAATACACTAACTATGCAGATTATAATTAATGGAATTGCTATTTTCCCGAATTCTAAAAATTCAAATGGTTTCATTTGAATGCCCAAACAAATAATACCAATTTTTAAAATATATTTTTGTGTAAAATTTAATCCTTTTAAAAAAATTTCTCTAATCTGAAAAACGTTTCCAAAAAACATTCCCAATAAAATAGCAATCATTGCTGAAGATATTGGACTTTTTTCATAACCCAACAATTCAATTCCAAGAATATTATTAAAACCTTGAGATATTGTGTAAAGAATGAAAGCCAATATAATACCTGGTAAAACTACCAGGTATCTTTTAAATTTCATGCAAGTTTGAAGTTTATTAAGCGCTTCTGTATAGTTTGGTCATAACAAATTCCTTATGACCTAAAGCTTCAGCACAAGTTAATCTACCATTAGCTACTCTTAATGTGGTTTTAATCAATTCATCACCAGCCTCAGATAAATTCATTTCTCTTGAAAGAATTTTTGAAACATCACAATCAATATGTTCTCCCATACCTTTTACAGTTAATGGATTAGCGGTTAATTTAACAACAGGTTCAATTGGATTTCCCACGATATTACCCTGTCCAGTTGGAAATAGATGAATATTAAAACCTGCAGCAGCTTGAAGTGTTACACATTCTGCAGCAGCAGATGATGTGTCCATAAAATATAAACCTTTTCCTTTAGTTGGTTCTTCAGCTGGTTCAAGAACATCAATAAATTTACAATTTCCAATTTTTTGAAAATTACCAAAAGCTTTTTCTTCAATTGTTGTAAGCCCTCCAGCTATATTTCCAGCTGTTGGTTGACTTTCAGAAAGATCATCTGTGGCTTCTTTTAAAATAAAATCATTATAAGAGCTCCAGGTTTTCATAAATTTTTCAGAAGCTTCTTTTGTAGCTCCTCTAGTTGCACAAACTTGTTCTGCACCAGTTAATTCAGATGTTTCACCAAAACACAAGTGAACTCCTAATGGTTCAAGTTTATCCATTAAGTTTCCAACAGTTGGGTTTGCAGCTAGTCCTGAAGTTGTATCAGACTCTCCACATTTAACTGAAATCCACAAATCACTTAAAGGACATTCTTCTCTTTGTTTTTCTGAGGCCCACATCACAAATTCTTGTGCTTTTTTGGATGCTTTCATAGTTGTGCCAATATCTCCTGTACGCTCAATATGAAATCCTTCAACTGGTTTTCCAGTTTTTGCAATTCCATCTACAATTTTTTTTGTCCATTTCGGTTCAATACCTATGACAATTACTGCTGCAACGTTCGGATTACATCCGGTTCCAATCATAGTTCTAAAATGAAGCTCTAAATCTGCACCAAACTGAAGTCTTCCGTAAGAATGAGGTAGAGCGATTGTGCCTTTAATATTATTTGCAACTGCCTCTGCACATGCGTTTGAAATGTCATCAACTGGCAAAATAATTACATGATTTCTTGTTCCGGCTCTACCGTTTTCTCTTTTATAACCTAAAAAGCTCTTTGGAATTTCCATATTGTTACCATTTCTTTGTTTTTACATTGTGAACATGTACGTGTTCACCTTTTTTGATTGATTTAACAACTTTACCAATATCGTGTCCATACTTTAAAATAGTATCACCTTCATTTAGGTCGATCATAGCAATTTTATGACCCAAAGGTATTTCATCTACGGATTGAATATTTATTGAACTGTCATCTTCCATTATCCAGCAAGCACACTCCTGTTTGGGAGCGATTTTTTCAATAACAACTACGCCAACGTTGTCCTTTTTATCATGTATAATTATATCTGTTCCCATATCGTGTCGAATTGTTTGTTTGAAATTTGTAAAATCTTATATATTAATCGCACAAATTAACAAACGAATTTTACAAATAGATTAAAATACAATTTAGAGAGGTTCTAGGTTTATGACAAAAATGACAACAGAGGAAGCTTTTGTAAAAGTTTTACAAATGCACGGTATAGAACATGCTTTTGGAATAATCGGATCAGCTTTTATGCCAATATCAGATATTTTTCCAGATGCAGGCATTACTTTCTGGGATGTGGCTCACGAAACAAATGGTGGTTTAATTGCTGATGGTTACACAAGAGCTACTGGTAAAATGTCAATGGTTATTGCTCAGAACGGACCTGGTATTACAGGTTTAGTTACACCAATTAAAACTGCTTATTGGAATCACACTCCTCTTTTATTAGTTACACCCCAAGCGGCGAACAAAACTATGGGACAAGGTGGATTTCAAGAGGTAGAACAAATGAACTTATTTAAAGACATGGTTTGCTATCAAGAAGAAGTAAGAGATCCATCAAGGATGGCCGAAGTTCTTAATAGAGTTATAGAAAAAGCTATAAGGGGGTCTGCACCAGCACAAATAAATGTTCCCAGAGATTATTGGTGCCAAGTAATTGATATCGATCTTCCTCCGATTGTAAGACTTGAGAGACAAGGAGGGGGAAATGATGCTGTAGCTAAAGCAGCTGACTTGTTATCTAAAGCAAAATTTCCAGTTATATTATCTGGAGCAGGTGTTGTTATTGGAGGAGCTATTGAAGCTACAAAAAAACTTGCAGAAAAATTAGACTCACCTGTTTGTTCAGGTTACCAACACAATGATAGCTTCCCAGGAAGCCATCCTTTAGCTGTTGGTCCCTTAGGATACAATGGATCAAAAGCTGCAATGGAATTAATTTCAAAAGCTGACGTAGTGTTAGCTTTAGGAACACGATTAAATCCATTCTCTACTTTACCTGGTTATGGAATTGATTATTGGCCAAAGAATGCGAATATTATTCAAGTAGATATTAATCCTGATAGAATAGGTTTGACTAAAAAAGTTACTGTTGGAATAAGTGGTGATTCAAAATTAGTAGCTGAACAAATCTTAGAAAAATTAGCATCGAATGCTGGCGATACAGATAGGCAAAAAAGAAGAGATTTAATTCACCAAACAAAATCAGCATGGTTACAAAAACTTTCAAGTTTAGATCATGAAGATGACGATGAAGGAACGGTTTGGAACAAAGAAGCTAGAGAAAGAGATGCAGATAGAATGTCACCAAGACAAGCTTGGAGAGCAATTCAAGCAGGAATGCCTGATGACGTAATTATATCAAGCGATATTGGTAACAACTGTGCAATAGGTAATGCTTACCCAACATTCGAAAAACCAAGAAAATATTTAGCACCGGGTTTATTTGGTCCTTGCGGTTATGGTTTCCCATCAATATTGGGAGCTAAAATTGGTTGTCCAGATACTCCAGTTATTGGATTTGCAGGGGATGGTGCTTTTGGAATAAGCATGAATGAAATGAGCTCATGCGCAAGAGAAGAGTGGCCCGCGATAACGATGGTTATTTTCAGAAATTATCAATGGGGTGCAGAAAAAAGAAATACAACATTGTGGTTTGATAATAACTTCGTTGGCACAGAGTTAGATCCAGAATTAAGTTATGCTAAAGTTGCTGAAGCTTGTGGTTTAAAAGGTATAACAGTTAGAACAATGGAAGAAACTACAAATGCTATTAAACAATCTTGTGAGGATCAAAAGAAAGGAATTACAACTTTTATAGAAGTAATTCTAAATCAAGAACTTGGTGAACCTTTTAGAAGAGATGCAATGAAAAAACCAGTAAGAGTAGCGGGTATTAAAAAAGAGGATATGAAAAAACAACCTTCTTTGAATTCATAGCGACTTTTAAAGAATAAGCAATTATCGTATTATTTTTAATGCAAATTATAAACGATAATAGTTGTGGCTGGATTAATGATTTAATTCCTAGATCGAATATCCAATCAATTAAAGGTAATCACGATTGTGAATGGTTAGTCGTAGGCGCTGGTTTTACAGGTTTATCTGCCGCACGAAAATTAGGTCAATTACACCCTAAAGAAAAAATTATAATAGTTGATGCTCAAAAGGCTGGGGAGGGTGCTAGTGGACGGAACTCTGGATTTTTAGTTGACACTACACTTAACGACGGTTTTAGTTCTAATAAAGAAGTAAAAAATTATAAAAAAAAAACTGATATTTATGATTTAGGTATCAATGCAATTAAAAAATTTATTAAAGAATATCAAGTTGATTGTGATTGGAATGAATGTGGCAAATATTTTGCATCATCAAAATATAAAGATAGAAAAATTTTATTAAATTTTTCTTCTACTCTTTCAAATTTAGATTTTAAACACAAGTTATTATTTGAAGACGAACTATCTTCAAGATTAGGGACTAAATTTTATAAGACTGGATTATATACAGAGGGTGGAATTCTGCTTCACCCAGGAAAATTAGTAAGATCAATGATAGATACTTTACCAAACAATGTGAAACTTTATGAAGAATCTAGTTTGTTAAATTGGTCATCTTTTAAAGATATAGTTGTATGTGATTTTGAGTTTTCAACTGTCAAAACAAAAAAAATTATTTTTGCTACAAATGGTTTTTTAAAATCTCTAGGTATAAAAAGTAATTATAATTTTCCAATTACATTAACAGCTAGTATTACCAGACCTTTAAGCGATGATGAATTTAAATTGATTGGAAAACCAAAAGAATGGGGAGTTTTACCGATCAGACCAATGGGAGCTACAATCCGAATGACAAAAGACAAAAGAATTTTAATTAGAAATACGGCTGAGATTTATAATCCTTTTAAAATGTCAGAAACAGAATTAAAAAAAAGATCATTAATACATAAAAAAGGAATTAAAAAAAGATTTCCACATCTGTCAGATGAACTAATTCAATCTACATGGTCGGGCGTTGTGTCAAGATCTAGAAATAGTTCTCAAATATTTGAAAAAATTAAAGATAATATTTTTGTAGCAGGTTGTTACAATGGATCAGGTATAGGTGTTGGGGTATTGTTTGGTGAACAAATTGCAATAAAGGCAAGTAAAATAAACTCTTCAGAAATTAAGATTATTGAAAATAGAAATTTACCCACTTGGTTACCTCCAAATCCAATTTTGAATCTAGCGGTTAAGGGTAGATTATTGTATGAAAGATTTAAAGCGAGATCAGAAATATAAACATAAATGTTAGAAACAATAATTTTTTTTACTCCTATTACGGAGTTAATCATTAGTATTTATGTACTAGGAATTGGCTTACTAATTTCCCCTCTTTTTTTTAAACTAGATGAAATCAAATATAATTTAAACGAAATTTCTTTATTTGGATTTTGTTTAATTTTACCAATTGTTCAAATTATAAATATTATTTTTCCAATAACACCACTTTTTTTTTATCTATCATTTTTCTTCTCACTTTTGGTTCTACTTAAGTTAAGAAATCAGCTCAAAAAAAAATTTTTTTTATGGTTGTTAAAACTTACTGTTATTTTCGTTATTTTAATTCCTTTAAAATATGTAATTAAAGGTAATGAGGACTTGTACTATCACTTACCAAAAATTGAACTTATTAATACCTTTAATATTATACTTGGTATAGCTCATTTTGATCCAAGTTTGTCATTTACTAATGGCTGGGCATATATTTCTTCAGCATTCAATTTTCTAAATGGTGCTGAGAAAAATTTATATTTGTCTAGTTTTATTTTTTTTATATTTTCTATTTTAACTTTTTATAATTACTTAAAACGAACTAATCAAAGCAATCTACAAGTTATTTTAATTTTAATAGTATCTTTTTTGTTGTTAAAATTTTATCGAATACAAGAGTTTGGAAATGATTATCAAGCGATAATTTTATTATTTTTTTCACAGTTTTTAATTTTTCAATTTTATTTAAAAAATGGAGATAAAAAAATAATTATTAATAAAATAGTTTTTTATTCTTCTTTTGCTCTTTTTTTTAGAATTTATTCTCTTTTAATTATTCCAACTTTATTTATCCTATTTTTAAATAGAGATAAATTTTTAAACGTTATTAATAAAAAACTAATTTTAATTTTATTTCTATCTTTTTTAGCTACTTCTTTAACAAGCTTTTTAAATAGTGGTTGTTTTTTCATGCCTTTAAAAAAAACTTGTGTAAGCAAAAATGTAGTGTCTTGGAGTTATATTGATAAAGTGGATCAGCTAAATTTACGTTTAAAATCCTTTAATACCTCATATTTTGGTTATAAAAATAATGCTAAACATTCATTAACTGAAGAAGAGTGGGTAAAAAATTTCAATTGGGCATCTTACCATTTGAAAAGTGAAAGATTTATTTTACCATTGATAAAAACTTTACTAATAAATTTTTTTATATTTTTAATCATTATTTTTTTCTTTAATAATAAAAAATTTAAGTTTAGAAAACTAAGTCAAAAAGATTTTTTGTTTTTATTTCTAACACTATTAAGTTATTTTCTGTGGATGTTTAATACTCCATTGCTTAGAGCTGGTGGATACTCTTATTGGACTTTTTTCATTTTATCTTTTTTAGTTTTAAGTTTTAATTTTCAAGAGTTTTTTGATTTAAAAAAAATAAAAAAATATTTAATAATTTTAATTTCTATAACGATAATACTTAATTTAAACAGAATATACAAAGAGAGCGAGAAATATGACACTTTAAATCCATTTTTTTTTACAGAATGGGGTGAGTTGCATCATATGAAATACCTAGATAAAGAAAGATTAATAAAATTATTAACTGAAAATAATTTTGAGAAAAATATATTTAATATAAAATTAGATAAGTTAAACAATACTTGGTTCGTTATAAAAAATTAACTTAAATTTATAATAAAAATTGTTTTTTTTACTTAATAGAAATTTTGAATTTACGACTTTATGAAATATATCTTTTGCTATTTTATTACTGACATTGGATCTAGTCGTGTTTGAAACCAGTTAACTCTAAAGTCTAAGTGAGGTCCAGTTGATCTTCCTGTTGATCCTACAGTTCCGATTACGTCTCCTTGATTTATTAGATCACCAACTGAGACTAAAACATTTTCTAAATGAGAATATATTGTGGATATCCCATGACCATGATCCATTATAACAGTTCCACCAGTATAATATAAATCATCTTCAGCCATAGTAACTATACCTGAACCTGATGATTTTATCATTGTTCCTTGTTTGGCAGCTATGTCTATTCCATAGTGAGGCCATCTTGGTTTACCATTTAAAATTCTCTGACTACCATAAACACCACTTATTATCCCGTCAACTGGCATAATAAATTTTTCTTTAAAAAACTGCAGATCAGAATTTATAGCTCTTGCCTCTCCAATTTCGTTATTTTCTTTTTTAATTCTTTTATAAACAGACTCAGGTGGGGTGACTTTACTTTCTTCCAAACCATCTATTCTTTGAATTTTATATTTTCTCTTTAAAACTTTTTTTGTAGTAACTGATTTTTTTCCATTAATAATTTTTGTAAATATTAGGTCATATTTTTGGTCTCGATCTATACCAAAGACAAAAAAACCATCTTTTGATACTTTTACTTCTTTTTTTCCAATCAAAATTTTAGCTTTAGGATCAGTTTTGCCTAATATAAAATAACCTTGTAGAAATTTACCCTGGAATTCAATAGCTTTTACTGGAGATATAAAAATTAAAAAAACAAGAAAAAATCTATAAATTATTGAGCTGTCCATCCACCATCTATAATTATTGATGTTCCAGTTATCATTGAAGATGCTGAGGATGCCAAAAAACATACTGTTGTAGCAACATCACTTTCCGAAGCTGCTTTTCCCATTGGAATATTACCAAGGGCTAATTTTTTAAACTTTTTATTTTTAAAAAAGTTTTTAACCATAGGTGTTTCAACAAATGTAGGTGCTACTGTGTTTACCCTGATATTTTTTTTAGCTAATTCGACTCCCATCCCTTTAGTTAAACCTTCAATTCCAAATTTAGTCATATTATATACGTTTCTACCATTCATACCAACATGGCCTAGTTGAGAAGACATATTTATAATTGATCCAGGTCTTTTATTATTTTTTAGCATTTTTTTTACAACAAGTTGTGCCACGTTAAATGCTGCCTTGAGATTTAAATCTACTAGGTAATTCATACTTTTTTGTTTAATTTTTTCAAAGGGTTCTGGAATATTAGTTCCTGCATTATTTACTAACACATCAATAATTTTAAGTTTATCTAATTTTTGTTTTAAATCTTCATAATTCATTACATCACATGAAATTTTAATAATTTTACCTCTAACTTTTTTTATGTCCTTTTCTAATCTATTAAGATCCGAAGATGTTCTGCTTAAAGCAATAACTGTTGCACCTGCTTCAGCCAATGCAATTGAACATGCTCTTCCTAGTCCTTTACCTGCGCCGGTGACTAAAGCATATTTGTTTTTTAGATTTATTTTTTGTAGATACATTAAAAGAATAATATTTTAATATCTGTGTAAATCAACTCAACAGCTACAACTAAAATGGCTAATAATCCAAGCCAAGCTATCCATCTATATTTTTTAATCCATCCAGAAATTAAAGTTGCTGCAGTTGCCATTAAAACAATTGATAAAACTAATCCAAAAACAAGAAGTCCATAATGATCGCCAGCTGCGCCTGCCACACCTAGCACGTTATCTAAACTCATTGTAAAATCAGCTAATAAAACAGTCCAAATAGCCTTTAAAAAACTAGAGTTATCTACTTTAATATCTTCTTCAGTCTCAGAACCTTTTATTACATCCACATAAAGTTTGTAAACAATATAAAGTAATAACAATCCCCCAATTAATCTTAAACCTGTGATTTGTAGCAGATAAGCTGTAAGTAGTGTCAGTATTATTCTTAAAATTACAGCACCGCCGATTCCCCAAAAAATTACTTTTTTTCTTTGTTCGACTGGAAATTTAGATGCAACCATTCCAATTATTATTGCGTTGTCACCCGCTAAAACTAAATCAATAAGAATTATTTGAGTTACAATTGCAATTTGTTCAGGTGTAAAAAATTCTGCAATCATTACTGGTGTAGTATCATGTCTGCACCTTTTTCCGCAATCATTATTGTTGGAGCATTAGTATTTCCTGATGTTATATAAGGCATTATTGATGCATCAATCACTCTTAAGTTTTTGACTCCATGAACCTTTAACTGATCAGACACTACTGCATTTTCATCTTTACCCATTCTACATGTACTTACTGGATGGAAAATTGTATTTGCATATTTTCCTGCCTCAACGGCTAATTGTTCATTGTCAGTAATATTTATACCTGGTCTTAATTCTTCTGGTCCATAATCTTTATAGGCTTTAGACTCCATAACTATTTTTCTTACTATTTTAAGAGACTTACCTGCTATCTCTCTATCCTCATCTGTAGATAGATAATTCATTTTAATCTTTGGAGGAGTTCTTGTATCGTAAGATTTAAGTTCAATAGATCCTCTGCTAGTAGGTCTGACATTAGTAATGGTGGGTGTGAAAGCTGGAAATTTGTGTAACGATGATTTTCCTAGGAGATCTGTACTAGCAGGAGAAACATGAAATTGTAAGTTAGGAGTTTCTAAATGTGGATCACTCTTTACGAAACCACACAAATAACTAGCACCAACTGTAAGAGGACCAGTTCGTGTTAAGAAAAATTTTAATCCAGTAAATATTTTTTTAGTAAAGCTATAATAAATATCATTTAATGTTTCTAAATTTTTTATTTTATAAACTGGTCTTAGCATCAAATGATCTGTTAGGTTTTGACCAATACTTTTATTTTCCATCAAAACATCAATTCCGTTATCCCGTAATAATTTTGCTGGCCCCAAGCCTGAAGCTTGAAGAATGTGAGGAGATCCAATAGTACCAGCGCTAAGAATAATCTCACTGTTTGCTTCAACAGTATTTAATTTATCACCAGTCCAAAAGTTAACTTTTTTGGCAACCTTATTCTCAAATTCAATATTTTTGATGTGAGCCTTAGTTATAATTTTTAAATTACTTCTATTTTTTACTGGATTTAGATATCCTACTGCTGTGCTACATCTAAAACCATTTTTAACAGTTAAAGGGAAGTATCCCATTCCTTCGTTATTACCATTATTGAAGTCGTCAGTTTTTTTATATCCAAATTCTTCTGCTGCCTCTAAAAATAAATCTAAAACTTTGAAAGTAGATCTTATTTTTTCAACTTTTATGGGTCCACCTGACCCATGGAATTCATTTTCTCCAAATTGAAAATCTTCAGATTTTTTAAAATAGGGGAGCACATCATCCCATGACCACCCTACATTTCCTAATTGTCTCCAATAATTATAATCATTCGATTGACCTCTAATATATAGCATTCCATTTATAGAGGAGCTCCCTCCGAGGGTTTTTCCTCTTGGGTATGTCATCTTTCTATTATTACAGAAAGGTTCTTCCTCTGTATTGAAACACCAATCGGTTTTAGGATTATGCATTGTTTTAAAATACCCCCCAGGAATATGTATCCATGGATTAGTATCTTTACCTCCAGCCTCTAAAAGCAAGACTTTATTATTTGGATTAGACGAAATTCGGTTAGCTAGAACACAACCTGCTGATCCAGCACCAATAATTATATAATCAAAATTTTCCATTACTTAGAACTCTTATAAATTAAAATTATTTTTAATTGTAACATTTCTGTACAAAAAAAAATTAAAATAATCCAATAATAACACTTGTTTTAGATTTCATTCTTTGACAAGCTTTTGTTTTTATAAATAAAGAGAGGGAAAACGATATGAAAAAAATCATTTCAATGTTATTTGCAGTTGCTATGGTATTTGGATTTATCTCAAATGCTAATGCTGCAAAAACACTAAAATGTCAGACAGTTCTTAATACTAAAGCTGATGAAGTTAAAATGTTAAAGGACTTTACTGATACGGTAACAGAATTGACTGGTGGATCTCTAAAATTTGAAATCTTACCTGCTGGAGCAGTTGTTGGAGTTAAGGAAACTCTGGATGCTGTTGACAAAGGTTTGATTGACTGTGGATTTGCATGGACTCACTATTGGTCAGGTGAACACCCTGCTGCGATGCTATTTGGTTCTCCAGTAGCTGGTGGCGGAATAGGTATAGACAACTTAGCATTTCTATCTTGGTTCCAATATGGTGGTGGAAAAGCGCTTTATGATCAATTATGGAAAGAGATGAACAGAGACATTAAAGGATTTATGCTTCAACCTGTTGGACCAGAGGCTTTAGGTTGGTTTCCAAAACCAATTAAAGATATGGCTGACTTTAGAAAATATAAATTCAGAACTCCTCCAGGAATTCCAGGACAAACTTATAAAGACATTGGTATAGCATCTGTTGCTATGGGTGGTGGAGATATTCTGCCAGCATTAGAAGCAGGAACTATTGATGCTGCTGAATGGTGTTGTCCAAAACCAGACTTAACATTTGGTTTCCAAAAAGTTTTAAAACACTATTACTTACAAGGTTTACACCAAGTAGTGGTAAATGCTGACTTTTATATTACTGGAAAAACATATGATGCTATGACTGCACATGAGAAGAAGTCTCTTGAAGTTGCGGCGGATGCGTCTTTGATAAAATCTTTAAGTTATAGAATTTTATCAAACGGTGAAGCTTTACAAGAACTTACAACAAAACATGGAGTGATTTTAGAAGATACTCCATCTGACTACTTCACTGAGTATATGGCAGCTGCTAAAGCAACTTTGAACAAAAATGCTGAAAAAAATGCATTTTTCAAAGAAGTTTACGACTCTATGAAAGTATTTGCTGATAAAGCAGTTCCTTTCTGGAGTGGTGCTCAAATGTCAAATGCGAAGCTAGGAATGGCTCACGCAGCAACATTAAAGTAATCATTAAATAATTAGAACATTAGAGCGGACTTATCAGTCCGCTCTAATTTTTTTTGATAAAAATTTTTATGGCAGAAGACCCAAGTAAACTAGATATTTCAGATGAAATGATTGCCGAAAGGCGGGGTGGTTCAGGAAAGATGCCAGGGGATATGCCATCCTGGATGGCAAAGTCTATAACTAATATAGACAAATTTAGCAAGCGAGTTGGTAGTGTAGTCTGTTGGATATTAATGCCACTTATCTTTGCTATGACCTATGAGGTACTTGCAAGAAAACTATTTTTAGCACCAACAATCTGGGCTTATGATATAAGCAGATTTTTATATGGAGCTCTATTTATGCTGGGTGCAGGTTATGCACTTTCAAAAGGAGTTCATATTCGAGCAGATTTTTTATACAGAAATTTTAAAATTAAAAACCAAGGATTAATTGATTTTTGGCTATATCTTTTATTTTATTTTCCAGGTCTACTTGTCTTTTTTTATATGACTTTTGGATTTGTTGTAGAGTCTATCCAAAGAGGTGAAAGAGGAATGGATACGACCTGGATGCCGTATATGTGGCCAATTAAAACGTGTTTATTAATTGGAATTATATTTTTACTTATCCAAGGATTTTCAGAATTACTTAAAAGTTACTGGGCAGCTAAAAAGGGTGAGTGGCCAGGAGAAAATAAATGATAGCAGAATTAATTGATCCAGCTATTTTAGGTTTTATTTTGGTAGGAGTAATGCTTTTTGCAATATTTGTTGGATTCCCAATTTCCTTCACATTAATTTTTTTAGGTTTTGTATTTGGTTATTTAGGATTTGGAAAATTGGTTTTTTATTTAATGACGCTTCAATTTTCGATGGTTATGACCGAACAAACTCTCGCCGCCGTTCCGCTCTTTGTGTTTATGGGAATAATGATGGAACAAGCAGGTTTAATGGAAAGATTATTTTCAGCCTTCCAAATGATGTTAGCTAGAGTTAAGGGCTCATTATACTACGCAGTATTATTTGTTTCAGTTATTTTTGCAGCTGCAACCGGAATAGTTGGTGCCTCAGTTACTATCTTGGGAATTATGGCTGCAAAATCAATGAACAGATCAAATTACGATGTAAAACTTGCTGCAGGTACAATTACAGCTGGTGGTACTTTGGGAATTTTAATTCCGCCCAGTATCATGCTTGTAGTTATGGGGCCTATAATGGAAATTCCAGTTATTGATTTATTTGCAGCTGCAATTATTCCAGGAATTCTTCTTGCAAGTTTATATGCAGGCTACACAACAATTAGATGTATGATTAATCCAAAACTCGGGCCTGTTCTACCAGAAGAAATGCGAGCAGTAAGCATGAAAGAAGTTTGGATTGAGTTTTTTTTAGGTTTGGTCCCACCTGCGGCATTAGTTTTTGCAGCATTAGGAAGTATTTTGTTTGGTTTTGCTACACCTACAGAGGCTGCTGGTTGTGGTGCAATGGGTGCATTGCTACTGTCATTGGCATATAAAAAATTAACATTTTCAAAACTTCAAGAAGCTTTAGTTAAAACTCTTGAAATCACAGCTTTGATAATGGTTTTAGTTGCGGCCTCAAATTTTTTTGGGGCTGTATTTGCTAGATTGGGAACGCCAACATTACTAACAGAATTTTTATTAGGTTTAGAAATGAATAAATATCTGATTTTAGGAATGATAATGGTTATGATATTTTTGCTAGGTTGGCCATTAGAATGGGTGCCAATAGTTATGATAATTGTTCCAATAATTTTGCCATTGGTAGAAGCATTAGGATTTAATTTAACTTGGTTTGCAATATTAGTAGCTGTTAATCTCCAGACCGCCTGGCTATCTCCACCTGTAGCACTTTCGGCATATTTTTTAAAAGGGGTAGTTCCAGAATGGGATTTGAAAGATATTTATTATGGAATGATGCAATTTATGGTTCTACAAATTATAGGTTTGGTGCTAATTATTATATTTCCTAAAATTGCTTTATGGTTGCCAACTCTCTTATATGGACAGTAGTATTTATTAGTTTAGAATAAACTTAGTGAATCAGCCAAAAGTAAAATATTCTCTTTCAAATTGGGACCTAGTAACAGTTAATCCAAATTATAAAACTTGGAATTGGAAAGATCTTTTCTGTTTCTGGGGCGTAAATGTGCAAAGTGTAATTGGTTTTTCATTAATATCTTCGCTGTACTTAATATATAGCTTAAATGCATTTGTAGTATTTTTTGGAGTCATATTAGGATCTTTTTTTGTTTATTTGTTCTCAAATGCAATTGGGAAGCCTTCTCAAAAATTTGGTTTACCATTTGCAGTGTTGTTAAGGTCATCTTTAGGATTTAATGGTGCTAAATTATTTGGATTAATCAGAAGTTTGGTGGGGATTTTTTTATTTGGTATCCAAACTTATTTTTTATCTAAAATATTAGTTTATTTGATAAGGATAGCAATTTTCTCAATTGATAATTCCTTATTGGAACAAGAATTATTTATTGTCTTTTATTTTGGTCTGAACATTATTGATTGGTCTGCGATAGTAATAATAATTATTTTACAGACTTTGTTTTTTACTGTTGGGATGCAATACAATAAAAAAATAATTAATTTCTCAGCGATTACAGTCTATACCGGAATGCTTATTTTTTTCTTTGTTGTTTTATTAAGTGATGTAAAAATAACTACTGATGCTTTTTCAAATATATTTAATCTAAATAATTTTTTTAATATAAATAATTTAATTCCTTTAATTACAGTTGCTGCAACAATATTTGCTTATTTTTCAATTTTAATAATTAGTTTTGGTGATTTTTCTAGGTATGTAAAAAATGAGCAAGAATTGAGAAAAGGAAATTTTAGTTTAATTTTGAATTTAATTATTTTTTCATTTTTGTCTGTTTTCATCGTTACAGGTTCTGACGTTTTTCTTAATCAAAAATTTTCAGATATAGATAGAATTTTTACTAATCCAACGGATATAGTTGGTAAGCTTGACAATATACAAATAACAATTGTTGTTCTATTTTTTATTATAATTGCTTCAGCTTCGACAAATTTAGTTGCTAATTTCATACCATCTCAATACTCATTAATAAATTTTGCTCCTTTAAAATTAGGTTTAAAAAGCGCAAGTTATGTAATTTTGTTTTTTGGTTTATTGATTGCAATATTTTGGTTGACTATATTGAGCCAAATAGGAATTTTATCCTTTGTTGATACATTAGGCGCTTTTTTTGGTCCTTTATTTGGTGTGATGGTAGCTGATTATTATTTAATTAAAAATCAAGAATTGAGTAATAAAGATCTATATTCTATAGAAAAAGAGAGTGCTTATTATTATTCAGGTGGTTGGCATATAAAAGGTGTTTATTCTTTAATACTAGGATTTATTTTTTCAGCTTCTACAATTTGGAATACTAATTTAATGTTTTTACAATCTTATGCTTGGATAATAGGTGCATTTGTTGCCTGGATCACATACTACTTGTTAGCAAAAAAATAATTTTAATGCACACATTTGATTTTAAAAATAGAACAGCTGTAGTTACTGGTGGAGCTCAAGGGTTTGGTTTGGATGTTGCAAAAAGATTTTTAGAGTCTGGTGCCAAAGTATTTATATGGGATATCGACGAAAAGCTTCTTAAATCAACTGTTGATGAGGTTAAAAACCCAAATTTATTTTATAGCGTTGTTGATGTTTCAAATTATCAAGATGTAGAGAAAAATGTTGTAGACATAATTGCAAAAACAAATATTGATATTTTAATAAATAATGCTGGAATAACTGGTCCTACAGGTCCTCTATGGGAATATGATGTCGATACGTGGAATAAAATAGTACAGATAAACCTAATAGGTACCTTTAACTGTTGTCGTGCAATAGTCCCAAATATGATTAAAAACAACTATGGAAGAATTGTTAATGTAGCTTCTGTTGCAGGTAAAGATGGTAATGCAAATGCAAGCGCGTATAGCTCTGGAAAAGCTGGCGCAATTGGGTTAACGAAAGCTTTAGGTAAAGAATTAGCTGACAAAGATATAGCTGTAAACGCTGTCACCCCAGCAGGTGCTAAAACTAGAATATTAGATCAAATGAGTAAAGAGCATGTAAAAAGAATGCTGTCAAAGGTGCCAAGAGGAAGATTTCTTGAAATACATGAGTTTACTTCACTAGTTTGCTGGCTTTCTTCACAAGAAAATACTTTTTCTACAGCTGCGGTATTTGATATCAGTGGTGGTAGATCCACATATTAGTCTCAAAAAATTGAAACTATTTTTTTATCTTTATTTTGATTTTTAATAGAATTTTTACTCATAACTGGTGCTGTGATTATTATTGACCAATATATAAGAAGTATAAAGACAGAGATTATTTTCATACTATTCATTTAGCAATCAATCTTGAGTTTAGAATGTTGAAATTGTGACTGAATATTGAATTTATAAATAATCTCACTATAAGAAGAACATGTTAAAAATTTTTTATATATTTGTTACATCATTAATCTTTTTTAGCTCAGCACATTCAGAAACTGTAAAAGTTTTTGAATTTACTGAAAAAGAATTATCAGCACTTGAGATCCGTAAAGTAAGAGGAGCAGATAACAAGACTTCTTATACTGTTGGATCAAATGAAAATGGTAATTATTTAAAAGCCGTAGCGGATAATGCTGCTTCAGGCTTAGGAAAAGAGATCAAAATTGACCTAAATAAAACACCTTTTATCAATATTACATGGAAAATTGAGAAGGACCTTCGGGGAATTAAAGAGAATACCAAAAAAGGACATGATTATGCCGCCCGAGTTTTT
>CACGDZ010000006.1 GCA_902571955.1 uncultured Pelagibacteraceae bacterium | reverse complement strand
CATTACTTCACTCTACCATATACATCTTGATATCTAACAATATCACTTTCCTTCAAAATTGAGCCAACTTGAGCTTCGACAATTTTTACAGGTTTTTTTCCTGAGTTTTGAACTCTATGAATGGCCTCTAATGGAATAAATATATGTTCACCTGGTTTTTTAACAATTATATCTTTATTAAGAGTTATTTTAGCATTGCCTTGTGTAACTAACCAATGTTCAGCTCTGTGATGGTGTTTTTGTAAACTTAGAATGCCTTTTGGTTTTACATATAGTTCTTTTATTAAAAACTCTTTTCCTTCGAATAAATTGGTGTATTTCCCCCATGGACGGTAATACACATTTTTTTTCTTAATATATTTATTTTTATTTTTGTCATACATCTTCAGGATTTCTTTCCAGCTACCAAGATCTGACCAAGGAATATCTAGTTTGATGGCGTTAATTTGTTTTGTTTTCTCTAGAATTGTATAATCAAAAGATTTAGCAGTCGCTTTTATAAACGAAGCTTTATTTAAATAATATGTATTAGCCTTATATTTTGCCTTATTAACTGCATTCAGACAATTTCTATAAGTTTTGGTTTGATATTTTTTAAAGTTATTAATAATGGAATCTTTTCGAAGATAAAACATTCCAGAATTCCAATAACCTTTTTTCTTTATAATTTTTTTAGCTTTAGCTTCTTTTGGTTTTTCAATAAATCTTGTTACTTTATTAATATTTCCTTTAATTTTTTTTGTTAAAAAATAACCATATTCACTAGATGGTGAAGTTGGTTTTATCCCAAATATAAATATATTTTCTTTAGTAAGATTTAATTTATTTTTATTTATTGCCTTATTAAAAATACTCATTTTATCAATCAGATGATCTGCTGTAAAAAACATTAAAGGTTGATTGTCAGGTATATCTTTAATTAAAGCTGTACTTAATATAGCTGGTGCAGTATTTCTTTTTGCTGGTTCAAGAACAATTTTATATTTACTTATTTTAAGTTTTTTAAGATGTTGTTTTACTTTTTTAAGATATTTTTTATTTGTACTTATAACTGGAGCATCAAATATAGACGCTTTAACTCTCTCTAAGGTTTTACCTAGTAAAGTCCAGTTACCAAAATCGATAAACTGTTTTGCTTGATGATTTTTAGAATTTGGCCAAAGTCGAGTTCCAGCACCTCCACATAAAATAACTGGACGAATTTTCATTAAATCTCTGAATAATCCTTAACTTCTTTTTTCTTACCTGGATGAGTTGGTGCTCCTAAATATGCAGGTCCAACTGTTTGTGCATATTTCCATAAAGTACCTGATCCAAAATCTGATTTTCTAGCCTTCCATTTTCTTTTTCTTGCAGCCATTTCTTTTTTAGAAAGTCTTACATTGATAGTTCCTTTTTTGGCATCGATATCAATTATATCTCCTGTACGTAAAAGGCCTATAGGACCCCCTAGAGCGGCCTCAGGGCCTACGTGACCGACACAAAAGCCTCTAGTGGCTCCAGAGAACCTACCGTCTGTAATAAGGGCTACTTTCTCCCCTTTTCCCTGTCCATAAATTGCGCTTGTTGTAGATAACATTTCTCTCATCCCTGGACCTCCAACAGGTCCTTCGTATCTAATTATAATTACATCACCATCGTTATACTTTTTGCTTTGAACAGCTTTCATTGCACTTTCCTCATTTTCAAAGCATCTTGCTTTTCCAGTAAATTGTAATTTTTTAAGTCCAGCAACTTTAACAATTGCTCCTTCCGGTGCTAAGTTTCCTTTTAATCCAACAACACCTCCTGTTGGTGATAACGGATTTTTATAAGATCTCATTACTTTTTGTTTTGGATTAAATTTAATACCTTTTAAATTTTCCTTCATAGTTTTTCCTGTAACCGTCATGCAATCACCATGAATATATCCACCTTCATATAGAGTTTTTAATAACATTGGAACACCACCTGCTAACCACATATCTTTTGCAACATATTTTCCACCTGGTTTTAAATCTGCAAGATAAGGTGTTCTTTTAAAAATTTTAGCAACATCCATTAAATCAAATTTAATTCCTGCTTCATTTGCAATAGCAGGTAAATGTAATCCTGCATTTGTAGAACCACCAGTTGCAGCAACAACTGTTGCAGCATTTTCTAAAGCTTTTCTTGTAACTATATCTCTTGGTTTAATTCCTTTTTTCAAAAGGTTCATAACCGTTTTACCACTAGCTTTTGCGTATTTATCTCTTTCCTCATATGGAGCTGGTGTTCCAGCTGAATAAGGTAATGCTAATCCAATTGCTTCAGATACACATGCCATTGTATTTGCAGTAAATTGACCTCCACAAGCACCTGCACTAGGACAAGCAACTAATTCTAATTTTCTAAGTTCTGCAGCAGACATTTGACCTGTTGAATGTTTTCCAACCGCCTCAAATACATCCACAACTGTTACGTCTTTCCCTTTATATTTGCCTGGAAGGATCGATCCACCATATATAAATACACTTGGTACATTTAATCTAACCATAGACATCATTAGACCTGGTAAAGATTTATCACATCCTGCGATACCAACTAAAGCATCATAACAATGACCTCTAACTGTAAGTTCAGCTGAGTCAGCGATTACTTCTCTGGATATCAATGAAGACTTCATTCCTTCATGCCCCATTGCAATACCGTCAGTAACGGTAATTGTACAAAATTCTCTTGGAGTTCCACCATTAGCTCTAACTCCTTTTTTAACTGATTGAGCTTGTCTCATTAGTGCAATGTTACAAGGAGCTGCCTCATTCCATGTGGAAACGACGCCAACAAAGGGTTTTGCCACATCTTTCTCAGTTTCCCCCATAGCATAATAAAATGATCTGTGTGGAGCTCTGTCTGCTCCTAATGATGTATGTCTGCTTGGAAGTTTCTTTTTATTGAATTTAGCCATTATATACCCTTTATTGTTACTGATATTTTCTCAATATCATTCTTTAAATTATTATAATTATTTTTTTCTTGTTCAACAATCTCTTTTGGAGCTCGATCTACAAAACTCTTATTCTCCAATCTCTGAGATATTTTATTCATCTCTTGCTCTAATCTACTTTGTTTATTTGTTAAATTTTCTTTGATTAATTTTAAATCAACATCTTTATCAAAATAAATCTTAAACAAATCACCAGAAACAACCATTGTCGCAGCTGGTTTATCTAAATCTTTATCCAATATACTATTTATTCTTCCTAGTTTTTTTAGAATAATTTCATTTGTATTAATAAATTCTTTTTGATTTTTATTAATATTGCTTATTGATAAATCAATAAATGAGCCTGGGCTTACATTTAGCTCATTTTTAAATGATCTAATCTCTGAAATAATGTTGATGATGTTTTCAACCTGATCAGTGCTACTGTCCTTATTTATTTCACCTGATAACCAATTTTTAAGCATCAAATAATCACTTCCGTCATTATCAAATTTATTTTTAAGCCAAATTTCTTCAGTAACAAAAGGAATAAAAGGATGTAGCAAAATCAAAATTTGTTTGAATACAAAAGATGATACTTTTTTAACCTCGGCTTTAGCTTTTTCATCATCTGAAAATAGTATTGTTTTAGACAGCTCCAAATACCAATCGCAATAAGAATGCCATGCAAATTGATAAGCATTTTTAGCTGCTTCATCAAATCTATAATCTTCAAGATTTTTTTCGATTTTATTTTTAGTTTCAATAAGTTCTGAATAAATCCATTTGTTAATATTTACATTTAAACTAGGAACTTGATCTATATCTTTAAAATCACATTCATTAGTGATTAAAAAATTATTTGCATTCCATAATTTATTTAAAAAATTTCTATAACCTTTAACTCTATCTTCAGAAAGTTTAACATCTGTGCCAGGTGAAGCCATTGATAACAAAGTAAACCTAAGTGCATCTGCACTATATTTTTCAATTAAATCTAAAGGATCGATTACATTTCCTTTCGATTTAGACATTTTTTGCCCCTTTTCATCTCTAACTAACGCATGAACATAAATATCCTTAAACGGTTCTTTGTTTAAAAATTCTGTCCCAAACATAATCATTCTAGCTACCCAGAAAAATATAATATCAAAACCTGTAACTAATACTGACGTTGGGTAAAATTTATCAACATATTTATTATCATCCGGCCAACCAAGTGTAGCAAAAGGCCATAAGCCTGATGAAAACCAGGTATCTAAAACATCTGGATCACGATTTAATTCAACATCTTTACCATAATGTTTTTTAGCTTGTTGTTTTGCATCATCTTCATTTTCTGCAACAAAAATTTTTTCATCAGGACCATACCAAGCAGGTATTTGATGTCCCCACCAAAGTTGTCTTGAAATACACCATGGTTCTATATTGTTCATCCATTGAAAATAAGTTTTTGACCAATTCTCAGGAAAGAAATTTGTCTTTTTTGAATTAACAACTTCTTTAGCTTTAACAGATAATTTACCTGCATCAGCAAACCATTGTTCTGTTAGAAAAGGTTCAATTATTGAATTAGATCTATCTCCATAAGGAACTTTGTTTTTTATATTTTCTTCTTTTACAAAAAACTCTTTTTCTTTAAGTTCTTTTAAAATTTTTTTTCTTGCTTCTGACCTATCAAGACCTACATAATGATCTGGAGCGTTTTCATTTATTTTACCAGCTTCAGTAAAAATATTTATGATTTGAAGTTTATTTCTTTGCCCAACTTCATAGTCATTAAAATCATGAGCTGGAGTTATTTTTAATGCTCCTGTTCCTTGCTCAGGATCTGCATAATCATCTTCAATAATTTTTATTTTTCTTCCAACAATTGGTATTGTAACTGTTTTTCCAACAAAGGATTTAAATCGCTCATCTTTTGGATTAACAGCAATAGCTGTATCCCCTAGCATTGTTTCAGGTCTTGTTGTTGCAATTGTTATAAATTGATCTGTTCCATCTATCGGATATCTAATGTAGTAAATTTTGGAGTTTACCTCTCTTTGATCTACTTCTAGGTCTGAAATGGCAGTTCTTAAAACTGTGTCCCAGTTAACTAATTTCTTATCTTTATAAATTAGACCCTTGTTGTAAAGATCTACAAAAACCTTAATAACTGATTTGGATAAATTTTCATCCATAGTAAAGGCATTTCTTGACCAGTCACAGGAACAACCAAGTTTTTTTAATTGATTAATAATTATGTCTCCATATTGATCTTTCCATTCCCATACCTTTTCAATAAATTTTTCTCTGCCAATTTCATTTTTATCAATTTGTTCAGAAGATAATTTTTTTTCTACTAAAGCCTGTGTAGCAATTCCCGCGTGGTCTGTACCAGGTTGCCATAAAGTTTCATAATTATTCATTCTATGATAACGAATTAATAAATCTTGAATAGAATTATTGAGAGCATGACCCATATGCAAACTGCCAGTTACATTTGGTGGAGGAATTACAATTGAGAATTTTTTTGAATTTTCCTTAGGTTTAAATAGACCATTTTTTTCCCAATAAGAATAAATTCTATTTTCTACATCAGAATGTATATATTTATCGCTACTCATTGATTTTAAAGTTTATAATTTAATAATCTAAATTAACAATAATCAATTTGGATCGTTATTTAATAGACTAATAGAAAAAATTTATTATAAAAAGGCATCTGTAGCTATTAGCTAAAAATAAGATGGCAACGTGGCGGAATGGTTACGCAGAGGATTGCAAATCCTTGTATCCCGGTTCGATTCCGGGCGTTGCCTCCAAAAAAAATCTTGTTTTAGTTATAAAAAAAAGTAAGTTGGATTTTTTTATATTCCTCGGTAGCTCAGTTGGTAGAGCAGTTGACTGTTAATCAATTGGTCGCAGGTTCGAGTCCTGCCCGAGGAGCCAAAAAAATAAATAAGTTAAAAAAATTAATAAGGGGTCAGATACAAATTAATTCTAAACTGCTTTTGAAATATTAGATCCTGATATTTGTAAAGATTTATTAAATTTTAGTTTTTGATCAGCATTTAGTTCTGAATATAATTTTACTAAAAAATTATAATTAACATTCATATGACCTTCCTGTGATTTTTCTAAATTAACTAAATATTCTGAAAAATCTTCAAAGAAATAATTAATCGGTACTTTTAAATAATTTGCAAGTTGAAGTAATCTTATCGAACTTACACCGTTAGTCCCTTTTTCATATTTTTGAATTTGTTGAAATGTTACATTTATTGCTTTTGCTACTTTAGTCTGTGTTAAACCTAAAGCTAATCTTCTTAGCTTAAGCTTATTGCCTAAGTGTTTATTGAAATTATCTTCCATTAAGACCCCTCTTAATTAAATTTTATAAAGTGTATTGAACCTATTTATTAATGTTACTGCAATAAAAAAATTTATTTATTTTTATAAGAAATTTGAGAAAATCAAAATACTGTCAAGCATTAGTTGAATACAAAATAAACATTTTTAGATTGAGTTAATTAAGATAATAACTAGATTACTATATATTTTTATAAGATTTGACTTAAAAATAGCTTTGTTCTATCGCTCTTAGGGTTAGCAAAAAACTCTTTAGTTTCAGCTCTTTCAACTATCATTCCTTCATCCATAAAAATAACCTCATCAGCAACCTCTTTTGCAAAACCCATCTCATGAGTTACTACAATCATTGTCATTCCTGCTTTTGCTAAATTAACCATTGCATCTAAAACTTCTTTTATCATTTCTGGGTCAAGAGCTGATGTTGGTTCATCAAATAACATTATTTTTGGCTCCATACATAACGCTCTTGCAATTGCACATCGTTGTTGTTGACCGCCAGAAAGTTGTCCTGGATATTTATTAGCTTGGTCTGCAATTTGTACTTTTTCTAAGTGCTGAAGAGCTAAATCTTCTGCTTCTTTTTTTGGCATTTTTTTTACCCAAATTGGAGCTAGTGTACAATTATCTAAAATAGATAGATGAGGAAATAAATTAAATTGTTGAAATACCATTCCAACTTCAGCTCTAATTTTTTCTATATCTTTAGTATCTTCTGTTAATTCATTACCATCTACTACAATTGAACCCTGCTGATGTTCTTCAAGTCTGTTTATACATCTAATTAATGTTGATTTACCTGAACCTGAGGGTCCACACACAACAATTTTTTTATTCTTCTCTACTTCTAAATTTATATTTTTTAATACTTGGAAATCACCAAACCACTTATTCATTTCTGTAATCTGAATTATTTTATCTGACATTATCTTTCCGTTTTATATTTTTGTTCTAAATTATAACTATATTTACTCATTGCATAGCAAATAATAAAAAACAATACTGATGCAAATACATAACCTTCCATTGCAAAACCCAACCACTCTGGGTTAGTTTTAGCAAGATTTAACATTCCAACAATTTCTAAAAGACCAACAACAAAAATTAAAGGAGTATCTTTTACAAGCGCTAAAAAGGTATTAGCAATACCAGGTATTACAAGTTTTAATGCCTGAGGTAAAATCACTAGAATATGCATTTTCCAATAACCCATTCCTAAAGATTTAGCAGCATCATACTGACCTCGTGGTAATGCTTGTAAACCACCTCTAATAACTTCAGCGACATAAGCAGCTTCAAATAATGAGATTGCAATAATTACCCTTACTAATTTGTCAATAAACATATCCTCAGGTAAAAACATTGGAAACATTACTGAGGACATAAACAATACTGTAATCAATGGAACACCTCTCCAAAATTCAATCATTCCTATTGAAAAATATTTAATTATTGGAAAATCAGATCTTCTGCCCAAAGATAAAAACAAACCTATAGGAAAACAGAAAATCAAACAAAAAAATGATACTATAAAAGTTAAAGATAAACCTCCCCAAGCGCCTGTCTCCACCCACTCTAATGCTTCCAACTTACCAAGTTCAATAAGCTCCTCATAAAAAAATACATATTTTAGTAATATATAGAGCGTGATTGGAACTATAATAAAATAGTACATTTTAAATTTTGAAGGAATAAAAAATCCAATTATAATTGAAATTACAGCTGCAATAATTCCATACGAGAAGTCAAAAAATATTGGACCACCTGATATAAAAAAGAAAATAAAGAAAAAAGCAATCACAGGATATACAACTACATAATAAAGGGTTAAATATTTTTTAAATTTTTCAGTAGCAAAGAAACCAATAGTGCCAAGAAAAGCTAAAGCTATAAAAGATAGATTAATACGCCACTGCTCTGCATTTGGGTACATTCCATACATAAATCTGTTAAACCAAATTTTAATATAGGTCCAACAAGCTCCACTACCTGTACATACGTCTTTTGAATCTCCAGCAATATTTGCATCTAAAATAAACCAACTTAATAATGGTGGTAATGATTTGATAACTACGAACACAATTAATAATGATAAAAAGGCATTAAAATTATTTGTGTTAATATTTTTATTAATAGAGTCTAAAAACCTTAAGCCTGAATAATCAATTCTAATTAAATGAAGTCCTATAAACCCTAAAATTAATGGTAAAAAGAAGCTAATAGGTCCAGGTAAAAAAGAAACTATATCTTTATTAAAAAAAGAATTTAAAAAAACTATAAATATACTTATAGCAACTAAAATTACTCCTGTATAAAGATAAGTATAAATGTTATTTTTATCTGGTTGTAAAAAGTTTAATTTATTCATTATTTTTCTTTAATCGCTATTTTTTTATTATACCAATTCATGAATACTGAAATTGATATACTCAGAGATAGATATGTTAACATTGTTATAGAAACAATTTCTATCGCTCTACCTGTTTGCATCAAAGCAGTCCCTGCAAATACAAGAACTAAATCAGGATACGCAATTGCAGCTGCCAGAGATGAGTTTTTTGTCAAATTTAAATATTGATTGGTTGTGGGTGGAATTATAATTCTTAGCGCTTGTGGCATTACAACTAATTTTAATACTTGATTTGGTGTTAATCCTATTGAAGCTGCAGCTTCTTTTTGCCCCTTACTTACTCCCTGAACACCTGCTCTAACACATTCGGCAATAAAAGTTGCCGTATATAACGACAAAGCTAATGCTAGAGATATTAATTCAGGAGGTAACTTAATTCCTCCTTCATAAGTAAAACCAGATTGAGATAACTGTTTAATTACAGGCACTTCAATTGAAGCATCAACACCACCAAATAAAAAACTCAAAACTGGCAAAATTAACAATAACCCTATTGAAATTGATAAGACTGGAGTTTGAATTCCTTCGTTTTCTTGTTTTCTTTTCGCATAAATTCTAATGAAAATAATAGAAATTATTGCAGCAATTATTGAATAAATAAAAATATCTAAATTATTCCAAACAAAAGCAGGAACAAAAAAACCTTTTATAGTAAGAAAAAAAACTCCAAACATAGGTTCTGTATCTTGGGGCAATGGTAAAGCTCTTAAGGCAGCGAAATACCAAAAAAATATTTGTAATAATAAAGGAATATTTCTAAAAAATTCTACATAAATTGCAGCTGTTCTCTCAATTAAGTAATTGTTTGATAATCTTGCAATTCCTACAACAACTCCAATAATAGTTGCAAATATAATTCCGATAACAGAAACTAAAATAGTATTTAATAATCCTACTAAATAAGCTCTAAAATATGAGTGAGAACCATCATACTCAATCAATGAAAACTGAACATCAAATGATGACTCTTGAGATAAAAATCCATACCCGAAAGTTATACCTCTATTTTCCATATTGATTTGTGCGTTATATGAAAAAAATCCAAAGACAAGAATAACTACTAAAAGTGTGAGTAATTGGGGTAATATTTTTTTAATATTCACAATAATAAATGACTTATAAAAAAAAGGGCTAGAAAAATCTAGCCCTTTTTAGATATTTGATTAGATAAATTATCTTGCTGGTGGTACATAAAGAATTCCACCTTTAGTCCATAATTCATTTGGACCTCTATCAGGTAAAATTCCTGTGTCAGCTATATTTCTCTTATAGCTTTCACCATAATTACCAACTTGCTTGATAATTCTTAAACTCCACTCGTTATCTAAACCTAAAGCAGCACCTAATTCACCTTCAGCACCAACTAATCTCTTAACAGCTGGGTTGTCAGAAGTTTTCATAGAATCTGCATTCGCAGAAGTAACACCGTACTCCTCCGCCTCAATCATAGTGTTCAGAGACCATCTAACGATATCTTCCCAAACAGAGTCACCTTGTCTTACAACAGGGCCTAAAGGCTCTTTAGATATAGTTTCTGGTAAAACAATATGATCATCAGGATTACTCAATTTAATTCTTTGAGCAGCTAAACCTGATTTGTCAGTAGTGTAAGTATCACATCTACCAGCATCGTATGCAGCTACGACTTCGTCTGCTTTTTCAAAAGTTACTGGCTCATATTGAATTCCTTTTGAATTAAAGAAATCTCTCATGTTAAGCTCAGTAGTTGTTCCTAGGTTTGTACAAGCTGAAACACCTGCTTTGAAATCATTCACAGAAGATATTCCAGAATTTTTTCTAACCATAAAACCTTGACCATCGTAGAAGTTTACACCTACGAAAGTAAGTCCGATATCAGCATCCCTAGAAAGAGTCCAAGTTGTGTTTCTTGATAAGATATCAATCTCATTAGAAGTTAAAGCTGTAAATCTTTCTTTAGCACTTAGTGGTGTAAACTTAACTTTGTTTGCATCACCTAATACTGCAGCAGCTACAGCTCTGCATACATCAACGTCAACACCAGTCCAATTTCCTGCAGCGTCAGCATTAGAAAACCCTGGAAGACCTTGAGATACTCCACATCTTACAAAACCCTTCTTTTGAGTGTTTTTAAGTGTTTTAGATTTTTTAGCAGCCATAGTTTCTGTTGTAAAAGTGAACAACACAGCAACCATAGCAACTAAAGAAGTTAATTGTTTTAAGTATTTAAACATTATTCTTCCTTTATGTTATTTTTATTTGTTAACAAATAATTCAAAATTACTTTTGAATATTCCTAATTTAAGCATTTATGAAAATACTCTTCAAGATAAATTAATTTAAAAATCAAGTTAAAGGTCGAATCCCGTCAAGCTTAATTTTAAAAAAAATTGTTAAAATAAGTAACAAATGGCGCGCCCTGAAGGATTCGAACCTACGACCCTCGGTTTAGAAAACCGATGCTCTATCCAGCTGAGCTAAGGGCGCAAAAATTAATATTATATATAATACTAAATTAACTTTTAAAAAGAAATTTTTTAGCTATTAATAATAAAGATAAAAGCTCAACTCTACCAATTATCATAAAAAAAATAAGAAAATATTTGGTTAAAAAGTGTAAATTCTGAAAATCAAAGTCGGAAACACCATAAGCTGAGGAATTAACTGTATTCATTAAGGTCAATATAGCTAACTTAAAAGAGTATTCAAATTGAATATTAGATAAGGACAATAATATAGTTAAGGAAAAAAGAGAAATAACAAAAATTACTATTGTTAAAAAATATTTATTTATATCTTTTGCATCAAAATTAAATTTTGAAAAAACCAATTTATTCATATACACATTTTTTGGTCTGCTGAAAGAAAGAATTTGATTAATAGAATATTTGGTCAAAGAATATATTTTTAAAAACCTTAAACCTGAGCTTGTTGAAAAAAAAGATCCACCAATAATAACAAGTAAGATATATATAAAGTTTAAATGAGTTTGATCAACCTCAAGCGAAATACCTATATTTGAAATACTACTTACTAGAGATAAAAAACCAAATGCGAAATTAGTATCATAACTAAAGAAAACAAAAAATATGCTCACAACAATAACGAAATATAAAAATAAATGTATATCTTCGTAAAAGAAATTTAAATTTTTATGTCTTAAAAAAATTAAATTATATATAAAAAAAATACTAAAAAAAGAAATAAGCATCAAAAAAGAAAATATTATTATTTGAAAATCATTTATTAATATTGATGAAAGTTGATTTACAGGTAGAAATCCACCTGAAGAAATTATAGTCATTGCTAAATTTAGAGAATTAAATGATCTAATTCCAAGAATGTTAAGAACAATAAAAATTGATATAGTTAATCCTGCGTATAATAAAAGAATTTTAATTGATTGTTTTATAATCTCGCTAGAATTAAAAGATAAAAAATTAGTTAATGATTTTTTTAAACTTTCATCATAAATATCAATTAAAAAAATAATAGAATATAAAAAATACAAACCACCTATCCATTGTATAGATGATCTCCATAAAATTAAGCCTTGATCGATATGTTTAATATTTTCAAAAACAGTAAAACCTGTTGAAGTAAATCCAGAAACGGCTTCGAATAAAGAATTTAAAAAAGATAAATTATAAATACTTAAATAAAACGGAAGCGATAAAATCAAAGGTATTAAAAAATATCCTAGTAAAATAGTTATTATTTTTTCGAATATTGAGGGTTTTTTAAGATCAGTTTTTATTTTGTAAAAAATTATACCAATCAATGCAGATATAATTAAACTTAAATAATAGGTATTTAGATTTAGATATAAATTAAAATAATATGAGTAAATAATATTAAAAAAAGAAAATATAGATATTAATATAAAAAAGAAACTTAAGTACTTTACTCTAAAAAATGACATTTAATTAAATAGAACTAATTCTAAAAATATTTTCAACAACTGAAATTGAGTCTTTCTTTGCTAAAAAAACGACTTTATCTTCTTTTTGAAAAACAAAATTTGACCTAGGTATTATAACTTTATTTTCTCTTAAGACTGCACCAATTCTTATTTCGTCAGGTAAATTTGAATTTTTTAATTCTTTATTAATAAGTTCTGATGTTTCTATAATTTCAGCTTCAATAACTTCATATTCACCGTTCATGATCGTGTAAGCAGTTTCAATTGTGCCTTTATGAATATGTTTTAATATACTTGATACAGTATTCATTCGAGGGTCTATAAGATCATCAATTTTTAAAGAATTTTGTAACAGAGAATAATTTGGTTTATTAATTAAAGCCATTGTCCTTTTGTCATCAATATCTTTTTCATCTTTTGCAAATTTTTCAACAAGAACACTTACCATCAAGTTATCCTCATCATCATTTGTTAAGGCGAGAACTGTTTCTGCTTCTTGTAAATTAGCCTCTACTAGAACCTCTTCGTCTAAAGCATCTCCATTTATTACAATAGTATTATTTAATTCATTAGCAAGAAATTCGGCTCTTTCTTTATTTTTTTCAATAATTTTTACTCTTGCTGCATCCAAAGTTTCTTCAATGTTCTTTGCTAAATTAAAGCCTATGTTGCCACCACCTACAATTAGAATATTTTTAGATACTTTTTCATCATGTCCAAAAGCTTCTAAAGTATCTGACATTTGTGATGAATTTATTATTACATAAATTTTATCATTTTTTCTTACATCATCATTTTTTTTTGGAATTATGAATTTATCGTCCCTTATAATTCCTATAATATTTGCATCTAAATTAGGGTGTTTTTTTGTTAAATCATTAAGCTTGATGTTAATTAATTTACAATCTTCATTAATTAAAATCTCTAATAATCTGATTTTATTTTCAGCAAACGGAACGCTATCCAGCGCTCCAGGTGCCTCAAGTTTTCTTTGAATTGATTTTGCAATTTCAATTTCAGGAGAAATGATGACATCTATTGGTAAATTCTCTTTATTGTAAACTCTTGTAAATTTCGGGTTTAGATAATCTTGAGATCTTATTCTTGATATTTTTTTAGGAATTTTAAATATTGAAAATGCTATTTGGCAAATAAGCATATTAATTTCGTCGTTTCTAGTAACTGCAATAATCATATCTGTCTCAGCTGCGTTAGCTTTTTCTAAAATTGACGGATATGTGCCTTTTCCAACAATAGCCTTTACATCTAAAGCTTCATCAATTTTTTGAATATCTTCGCTTGAGGGATCTATAACAGTTATAGAGTGACCTTGTTCACTTAGCTGTTTAGCTATAGTAAACCCTACTCTGCCGGCTCCACAAATGATAATATTCATTTAGTTAAATTCTTTAATTCCTAGACCTTTAAGTTTTCTGTGCAAAGCACTTCTTTCCATACCAACAAAATTTGCTGTTTTTGAGATATTTCCATTAAATTTTTTTAATTGAATAGTTAAATACTCTTTTTCAAACTTTTCTCTAGCTTCTTTTAATGGCACAGAAAGGGTGTTTCCAGCTAATTGATCGTTAAAATTTATATTTTTTAGAGATTCCTTAATAATATTTGAAATTTTATCCTTGGTGTCAGGTTGTAATATTGCTATCCTCTCGATTAAATTTCTTAACTCTCTGACATTACCATGCCAATTATGATTAAGTATGTAACTGTTATTTTCATCTATATCTAATTCTTTGATTTTATAATTTTCAGATATTTTTTTTGAAAAATATTTAATTAACAAAGGTATATCTGAAATTCTTTGATTTAATGGTTCAATTTTTATTTCAAAAACATTTATTCTATGGAACAAATCCTCTCTAAAATTTCCAATTTCTATTTCATTTTTTAAATCTTTACTTGATAAACAAATTAATCTTACATCTACACTTACATCATTACTTCCGTTGACTCTTTTAAATTTTTGGTCAGTTAAAACTCTTAATATTTTAGACTGTATGTCCAATGGTATTTCTGAAACTTGATCAATTAAAAGTGTTCCTTTGTTAGCTTTTTCAAGTGCGCCATATGAGATTGAACCATTTTCTTTTTCCTCACCGAATAATTCTAATTCATATTTGTTAATATCTAGTAAAGCACCATTTAGGACGATAAATGGATTTTTGCTCCTAGAAGAAGCTTTATGAATTTTTCTAGCAATTAATTCCTTTCCAGAGCCCGAAGGACCACTTATAAAAACTCTACTTTCAGTTACTGAAATTTTTTTGATTTGATCAATTATATTTACTATATTTTTGCTATTTCCTATTAATTCGTAAGATGAAAATAATTTATTTTCATATTCTCTATTTTGTTTTTTTAAATTAAAGTTTTCAACAGCTCTTTTAATAAAATTGAGTAATCTTTCCTGATCAAATGGTTTTTCTATAAATTCAAATGCTCCATGTTGCAACGATTTAACAGCCATTTCAATGTTTGCATGTCCAGATATTATTATAACTGGTGTATCTTTATTCTTAGATTTAATATGTGATAGAAGCTCAATACCATCATTGTCTCCTTTATCCAATTTAACATCAAGAATTGCGACATCAGGTAATTTTTTATCTATTTCTGCAAGTGCTTGGTTATAATTTGCTGCTAAACGAGTTTTATAACCTGCATCTATAATTAATTCGTTAATTATATTTCTTATATCAGCGTTATCATCTACAATTAAAATTTCTTCACTCATTATTATTTTAAAAATATAATATTAATTTTTGCACCATTATTAATAGGTATAAAATCTATTTTTCCATTGTGATCATTAATTATTTTATTAACTATTGATAGCCCTAAACCAGTTCCATTTTTCTTAGTTGTGAAATACGGATCAAGTATATCTTTAATATTATTTTTTAATTCACTAAAACCCACACCATTGTCTTCTATAGTTGCTTTTATGTGGCTATCGTCTTCAGTAAGTTCAATAGCAATTTTTTTGTTGAAATCGTTGTTATTTTGAGCTTTTTGATTAATGCTCTCTATGGAATTTTTAATTAAATTTAAAAAAACTCTACTTATTTGTTCTTTATCACTCTCTAAATGAATTTTTTCAGAATCTTTTTTAAAAATAATATCAATAGAATTATCTAATTCTTTGAGCAAATTTATATTTTCATGAATTATATCTACTAAATTATTTCCTCTAAATATAGGTTTAGGCATTCTTGCAAAATCAGAAAATTCATTTACTAATTTTTCGATTTGTTTTATTTGATTGTTTATAATCTTTAAATTTTCTTTAAAATTTTCATTTTCATTTTCTAATTGTTTCGAATATTTATTTTTTAACCTATCTATAGTTAATTGAATTGGTGTAAGCGGATTTTTAATTTCATGAGCAAGTTTTCTAGCTAAACTTCCCCACGCTTCATGCCTCTCATTAATGATTAACTTTTCCTGCTGACTTTTCAGCCTATCTATCATTAAGTTAAAATTTTTATTTAAAGTTTCTAAATCTTTATCGGTCTTCACTTCAGGAACTTTTGCATTAAAATTACCTTGTCCAATAGAAGTAGATGCAAGTATTAAGTTATTTATAGACCTAAAAAATCTAGACGAAAATCTGATTGCGATAGATATAGAGACAAATAATAAGACACTAACAACTATTATATAAATAATAGCAAATGAGATTTTAATTCCAGTGCTTTTTTCTTCAACTGTATAATAAAAATTAATAGCCTCCTCAGACTCTGTCAAATATCTAGAAATATCTTTGTCAAGATACTTAACTACATACAGAAATCTATCTTCAAAATTTTGCAGTCTCATTATTGCTGCAGAAATATTTTCTGGTGCATTAATTATCTTTAAAGGACGATCATCATCTAAAACTAAATTTAAAGCTCTATCGACTGGTGGAATATATAGCTGATCATCTTTCAAAGTGGTAAATAATATTTTTTTATTTATATCAATAATGTGAACTTCATCTACATTTCTAATTAATTTTTGTGTATCTAAAAATCTCCTGTATTCATTCTGATTATCGTTCAAAAATTTTTTACTTTTATTGATATCAAAAGCTATCAAAACAATATCAGATTGAATTTTGTTTCTAATTTCTTCAACATAACTTCTTGCTAATTCATAAGAATTATTAACAACGGTAGTAACTTTTTTATCAAAATATTTTTCTAAGGCGAAAGAAAATAAAAACAATGAAAATATTGAAATTAATACCGACGGAATTAAAGTGAATAAACCAAAATATGTAATATATTTTTTATTTGATTTTAAACCATCTTTATCAATGTCATTTTTAATTGCGCTTTTGATCTCAACAAAAATAAAAACAAAAAGTGCAAATAAAAGAATAATATTTAGAAGTAATAAAATTTGTAAATTTTGATCTGATAATTCAATAAAACCTTTATCTATAAAAGTTAAAAAAGTTAAAAAACCTATCGATAATGTGATAATAAATAATATTATTAGATATATATTTTTTTTAATAAATTCGTACATTTGAATATAAAAACTACCATATAAATGAATAATTATTTTATAATACTAGCATCAGGACAAAGCAAAAGATTTAATTCAAATAAACCAAAGCAATTCAATATTTACAAAAACAAGGCTCTTTTTAAACATTCCTTAGAAAAAGCAATAAAATCAAAGCTGTTCAAAAAAATTATATTGGTTGTAAATAATAAAAAAAGTATTGAGGAAAAATACTCTAAAAATGTATCAATTATAAAAGGTGGTAAAGAAAGATCTGATTCTTCTTTAATAGCCTTAAAATATATAAAAAAATTTAAACCAAATAATGTTCTAATTCATGATGCTGCTAGACCAAATTTCACAATCAAGCTTTTAAAAACCCTAATTAAATCGCTTAAAAAAAATAAAGCTGTAATACCCTCAATAAATTCTAAAGACTCCATTAAATACAAAATAAAAAAACAACTTTTTAACCTAAATCGAGATAATTCAATATTAACCCAAACCCCTCAAGCTTTTAAATTTAAAGATTTATATAATCTAGCAAATACACAAAAAAAAAAAATTACAGATGAAGCAACGTTATTTATTGAAAACAATTTAAAAGTTAAATTTATTAAGGGAGAAAATTTAAATAATAAAATTACATTTAGAGAAGATATCGAAACTAATAAAACTTACTTTGGTATAGGTTTTGATATTCATAAATTAATAAGAGGTAAAAAACTTTTTTTAGGTGGTATAAAAATTCCTTATCACTCAGGGCTTAAAGGACATTCTGATGGAGATGTGATTATTCACTCAATAATCGATTCTATTCTTGGGGCCATGAGAAAAAAAGATATTGGTACTTTTTTTCCAGATAATCAAAAAAAATATAAAAATATTAGATCCCATAAAATGCTTAAGCCTATTGTTGAAATATTAAATAATAATGATTTTTATATAAATAATTTAGATATAAATTTAATATGCGAACACCCAAAAGTTTCAAAGTATCGTGATAAAATAATCAAATCCCTATCTAATTTATTAAATATTGATAAAGAATTAATTAACCTAAAAGGTAAAACAGTAGAAAAACTTGGATTGATTGGAAAGGAAAAAGCAATAGCTTGTGAAGTTATTTGCTCAATTACACAATGAAAAAATTCAATGTTTTTTTATCTACTTTCTTTGGTTACGGATATTTAACAAAAATTCCTGGAACTGTAACCTCTGCAGTAACAACTTTTTTTATTTATATTGCTTATGAAATTTTAGGTTACACAGATCTTAAGTTTTCAATTGTTTTTTTTACACTTTTATTCTTTTATTCATTTTATGCTGTAAAAGATTCTGAGTCTGAATTTAAAAATAAAGATCCAAGGCAAATAGTAATCGATGAATTTTTAGGGCAATCTATGCCTTTAATTTTGTTATTGTATTTAAATAAAACTAATCAAATAAGTATTTCAATTGAAATTTATTATATTTTATCTTTTGTTTTTTTTAGATTATTTGACATTCTAAAACCTTTTCCAGTAAGTTATTTTGATAAAAATCATAAAAATTATTTTGGAATAATTATGGATGATATAATGGCTGGGTTATATTCCATGATATTAATATATTTAATAAGCTTAAAATTTTAATGAGTATTCAATTACTTCATAAAAAATTAATTAAAAAAAAATTAACTATATCTGTAGCTGAGTCTTGTACAGGTGGATTATTGGCTCATAACTTGACTAAATTAGCTAATTCATCAAAATATTTTCAAATGGGTCTAACTACTTACTCTAATCAAGCTAAAATAAAGATATTAAAGGTTAATAAAAATATTATTAAAAAATATGGTGCAGTAAGCCATGAGTGTTGCAAGGCAATGGTTCAAAATTTATCTAAAATTTCAAACAGTAAAATCAACATCTCCATAACAGGAATTGCTGGGCCAGCCGGTGGAACAAAGGAAAAACCAGTTGGTCTTGTTTATATTGGCATCAAAAAAGATAAAATTTTGTTTATTAAAAAGTATAAATATAAATCAAAAAATCGTAATTCAATTCAAAAATCAACAGTTAGTACTGTAATTAAGATAATCAAAAAAATTATTTAATACTTTCAGCTCTTTTTTGAAACGCGTCTGCTATCTTTTCTAAACCAAATTGAAAAGATTTAGTCATTAAAATATTTAAAAACTTATTTTCAATTTCAAAATCAATATCAAATAAAACCTCTGTTTTATAACCATCTGTATCATTTCCCACCTCAATAAATTTCCAATTATTTTCTAAATGATTTAATGGTCCACCTAAATTAACAACATGGATATGATCATTTTTTTTATTTAATTTAACGTCACTTTTAAATGTATCTTTAAACGGCCCCTTACCTATTGTAAGATCCGCTATTATATTTATTGTATCGCCGTTATCACTTCTCTCATAAACTTTCGAATTATCACAGAAAGGAATAAATTCTGGGTATTTTTCAATATCTAGCACAAACTCAATTAACTTGTCTTTTCTGTTATCAATTAATCGCTTAACTGATGCTTTTGGCATTAATTATTTTTTAATCTATTTTGTTGAAGTTTCGCAAAATCTTCATCCGCATGATATGAAGATCTAGTTAAAGGGGATGAAGATACTAACAAAAATCCTTTAGCTTTTGCTATTGTTCCTAAATCTTCAAATTCTTTTGGCGTGTAATAACGGTCTAATGGATAATGTTTAGTTGAAGGTTGTAAATATTGACCAATCGTTATGAAATCAACATCTGCAGCTCTTAAATCATCCATGACTTGTAAAATTTCATCTCTTGTTTCCCCTAAGCCAACCATTATTCCTGATTTAGTAAAAATTTTTTTATTAACTTTTTTAGCATTTTTCAAAAGTTCTAAAGATGCAAAGTATCTAGACCCAGGCCGAACTTTTAAATAAAGACTTGGTACAGTTTCAATATTATGATTAAAAACATCTGGTTTAGCATCTAAAACTTTTTTGTATGCATCTCCTTTTCTTAAAAAATCAGGTGTAAGAACTTCAATAGTAGTTTTTGGGTTTGATTTTCTAGTTTGATTTATCACTTCAAAAAAATGTTCTGATCCACCATCATATAAGTCATCTCTATCCACTGAGGTGATTACAACATGTTTTAAATTTAATTTTTTTACAGCTTCTGCAATCTTTACAGGTTCAAGTTGATCTAATTTTCCTGGTACACCAGTTTTAACATCACAAAAAGCACAAGCTCTTGTACAGGTGTCTCCCATAATCATAAAAGTTGCATGTCGCTTACTCCAACATTCAGTTATATTTGGGCAGTTTGCTTCCTGACAAACAGTTACAAGATTATTGTTATTTACTATTGTTTTGGTTAAAAAGAATTCCTTACTATTTGTAAGTTTAGATCTAATCCATTCAGGTTTTTTTTTAATTGGATTAACTGGTTTGTTTTCTTTTTCTGGATGTCTACTTTTCATCTTTTTTAATTATATAAATAGTCTCATTTTTTTTACCAAACAAAAAACGTTCTCTAATCAATGTCTCAATATAATCAAGATCTAAATTAGTACTTAGAAGTGAATTTTTATGATCCATATCTTCTATTTTACTAGTTAGTGTTAATTCCATTTTTTTCAAGTTAGACAAAAGTTCCTTTTTTTCTATATACGAAAAAAGGCCTCTTTCTCCTGATACTAAATTAAAAACAAAATAGATAATAAGAAAAACGGAAATTAATAAAAAATAATTTCTTTTTATTAATCGTAGCATTAATTGATTTTATTCATCCTTGCTTTTTTTCCAAGTTCTTCCTCTATACGAATTAATTGATTATATTTTGCAACCCTTTCAGATCTAGCTAAAGATCCAGTTTTAATTTGGTTTGAATTAGTGCCTACCGCTAAATCAGCTATAAACGTATCCTCACTATCACCTGATCGGTGAGATATAATTGTTTTATATCCAATGGTTTGTGCAAATTTAATTACATCTAACGTTTCTGAAACAGTACCAATTTGATTTAGCTTTATTAATATAGAATTAGAGGAAATATTTAAGAAACCTTTCTTTAATCTTTCAAGATTTGTTACATACAAATCATCGCCGACGATCTGAACTTTTTTTATTGATTTCATTAATTTATTCCATGCCAACCAATCATTTTCAGCAAATGGGTCCTCAATAGACTTGATTTTATATTTTTTAATAATCTTTTGATATTCTTTAATAGATTTATTTACTGAAATATAACTTTTTGAGTGAATAGAGTATTTTTTCTTTTTATATAATTCATTAGCTGCCACATCTAAACAAATAGAAACATCTTTACCATTAATAAATCCTGATTTTTTAATTGCACTCACAATTAAATCTAAAGCTTGGTTATTACTACTAATCATGGGTGCAAAACCACCTTCATCACCTACTGAAGTTGAAAAACCTTTGTCTTTAATTAATTTACTTAAGTTTTTGATGACAACAAAACAAATCCGCATTGCTTCAGAAAAGCTTTTTGCTCGATCTGGCCTGATCATAAATTCTTGAATTCTAAGACCATTATTTGCATGCGCACCACCATTAATAATGTTCATTAATGGAAAAGGTAAGTTAAAATTATTTTTTTGAGAAAAAGTTTTATACAAAGGTAACTTTTTAGCTTTTGCAGAAAGTTTTTTAACAGCCATAGAAACAGCTAACATTGCATTAGCTCCTAAATTGGTTTTTTGTCTTGTACCATCCAAGTTAATCAACAAAGCATCAATTCTTTCTTGGTTGTGAATGCTTTGTCCTTTTAATTTTTTTGAAATCTTTGTGTTGACTAATTTAATTGCATTTAAAACACTTTTTCCTAAATACTTTTTATTATTCTTGTCTCTCTTTTCAAAAGCTTCAAAAGTTCCAGTGGATGCACCTGAGGGACAAATAGCGGATGCGCTATTATTTTTAATATAAATCTCTGCCTCTACTGTTGGATTTCCTCGACTGTCAAAAACTTGACGTGCTATTACTTTTAGAATTTTACTCACTATTTTTTAATTAGATTATCTATATCGTGTAATTGTTTTAATAGATTTTCTAATTTATTCAATGGTACCATGTTTGGTCCATCCGATGGAGCATTGTCTGGATCTTGATGGGTTTCAATAAATACACCAGCAACTCCAACCGCAACAGCTGCTCTTGCCAAATATTCAACAAATTCTCTTTGACCACCAGAAGACTCGCCTTGACCACCTGGTTGTTGAACTGAATGAGTGGCATCAAAAATTACTGGATAACCATTCTTTGCCATTATAGGTAACGATCTCATGTCAGAGACTAAAGTATTATAACCAAAACTTGCCCCTCTTTCCGTGACGAGAATGTTTTTATTACCTGAATCTGAAATTTTTTTAGTTACATTAACCATGTCCCATGGAGCTAAGAACTGACCTTTTTTTACATTAATAATTTTATTTGTTGTAGCCGCAGCTATTAACAAATCTGTTTGTCTACATAAAAAAGCTGGTATCTGAAGCACATCAACATGGTTTGCTACTACAGAACATTGCTCTGAATTATGAATGTCTGTTAAAATTGGAACATCTAGTTCTTTTCTAATTTTATCAAAAACTGGTAATGATGCTTCAAGACCAGCACCTCTTTTACCTTTTAAGCTTGTTCTGTTAGCCTTATCAAATGAGGTTTTGTAAATAAATCCAAGTCCAAATTTTTTTGTAATTTCTTTAATTTTACCAGCCATATCCATTGCATGTTGCTCTGTTTCAAGTTGGCAGGGTCCAGCAATAATGCAAATTTTATTATCGTTTGAAATTTCTATGTTTCCGCAATTTACTTTAATACTACTCATTTATGATTTTTTGCTGCTTTGATAAATGATGAGAATAAAGGATGAGGTGTCAAAGGTCTAGATTTAAATTCTGGATGAAATTGAACACCTATAAACCAAGGATGATTTTTTAGCTCTATGATCTCTGGAAGCTTATTATCTGGAGATAAACCTGAAAAAATCATACCTTTTTTTTCAAATTTATCTTTGAATGCAATGTTAACTTCATACCTGTGTCTGTGTCTTTCTTTTATTAATCTTGATTTGTAGATTTTTCTTATTTTTGAATGTTCTTTTAATTTGGCATCATAAGAACCTAGTCTCATTGTACCTCCTAGATCTTTATCTGTACCCTTTATTTTTTTACCATCTTTTGTCCACTCGTTTAAGAGACCTATAATAGGTAAACCTTTCTTATCAAATTCACTTGATGTTGCCTTTTTTAAATTTAACTGGTTTCTAGCAAATTCAATTACTGCCATTTGCATTCCATAACAAATACCCAAAAAAGGTATTTTATTCCTTCTAGCATGTTTTATTGCCTCTATTTTTCCGTCAGTTCCTCTTTTACCAAAACCGCCTGGAATTAAAATTCCTGAAATATTGATAAGCTTTTTCTTAATTTCAGAAACTTTCAATTTTTCTGAGTCAATTCTTACTAAATTTACTTTAATATTATTTTCAATACCCCCATGGGTAAGTGCCTCATCCAAAGATTTATATGCATCTTTAAGCTCCACATACTTTCCAATTATTGCAATATTAACTTGTTTTTTGTTTTGTAAAATAATTTTTGTAATTTTTTTCCAAGGTTTTAAATTTGCAGGTTTTTTAGATTTTAATTTAAAATAATTTAAAACTTGGATGTCTAATTTTTGATTAAAGAAACTAATTGGTGCTTCATATATAGTTTTAACATCTACTGTTTCAATAACATTCTTAATATCTACATTACAAAACAATGAAATTTTCTTTCTATGCTCTAAAGGTATAGGTCTTTCTGATCTACAAATAATTATATCTGGTTGAATACCAATGCTTCTTAATTCTTTAACTGAATGTTGAGTTGGTTTTGTTTTTATTTCATCAGATGCTTTCAAGTATGGCACTAATGTCAAATGAATAAATAAGGCATTCTTTTTGCCAACGTCGTTTGCAAATTGTCTTATTGCTTCTACAAACGGTAAGCTTTCAATATCTCCTACAATTCCACCAATTTCACAAATTACAAAATCTTCTTTAGATGAATCGTTTTTTATAAACTGTTTTATACGATCAGTTATATGGGGAATGACTTGAACTGTTTTACCCAAATACTCCCCTTTACGTTCTTTTTTTAAAACATCATTGTAAATTTTTCCTGTAGTAATATTATCTGATTTTTTAGCTGATACTCCTGAAAATCTCTCATAATGGCCAAGATCTAAATCTGTTTCAGCTCCATCATCAGTTACATATACCTCTCCATGCTGGAATGGACTCATTGTTCCTGGATCAACATTTAGATAAGGATCTAATTTTCTTAATCTAACTTTATAGCCTCTAGATTGTAATAAATAAGCTAACGAAGCTGAAGAGAGACCTTTACCAAGGGAAGAAACCACGCCGCCTGTGACAAATATATATCGCGCCATGGAAGTATCTTATAGCGAATAAAAAATGAATTGAAAAGGATTAATTAATTATTTTTCTGGGATTGATGGTGTGTCTTCAGCTTTTTCCTCAACAGTATCTAATACTGAACCTGTAGGAGTGAGTTCTGCTCTTGAAATTATTGTAAGAGCCAAACTACAGATAATAAAAAGTGTTGCTACAATTGCGGTGGCTTTTGTCATGAAGCTTCCTGCTGACCTAGATAACATGAAATTTTCTTGAGAAACTCCTATACCAAGAGCTCCACCTTCTGATTTTTGTAATAATACCAAAAGAACTAAAATAACTGCTAGTATGATGTTAATTACTAGTAATAAAGTTTCCATGTGGGTCTAAATAATGGTTTTTTGAATTATATCAATAAATTTTTTTGGACTCTGTGATGCTCCACCAATCAAAAAACCATCAATGTTGTGAATTTTTTTTAATTTATCAGCGTTATTAGTATTTACAGATCCGCCATATAAGATTTTAGGATATTTTTTTTCAAATCTACTTTTTATAAATGAAATAGTTTGAATTAAAGCAGCCTCTTTTGGAATTACTCCTGTGCCTATAGACCATACTGGTTCATAAGCTACAATAATTTTAGATTTATTTTTTATTGATTTTAATCCTTTTTCAATTTGTCTTTTTAAAACTTGATTTGTTTTTTTAGTTCTTCTTTCTTTTAAAGTTTCACCAATACAAAATATAATTTTTAGACCTGACTTAATCGCACTTTTAATTTTTAAATTAATTAAATTATCTGTTTCACCTAGTTGTCTATTTTCTGAATGACCTAAAATAACATACTTTGCTCCAACATTTTTGAGCATAATAGAATTTACTTGACCTGTATGTGCACCATAGTCATAACTGTGATGACAATTTTGAGCACCAACTTCAATTTTAGTTTTTTTAAGTCTTCTAGACAAAGGTCGAATTAATGTATTTGGTGGACAATAAACTATTTTAAACTTATTTTTTTTATTAGTTTTCGAAAACTTTATTACTTTATCTAGTGAATTAAGAGTTCTTAAATCACCAAACATTTTCCAATTAGCTACAAAATACATATATTTATTTGTCATAATTGACTTTTTAATCTATAGATTTGTTTTTTACAGATCAATAAATTTATAACGCAATGATTGAAAAATTAAAAAACTTAGGCTGGAAACAATTTGGTGGATTGGTGCTAATTGTTATAATTATTATTGCTTTTGGCTTTGGTGGTTTTGGTGGTGGATTTAGTACAAATAATCAAAACAATATTGCAAAAATAAATAAAACAAATGTCACCACTCAAGATTTTATGGATTACGTTAATCAAAGTGGAATTTCAGCAGATGCAATTAGAAATAATTTAGATAACAATATTATAGAGGAACTATTATCAGGACTTATATCAACCACGCTTATTAATCTGGAGATTAAGGATTTTAATATTTCGATTAATGAAAAAACAATACTTAAAAATATTAAAGAGAATAAAAACTTTCATGATGAAAATGGTAAATTTGAAAGGGTTAAGTATGAAAAATTTTTATTATCAAACAATATGTCTGCACCAATGTTTGAATTAAAATTAAAAAATAGAGAATTACAAAAACATCTATTTGATTTTATTGGAGCTGGAACTATTACACCAAAATTTTTAATTGATAAAAAATTTGAAGAAAATAATAGATCTTTAGATATTGAATACTTTGATATGGAAAATCTATACAAACTAAAGTCAGATTATACTGATGATGAAATAAAAGTATTTATAGAGGAAAATGAAGACCAATTAAAAAGAGAATACATTGATTTTAGATACGTTATTTTAAATCCTAAAAATTTGATTGGTATTGAAGAATTTAATCAAGACTTTTTTGATGAAATTGATGAAATTGAAAACAAAATTTCACAAGGTACGAGTTTTGAAAATATTTTGGAAAATATTAATGTAAATATTATAGATATTTCTAAATTTGCACCTAGCTCAAGTAAACAAATAAATGAAGAGTTAATTTATTCAAAAAAAGAAACGAATTTAGATTTAATTGAGAGTGGTGATAATTTTTTACTTTATAATATAGATCAAAAATATGATCTATCTCCGGATTTAGATGATGAAATAATCAAAGGTGAAATAGCTGAATTAATTTATCAAAAAGGAAAATTTGATTACAACAGAAAAATTTTAGAAGAAATTCAAAATAATAAATTAAATAACACAAAATTTGATGAATTAAGTAATTTTGACAAAGAATACATGTCGATAAGCTCTATTAACGACGACAAAGTTTTTGAGATAAATTCTGTAAAAATGCTTTACTCATTACCAGTCAATTCTTTTACATTAGTAAACAATAGTGAAAACAAAATTTATTTAGTAAAAATTACAGGATCTAATAAAAATCTACTAAACAAAGAAAGTGAAAATTATAAGAACTTTGTAAATAGTGAATTTACCAATACAAGAAAAAGTATTTTAGCTGCTTATGATCAATTGCTAACTAGCAAATATAACATACAGCTTAACAAAAAAACTATCGATAGAATTAAAAATTATTTCAAATGATTATTAATCGAAGCTTCAAAGATTTTAAGTTTCGACACAGAAGCAAAAAAAATCAAATCATCTTTACTAAAAAGAAAATAAAAAATGATGAGGAAGTATTAAACTTAATAGATAATTTCCTAGAGGAAAAAAATAGTTTTATATTTGAGTCTGTAGAAAAAGGTAAAATCAAAGGTAGATATACAATATTTGGTAAAAATCCTGATAAAATATGGGAATTTAATAATAATAATTCATATCTAATTCAAAAAAATAAAAAAAAAAAATTAAATGATAAGCCAGAAAAATTAATTGAAAAAATTATAGAAGATTTCAAATTTGAAACTCCTAAAAATTTACCTAACATTTGCTCATTAATCTCTGGGTATTTTTCTTATGATTCAATCAGATACATAGAAAAAATTCCAAATAATTGTAAAAATGATCTCAATTTACCTGACGTAAGACTTCTCCGTCCAAGAACATTAGTCATTCATGACAATTTAAAAAAAGAAATATTTTATATATCTAACATTTTTAAAGATGAAAAAATTAAAAGCTATCAAAATAAATATGAAGAAGTTAAATCTGATTTGTTTAAATTATTCATTCAGTCATCAATTAAAAATATTGATAAAAAAATAATTCAAAAATCAAAAAATATAAAAGTGAAATCTAACACTTCAAAAAATAAATTTTTATCGATAGTTAAAAAGGCAAAAAAATATATAAAATTAGGAGATATTTTTCAGGTTGTTTTAAGCCAAAGATTTGAGGCAAAATTAACAAAAAAACCATTAGATATTTATAAAAAACTTAGAGTAACAAACCCTTCTCCTTTTATGTTTTTCTTCAATTTTGAGGATTTTCAAATAATCGGTGCAAGTCCTGAAATACTTGTGAGACTTAGGGATAATAAAATTACTGTTAGACCAATTGCAGGAACTAGACCAAGGGGTAAAACAAGAAAAGAAGATCTTTTTTATGAAAGAGATCTAATTAAAGATAAAAAAGAGCTTTCAGAACATTTGATGCTTCTTGATTTAGGTAGAAATGATGCTGGTAAAGTCTCAAAGATAAATTCAGTAAAAGTTACAGAAAGCTTCATTATTGAAAGATATTCTCATGTTATGCATATAGTTTCAAATGTAGTTGGGGAATATAATAAAAAATTTTCAAAATTTAAATCGCTCTTGGCTGGCTTTCCAGCAGGTACTGTATCTGGAGCTCCAAAAATTAGAGCTATGGAAATTATAGATGAATTAGAAACAACAAAAAGAAAAGTATATGCAGGTGGAATAGGATATTTTTCAGCAAATGGAGAATTTGATACATGCATAGCCTTAAGAACTGCTGTTGCTAAAAATAAAAAATTTTATGTGCAAGCTGGTGCAGGTATAGTTGCAGATAGTAAACCTAAAAATGAATATGAGGAAACAGTTAATAAAGCGAAAGCTTTAATTAATGCTTTAAGATAATGAAAGTATTATTAATAGATAATTACGATAGTTTTACTTTTAATTTGTATCACTATATTTCCTCATTAAATGTTAAAGTTGACGTAGTTAGAAATGATAAAATTAATTCTAAAGAAATCATTAAAAAGAAATATGATAAAATTGTAATTTCACCAGGACCAGGCAACCCAAATCAGTCTGGTAATTGCATTAAAATATTGAAATCATTATACAAAGAAATACCTTTTTTAGGAGTATGTTTAGGTCATCAGATAATTGGACAAGTTTTTGGATCAAAAATTGTTCAAGCAAGAATGTTAATGCACGGCAAAACAAGTAAAATTAAATCTAAAAAAATAGGTATTTTAAAAAACCTCCCAAATACATTTGAAGCTACCAGATACCATAGTTTGATAATAGATAAAAAAACTGTATCAAAAGAGCTAGAGATTACAGCAGAGACAGAAGACGGGATTATAATGGCTGTTCAACATAAAAAATTTAATATTCATGGTGTACAATTCCATCCTGAAAGTATTAAAACTAAGTTTGGAATGAAAATTCTTAAAAACTTTATTAACAATTAAATTTATGAATCAAATTTTAGAAAAACTTAAAAATAAACAAGATTTAACTTTTGAAGAAAGTAAAACTGCTTTTGAAATATTAATGACAGGAAAAGCCAGTGATGATGAGATTTTTGACTTTTTAACTTTGCTGTCTGAAAAAGGTGAAGTTTCAGATGAAATAGCAGGTGGAGTTTTTGTTCTGAGAGAAAAATCAAAACGAGTAAATGTAAGTGATTGTATTGATACTTGTGGTACTGGCGGTGATGGTATGAATACTCTCAATATTTCAACTGCTTCTGCCCTAGTTCTAGCTAGTATGGGTACAAAAGTTGCTAAGCATGGCAATAAAGCTGTTTCCTCGAAATGTGGGTCCGGTGATGTTTTAGAAGCCCTTAAAATCAAAATTGATTTAGAACCTGATGATATAGAAAAAGAAATTAATACCAACAATTTTGGTTTTATGTTTGCACCAAATTATCATAGTGCGATGAGATTTGTAGGACCCGTAAGAAAGAAAATTGGAAAAAGAACCATTTTTAATATGATTGGTCCATTAAGTAATCCAGCACTTGCAGAAAGACAAGTTGTAGGAGTTTTTGATAAAAAATTATTAAAAATTTTTGCAGAAGGACTTAAAAATTTAAATTTAAAATTTGCTTGGATAGTAAATAGCGAGGATGGATTAGATGAAATATCTCCATATGCAATCACTAATGTTATTCAATTAAAAGATGGTCAAATATCTGAAATTAAAATAGATCCAAATGCTTTAGGGGTTAATGCAGATAATTTTAAAAATCTAGTGGGTGATGATGCAAAATTTAATGCTGATAAAATGATTGAAATTTTTAAAGGTAAAGATAATGACTTTTCAAAAGCAGTTTGTTTAAATGCTGCGGCAGGTTTAATTGTTGGAGAAAAATTTTCAGACTTTTCTGAAGCATATAATTACACAAGAGAATTTATCCTTTCTGGAAAAACTTTTTTACATCTAGAAAAAATTCAAAATGTCTGAAAATATACTTCAAAATATCATTCAAAAGAAAATTGAAAATGTTGATAAATTAAAAAAATCTCTAGATCTTAAAACTTTGGATGAATTAATTAATAAAAACAACAGCTATATTAATTTTAAAGAGAAAATAGAAAATAATATAAAAAATAATAAAACTTCAATTATTGCTGAAATTAAAAAAGCAAGTCCTTCAGCGGGTATAATAATTGATGATTATAATCCTGTAGATATTGCTCAGATTTATTTAAATAATAAGGCAACTTGCCTTTCAGTTTTAACAGAAGAAGATTATTTTTTAGGAAATTTAGTTCACATAAGCAAAATAAAAGATAAAATAAATTTACCTATATTGTGTAAGGATTTTTTTATCGATAAATTTCAAATACCTTTGGCAAAAAGTTATGGCGCTGATGCTATTTTAATTATTTTAGCTGGGGTTTCAGATGATCTTGCTTCTGAATTATATGATGAAGCTATAAAATACAATATGTCGGTTATAGTTGAAGTTCATACAGTGGAAGAAGCTAAAAAAGCATTAAATTTTAAAGATGCATTAATTGGAATAAACAATAGAAATTTAAAAACACTTAAAACTGATATAAATACAACTTATGATATTTATGATGTTGTAAAAAGTCACAAAGGTCCTTTAATATCTGAAAGTGGAATTAAGAATAAAGAAGAGCTATTAGATCTTAATAACAAAACATCAATTAACACTTTTTTAATTGGTGAATCACTTTTGAAAAACTTAGATAAAAATTCTATATTTTCAGTTTTGTAGTCAAATAAAGCCCTATTTTAGTAGTTTTTTTTAGTATTGTTAATTTAAAAGAACTTTTATAGAACATTGTTTGTACGATATTTGTTCTTATGCTAACAAAAAAACAAAAAAACCTACTTTTATTTATCAACAAGAAGTTGAGAAGTTCTGGCGTGTCTCCTTCATATGAAGAGATGAAACAGTCTCTTAATTTAAAATCTAAATCAGGTATTCATAGATTGATTAGTGCTTTAGAAGAAAGAGGTTTTATAAAAAGATTAGCTCACAAAGCAAGAGCTTTAGAGGTAATTAAATTGCCAGAAACAGCTTCTGCCAATGATATTTATAATAGCTTTTCACCTAGTGTGATTAAAGGCGGATTAGATGAAGAACAAACTCATTCAGATGAAGTAGAAGTACCAGTGCTTGGAAAAATTGCAGCTGGAACACCTGTTGAAGCAATACAAAATGAGGTATCTAGAATTCCACTACCAAATAATTTAGAAAAAAATGGTGATTACTTTGGATTAAAAGTTCAAGGTGACTCCATGATAGATGCAGGTATTCATGAAGGTGATACTGTTATTATTAAAAGAACAGATACTGCTGATAATGGTAAAATTGTTGTTGCATTAATAGATGAGCATGAAGCGATGTTAAAAAGAATTCGAAAAAAAGGTAAAGTTGTGGCGCTTGAAAGTGCTAATAGAAACTATGAAACTAAGATTTTTGGACCTGATAGAGTAAAAGTTCAAGGAGTTTTAGTATCTTTATATAGAAACTTCTAAAAAAATAGTCTAAACAACATTGATGTCTAAAGTAGCAACACGTTTTGCTCCATCCCCTACTGGAGCTCTTCATATTGGAGGGGTTAGAACTGCCTTATTTAATTGGTTGTTCTCTAAAAATCAAAAAGGAACTTTTCACCTAAGAATTGAAGATACTGACAAAGAAAGATCAAAAGAAGAATACAAAATACAAATTATTAAATCATTAAAGTGGATAGGAATTGAGCATGATGGTGAAGAATATATTCAGTCACAAAAAATAGAAGATCACATTAAAATTGCTAATGAATTATTAAAAAAAGGTAGCGCATATAAATGCTACTGCTCTGCTGAAGAGATAGAGGAACAAAAAAAAAGAGCTAGGCAAAAAAAGATGCCATATATTTATAATAGAAAATGGAGAGATTCTGATGAAAAAGATGCTCCTAAAGATATTAAACCCGTGATTAGATTTAAAAGTAAAATAAATGGAAATTCTAAACTTAAAGATTTAGTTCAAGGAGATATTGAAATTGAAAATAATACAATAGAAGATTTTATAATTTTAAGAAACGATGGAACGCCGACTTACAACCTTTCTGCAACCGTTGACGATCATCAAATGGGAATGACACATATAATTAGAGGAGATGATCACAAGATAAATACTTTTAAACAAATACAAATATATCAAGCAATGGGTTGGGATGTTCCTGAATTTGCGCACATTCCATTAATTCATACTATTGAAGGTAAAAAACTTTCAAAAAGAGATAATGCCTCAACGTTAGATGATTACTCAAAAATAGGCATAATGCCTGATGCTTTAAGAAATTATCTACTTAGACTTGGATGGTCATATCAAGACAAAGAAATATTTACTCTGGATGAGAGCATTGAGTTCTTTAATTTAGAAGGTATTGGCAAATCACCATCAAAGCTAGATATGAGCAGAATATTATCAATGAATGAGCACTATATAAAAACAATCGATGAGAAAGATCTTTATCAAAATCTATTTGAATATTGCAAAATTTATAAAGAAGAAATTAAAAGTGATAAAGAAACAAAAATTAAATCCTCATTATCATTTTTAAAAAATAAGGCTAAAACCTTAGAAGATATTTACAATAATTCAAAATTCATCATCAATAATGAAGTTAACTTCAATCAGGATGATTTAAAATTGATTGATGATAAAGCAAAAAAAATTATTTCAGAATTTATTAAAGAATTATCACTTATATCAAATATAAATAAGGAGAGTTTAGAGCCTGTAGTAAATAATTTGATTAAAACAAATGATACAAATTTTAAAGGAGTTGGTCAGCCTTTACGGATTGCTTTGACCGGGTCAAAATTTGGTCCTGGTTTATATGATATAGTTATAGCTCTTGGTAAAGAAGAGGTGTTAATTAGGCTGGCTAAGATAATTTCTTAAAACTAGACAAGCCTCTTCAGAAGAAGAAGTTTTAGATCTAATTCCTTCTAATGTTTTTGAACAATCAGAAAGTTGTTTTTTAATAAGCTCAGGGTTTTTTAAAAGATAAATTACAGATCTATAGATTTCATCAGCATTACATTCATTTTGTAACAATTCAGGGATAACTTCTCGATTGTTGATAATATTAATTATATTTGCAAATTTAACATTAACTAACATTTTAAATATCATAAAATTGATAAAACTTAGTTTATAAATAATTATTGAAGGTATATTTGAGCTAGAAATTTGTAATGAAACTGTTCCTGATTTAGATACAGCAAAAACAGAATTAGATAAAATTTTTGATTTAATACTTTCGTCTGAAACCACATCAATGTTTTCAATATTAAATTTTTTAATTTCTGACAAAATTAAATTTTTATTTTCATCAGTTGCATGAAAGTAAAAATAAAAATCATTATGACGTTTGTTCATAAGTTTTATAAAATCAATTAAAATATTTAACAATACATCTGTTTCAGATTTTCTACTTCCAGGGAAAATTGATATAATTTTTTTATCTTTAGGAATTATATTTTCAATAATTTTTTTATTATCCTCATTATTCTCTATTAATGGATGTCCAACAAAAGTATTTTTTATATTTTCCTCATCAAAATATTTTTTCTCAAAGTCAAATAATAAAAGAATATGATCAATATATTTTTTAATTTTTTTTAATCTATTTTTTCTCCATATCCAAACTTGAGGAGCTACATAATGAATAGTTTTAATATTATTGTTTATTTTTTTTACTCTTTCAGCAACTCTCATAGTAAAATCAGGGCTATCAACAGAAAATAATATATCTGGGTTAAATTTAATTATTTCATTAACAGTATGATTAATTTTATTTCTAATTTTAAATATATTTAATAAAATACTCGTAAAACCTAGATAGGTTATTTCATTTAAATTAAAAATACTTTCAATTCCTAATCTTTTTAAGTGATTTCCACCAACAGATGAATATTCAATATTAGGATTTTGAGATTTTAACTTAGAAATAACTGTTGAAGCTAATTTGTCACCTGAAGGCTCACCTGTGAGTATGAAAATTTTTTTCATATAATATAAATAAATATCTTGTTTTTATTAGCAAATTTAATGCATTCAGTTTTATCTAGAAAAATATTCTTTTTAGATTGTAAAACTAAACCACGTAATCCATATTTTTTAGCATCCTTGAAAGTTTGTAAACCAATTGTTGGTAAGTCCATTCTCAAATCTTGTTTCTTTTTTGGTAATTTAATTAAAATACCATCTGATTTTTTCTTTAATGTTGATAACATTTTTTTTGTACCTTCTTTTCCTTCTTTAGCTAAAATTTTATCTCCCTTAACTACTAACGCTTGAATGTGGTCTAGATTTTTGGTTTTATTAAAAAAGAATTTCCCTTTTCTAATTGATATTAGGTCTTTTTTGTTAGGCTTTAACTTAGTATAGTTTCCTTTCTTTAAAGATAGCTCTGGATTGAAAAATATTGAGCTAATAACTTTTATTCCTTCATTATTTAAAATTTTTATTATTGATTTAATTATAGCCGCATCGCCTATTTTAGCTGCTTTGATTACACTTGGCATATAATAAATACCCTTAAAATCTAATCTTAATGAAGAAAAATTTGGTTTTGCAATCTTGCCTGCGAATAGAACTTTTTTACATTTCTTTTGTTTAATTAAATTAATAATTGCACCAAATCTTCCAATACTTATTCTATAAGAATTATTATCTTTGTTAAATTTATTATTTTTTGAAAAATCTATAATGAAGTATTTTTTTTTTTGTTTTTTTATTTTTTTAAGAACTATTTCTGAAAAATCTGTGTCGCCTAAAAATAAACCTATCATTTTATTTTGAAAAAGGAGTACAAATTGGTCTTTTCTTATCTTTTTCTATAAATTGAACAACTTCTACTACTAGTTCGTTGTTTAAAAAATCTTTTGATAAATTATTTAAATTTTCAGTTAAATTTTCATTTTTAAAAAGTTCTTTATATGCATCACTTAAAAACATAATTTCTTTATTTGGAATATTTTTTCTTCTTAAACCTATTAAGTTCAATCCTTGTAAAACACTTCTATTACCATGTGCAATACCATATGGAATTATATCTCTTACAACACCACACATCCCTCCAATCATTGCTGACTTGCCTACTCTAGTAAATTGCTGAACAGCTGAATTACCACCAATTATTGCATCATCATCAATATGGGAATGTCCACCTAATGGTACATTGTTGGCTAGAATTACATTATTTCCAACAAGGCAATCATGGGCAATATGAGCTGAAACCATAAACAAACAGTTGTTACCAATTTTAGTTAATCCACCACCACCTTTTGTTCCTGGATTAATTGTAACATATTCTCGTATTTTATTATTGTTACCAATCTGTAACTTTGTTTCTTCACCTTTAAATTTTAGATCTTGAGGATCATTTCCTATTGAGGCAAATGGATAAATTTTATTATTTTTTCCAATTTTAGTATTACCAGCAATATTAACATGAGATTGAATTTCAGTTTCTTCGTCTATTTCAACATTTGGACCGATAACAGTATAGGGACCAATTTTTACATTTTTAGAAATTTTAGCATTAGAGTCAATTATAGCTGTTTTGTGAATCATTTATAATCTCTTAAAAATTCTCTTATATTTTTTGCTGGATAGCCCATTACTTTAGTGTTGTCAGGAATATCTTTAATCACTCCGGAACCACCTCCAATTTCAACATTGTTACCAATTTTAAGATGTCCAGATATTCCAGCTTGACCACCAATTTTCACATTATTACCAATTATAGAACTTCCTGCTATCCCTACTTGACCAGCTATAATTGAATTTTCTCCAATTTTAACATTATGAGCTATGTGTATTTGATTGTCTAAATAGGTATTTTTACCTATTATAGTGTTTGACATTGATCCTCTATCGATAGTGGAGCCACATCCAATTTCACAATTATCTTCAATTATAACTATTCCGATATGCGGGTATCTTAAATTCTTATCTTTAATAGGAAAAAAACCAAAACCATGTTTACCAATTATACAATTATCTAATATTCTAACATTATTTTTAACTAATGTATTTCTAATAACATTATTTGATCCGATAACACAATGATCTCCTATAACAACATTTTTTTCTATAATTGTGTTGTGTCCAATTTTACAATTATTACCAATTGAAACATTATTTCCAATTAAAACATTTTTACCAAAAATAACTTTGTCTTTAAAATTAGTATCATTAATTAAAGTTGCAGTTTCATCAAAGTTATCATTTATAGAATCTGGATAAAAAATCGAAGTAATTTTTGAAGTAGAAACTAAAACATTATCAACAACTAAAGCTATACAAGTTCCAGGTAAGTCCGTTTTTAAAACTTCTGTGGTCAAACAAAACGAGGCTTTGGTTTTTTTTGCAACATCTTTATATTTTTTAGAATGGAAAAAAGTAATGTCATTTTTAGTAGATGAAGCAAGATCTTTGATATCATGGATATCCTTCTTATAGTGTGATTTATCTATATTTAAATTTAAAGAATTTACTATTTCAAAGATTTTCAAAGGACCATATTTTTTGAAAAAAGGATTAGACATAAATTACTTTTATCAAAGCAATTTAAAATAAGTTATCAACAATTATTGCTATTTATTTCTTATCTACTATTGTAGCAGACCAAATTGCGTCAGCCATTTTTGTATCATTAACAAATGCTTCACCCTTGTATTTCCAAACTCGACCATGTGATCTAATAGCTTCTATTTTTAGAATGAGTTTACAATTAGGTATAACTGGATTTCTAAATCTTGCTTTTTCAACTCCCATCAAAAAAACTAGTTTATTTTCATAAGTAGATCTATCTAAACCTTGAGCAGTAAGTGCTGCTGCTGCTTGACCAAATGACTCTACAATTAATACTCCTGGCATTACTGGTTGATCAGGAAAATGACCTTGAACAAAAAAACTATCTTTATTAACATTTACAACTGCTGTAGCAGAATGTAATTTTTTTATGTCGTATAATTCATCTATTAATAGCATTGGATCTCTATGAGGTAGTAAATTAGCTATTTGATCTTTATTTAATATTGTCATGACTGGCTACTAATTTGATTTATTATTTTTACAAGTTGTTCAGTTATATCAGCATTTAGATCTCCAATAAAAATATTTTTTGTATCCAACAAAACACTAATTGAATTATCTGACATATATTTTCTTATAATGGGATTAATTGTTTTAAATACATTATTCAATTCTTTATTTTTGAAAATATTAAACTCTTTAACCAATGTATCTTTTTCTTTATTAAATTCCTTTGCTTTATTTTTTAATAAGTTAACTTCCTTCTTAAATGCATCTTCAGAAATAATATTTTGTTTTTGTTTAATTTCTAATTCAAGTTTCTTTAAATCTTCATTTTTTTTTTTTAAAATATCGATATTTTTTTTATCTTCCTTAGATATATTTTCCAACGCTATTTTACCTACATTTATATTTTTTATTAAATAATCAATATTCACAAATGCAACACTCTCGTCACTTTGAACATTAGTAAAATTAATAAATAAAAATATTAAAATAAAAAAATAATTCTTACAGTTTTTCATTAAAATGTCGTTCCTAAATTAAATCTGAAAGACTCTTCTATATCTGTATCTGTTTTTGAGAGAACTTCTGAAAGTGAAAAATTTAGTGGCCCTATCGGTGTAAACCAATCAACACCAATTCCCACTGAACTTCTTATTTTACTATTATCTCCTAAAGATGAGTCATAGTCTACACCCCAAATATTGGCTGCATCAAAAAATATGGAAACATCTATATTTTGTAAGTTTGGAAAAATTTGTGGAAGAGAGGAATTAATGCTTAAAGCGGTGATATAATTTCCACCAATGAAATCATTTCCGTCTTTTGGTCCAACTTTTCCTCTTTCAAAACCTCTTAATCTTCTAGACGGAATTGAAAGCCTTTCCGTTAATTTAATATCATCACCAGTAATAGAGTTTGCTGCTTGTACATAAAAGGATAATGAAGAAATATTATTTTCATACAATTCTCCAAAAACTTTATAAAGATAAGTATTAGTTAAAGTATTGTTATCGCTTATTACTGGAATATTTATGGAGTAATTAGAAATGTATCCATCTGAAGTTCTGAATTTTTGATTCCTTTTATCCTGATTTAAATCTAATTTGACAAAAGTGTCCCAATAATCACCTTTCTGTGATTTTTGTCTCGCTGAGGCGGTTGAGTCTGTCTCTATATTTTCATAAAATGAACTTGTACTTAAACCAAAATTTAAATCCTCCAAATATTCAAATCTTGTGCCAATCTCAAAACCAGTTTTATTAGTTTTATATCCATAATCAGCAAGTTGATCGATTTCTAAAGACTGTAATGTGGCAAACAATGATTTATCAGAATTTCTATAGTTTGGATTTTTTACTCTTAAAAGGCCTTTAAATGACTCTGCAGTTACAGTGGTTTCGGCCTCAACTGCTAAACCTTTTCCTAAATAATTGTTTTCCTTAACACCAAAAACTACAGTGCCACCTGAGGTTCCAATGCCGGCACCTGCTGAAATTTCACCAGTAGCTTTTTCTTTTACGTCAATATTTATTATTTTAGAATTTGGACTGTTACCATCAATAATTTCTGTTTTAACTTCTTTAAAAAAATTAAGACTTCTCAAATTATTTTCAGATTTTTTTGCTAGAATTTCATTAAATGGGTCACCTTCGTCAACCTCAAGCTGATTTCTAATAACACTTTCTCTTGTAATATTGTTTCCAAGTATATTAATTCTTTCAACAAAATATTTTTCTGTCTCGTCTATAATAAAATCTATTTTAAGCTTATCACCATCAATATTTTCATTAATGGAGGCATTAATAGATTTATATTGTTCGTTAAGAGTAATTAACTCAATTTTTTCTAATATATTTTCAACAGTGATAATTGAATAAGGTTCGCCTTTTAATTTATTTAGAAAATCTTTTAAGTCTTGATAGTTTTCTTGATTAATATCGTTTGGAAATATAATTCTAAGATCATCAAAAAAAATTTTTTGATTTGATGAAATATTATAAATTAATTCGAATTCATCACTTCCAACAAGTTTTGCAAAACTAGATTTTATATCAACATTGTAATATCCTTGATTTAAATAAAAATTTTTAAGAAGCCTCATATCAATATTAATCATGTCTTCATTTAAATATTTTTTTGTAGAAATAAATTTCCAAAATTTAAACTCTTCACTTATTATTATATTTCTTAATTTTCGATCTTTATAAATTTTATCACCAACAAATGAAATTTTTTTAATTTTAGCTTTGTTTCCTAAATCTATTTTATAATTTATATTAACCATATTATTATCCAAATTTTCTATATATGTTTCTACTTTGGCAAAATAAAAACCAAATTTTTTTAAAGTAGATTTAATTTGTATTTCTTCTTCAGATAATAAATATTTGTTAAAAGAACTTCTCGGTTTTAAAATAAACTTTTCTCTTATAGCCTCTTTGAATTTATTTGCTTTAAGTCCATCAATTATAATATCTTGAATAATGGGCTGTTCTTTTACAGAAATAGTTAAAACATTTTTTTCAAATTTTACAGATATGTCCTCAAAAAAATTTGAATCATATAAATCTTTTACAATTGAGTTTGCTTTTGTATCATTAATTTCATCATTTATTTTAATTTTGGAAAACATAATAATTGTTTCACTAGGAATTCTTTCATTACCGATAATTTTTATTTCTTTAATAATTTCAGAAAAAACATAAGTATTTGAAAATAAAAAAAATATTAATGTGAATAAAATAGGAACTTTTTTCATAAAACTAATGTCTTATATATGTTTTGATATAATTTTAAAACGAACATAATCTGATAATTTCAATATATCATCTATTTTAGAAGGAATTTTTTTTTTATATTTATAAAATTCCTGTTTTTTTAATATTTTTATCAAATTTTTATAAATTTCATTAAATTGAATTTTTTTATTTAAAAATTGTCTAACTAATTCATCATTTGCTGAAACTAAAATTGTTTCAAAAAGTGAGCTATTGTTTGGTAATAATTTAATTAGTTTTACTGATGGAAATTTAGTTAAATTTATTTTTTTGAAATTTAAATTATTTAATTTAAAAATATTTTGTTCTAAACTTGAGTTATGTTTAATTTGGTCATTAAATAATAAAGAATTTGCAATCGGAATTTTCATATCCGTTTTATGAGCTATGATTTTTATAAGCCCATTCTCAAAATTAATTAAAGCATGAACATAAGAGTCAGGGTGAGTTAAAATAGAAAGTTGTTTATAATTTAGGTCAAATATTTTTTTTGCCTCAATTATTTCAAAAACTTTATTCATCATTGTTGCAGAGTCTATGGTTATTTTTTTCCCCATTTTCCAACTGGGATGCTTTAAAGCATCTTTAACTTTAATATTTTTAAATTTTTTATTTGGTAGATTTAAAAAGGGACCACCGGAGGCAGTTAAATATATTTTTTTAATTAAATTTTTATTATTGCTTAAACCATACCATATTGAAAAATGTTCTGAGTCAACAGGTATAAATTTTGTTTTATTTTTATTTAATTCATTTTTAATAAGATTCCATCCACATATAATTGCCTCTTTATTTGCAATAGCAATTATTTTAGTAAATTTAATAATTTTAATTGTGGGTTTTAATCCATCTAAACCCGTAATTGAACTCATAACATAATCGATCTTATTCTTTAAAATTTTATTTAGATTATTAAAATTGCTAAAAACATTAATATTAAGATATTTTGTTTTTTTTTTTAAAATTTTATAACTATCTTTATCCGTAATAATTAAATTTTTAACTTTAAATTTTTTAGCTTGTTTTAATAAATTTTCATAATCTTTATTAGCTGTAAGTAAAATAATTTTATATGAATTTTTATTTTTACTAACTATATCAATCAAGTTTTTTCCAATTGAACCTGTAGATCCTAATATTGCTATTTTTTTTTTCATTTTTATAGAATTATTTTATCTAATATATATGCAGTGGGTAAAACAAAAATTATACCATCAATTCTATCTAATAAGCCACCATGTCCAGGTAAAAGTGATCCTGTATCTTTTACTTTTGCTTGTCTCTTAAAATATGAGATAAATAAATCACCAAACTGACAAACTAATGATAAAAAGAGACAAGCTAAAATATAAAAATATAACCACTCTAAAATAAAAAAATTATCGTAAATTAAACTAAAAATAATTATTGGTAAGATTGAAAAAATTAGTGATCCAATACTTCCAGATATAGTTTTTTTTGGGCTAATTTTAGTTAGCTTTTTTCCACCGATAGATTTACCAACAATATAGCCACCTGTGTCTGAAAAAATACAAATTAAAAGAACAAAAATTAAATTAATATGAGAATTTTCATACAAAGCATATCCAGCATAAGTAAAATTTATTAAGTATATTATAGAAATAATATTTGACCAAAAAATTTGATTTTTTTTTTTCTTAAATTTTTTTTGGATTAATTTGTAAAATTCATAATAAGAAATTACTGAAGCTAAAATTAACAAGCATAACCATATATATTTATTTAAAAATAAACCAAGACATAATAAAATTAATAATATTGCAGATGTAAAAATCCGATATAATAAATTTAAACTCATGAAATACTGCCAAAGTTCCTTTTTATATTTTTAAAATTTTTAATTATTTTATTGTAGTCTTTTTCATTAAATGCTGGCCAAAGTTTTTTCTCAAAAAATATTTCAGAGTATGCTAATTGCCATAACAGAAAATTGCTTAATCTTTTGGTATTACCTGTTCGAATAAGTACATCAGGATCTGGTATTTTTTTTGTTTGTAGATACTTTGTTATATTTTTTATATTAATCTTTTCTTTATTTTTTGATAATAATTTAAATGCGTTAATTAGTTCTGTTTTAGAACCATAATTAAGTGCTAAATTAATCTGTAACTTATTATTTTTAGCAGTTTTTTTTTCACAAAAAATTAACAATTTGTTTAATTTTTTTGAAAAATTTTTAATACCTATAATCTTTAGTTTAATATTTTGATTATTTAAATCTTCAATCCTATTCACTAAGAAAGTTTCTAATAGATCAAATAAATATTTTACCTCTTTTTTGGGTCTTTTCCAATTTTCAGTTGAAAATGCATACAAAGTTAAGAATTTAATTTTATTCTTTAACGTTTCTTTAATTATTTTTTCAACAGTTTTTAGTCCAGCTTTGTGTCCAGCATTTCTTGAATTCTTGTACTTTAAGCCCCAGCGTCCATTACCATCCATGATAATGGCTACATGATTGAGTGGGTTCATATTGTCATTATTTCTTTTTCTTTTATAGAGACTTTATCTTCAACTAGTTTTATATGGTCATCTGTTATTAATTGTATTTTTTTTTCGTAAGTTTTTTCTTGATCCTCACCAATTTCTTTTAATTTTAATTTTTTTTTTAGTTCCTCGTTTGCTTCTCTACGAATATTTCGTATTGAAACTTTACATTTTTCTCCAATAGATTTAATTAACTTTTTCAATTCTGTTCTTCTTTCCTCGTTAAGTTCAGGAACTGGAAGTCGAATCAACTGACCATCAATTTGTGGATTTAATCCTAAATCTGATTTTTTAATTGCTGCATCAACTAATGATACATTATTTGTATCCCAAATTTGAATATTTATCATTCTTGGTTCGGGTGTGGTGATACTCCCAACCTGATTAATAGGCATTTGTTGTCCATAAACATCTACTTTAATTAAGTCAAGCATTGAAGCATTAGCCCTACCAGTTCTTAAAGATGATAGCTCTTTTGTGAAAACCTCAATTGCTTTATCCATTTTAAGGTTGTAAGGCTTATCATCAAACATTTATTCTCCAATCTTAATTCTGTAAAACTCTTTGATCTTTAAATCGGCTATGGAAAGTTCTTTTAATACATCTTGAACTTTTTTTTTAGGCTCCATAACCCAAGCCTGAGTTAAGAGAGCATTTTCTTCTTTAAACTTGTTCATTTTACCTAAGCTTATTTTTTTTGCAATATCCTCAGGTTTTCCAGAATTTTTTAATTCTTCAGTAACTAGCTCTTGTTCCTTGTCAATAATAGCCTGATCTATTGAGCTTGACTCTAAAGCTAATGGGTTTGATGCCGCAATATGCATTGATAATTGTTTGCTAAATGTTTTAACTGACTCTGAATTATCTTTAGTATCTAATGAAACCATAACAGCTAATTTTGCAACATTATCTTTTACAACTGTATGAAGATAGTGGTTATTAACTCCGTAAGTATTTTGAATAGTTTTCGCTTTTCCTATTGTGATTTTTTCACCGATTTTTGCAATCAAAGCTACCAAATTGTCATCGACTGTTTGGCCATTTTTCATTTTAGATGTCTTTAAATCTTCAACATTTGAATTATTTTGATTATTTAATTCACTTAACTCTTTAACAAAGTTAATGAAATCGTCATTTTTAGCAACAAAATCTGTTTCACAATTTACCTCAATCACTGAAGTTTTAGTTTGATCTCCACTAACTACAACAACACCTTCCTTCGCGTCTCTAGACATTTTTTTTGATGCTTTTGAAATTCCTTTAACTCTTAGAATTTCTATTGCCTTCTCTAAATCTCCATTTGACTCTTTAATAGCTAGGTTGCAATCTTTGAAACCAGCACCAGTTGCTTCTCTTAGTTTTTTTACTTTCTCTATATCACTCATTAGTTTAATTTCTCCTTATCATCTTTAGAAAATTTTTTTTCTAATTTTTCTCTATCTAATTCCTGAATAGTTTTTGTTTTATCATTATCCTTAGCTTTATCTTTTTTTGTCTCATTTGGTAACACAGAACTTTTAGCACTATTAATTGTTTCTTTGATTAAATTGCAATAAAGATCAATAGCTCTTCTTGCATCATCATTGCCTGGAATTGGGTAATCAATATGATCTGGGTTTGAATTACTATCTAAAATAGCAATAATTGGTATTCCTAATTTTGAAGACTCTGCTATTGCAAGAGATTCATAGTTTGTATCTATTACAAATACTAGATCAGGAACTTTTTTCATTTCTGCTATACCACCCAAAGATCTTTGAAGCTTATCCTTTTTAACACTCATTTTTAAAAGTTCTTTTTTAGTAAATCCTCTATTCTCTGCTGCTAAATCAGTTTCTAGTTTTTTAAGTTTTTTTATTGAATTGGAAATTGTTCCCCAGTTTGTTAGCATACCTCCTAACCATCTGTAATTTACAAAATATTGATCTGTTTCTTTTGCAACTTCGGCTATAGCTTCTGATGCTTGTTTTTTAGTTGATACAAATAAAATTTTTCCATTATTTGAAATAGTTTCATAAACTTTTTCCAAAGCGACTTTAGTTAATTCAAGAGTTTGAGTTAAATCAATAATGTGAATAGAGTCTCTTTTTCCAAAAATATATTTTTTCATTTTTGGGTTCCATCTTAAAGTTTTATGTCCAAGATGAACGCCTGCTTCTAGTAATTGTTGTATTGTAACGTTAGGTATTTTCATATTTATTCCCGGTTAAGCCACCACAGTAATTTCCAATAAAGGACCGGAGGTATAAAACCAACAACTGTGTGCGTGTTAATTTAATTTAGAGATTATTTACAAATATTTACTAAATTTAACAAGTGATTATTTAGTTAATAATTGCATGTATTTCTTGATTTCTTAAGAGATTTAGAGATTTTCTTTCTAATTTACGTGCTTTTTTTAATCTAAATTTAAGAACATTATCTTCTGTGACCAAATTAATATTTACGATAGTTTTGCCTTCATCATTCAAAATTGTAGATATTTTTTCAATCTGTTCTTTAGAATTAAGCTGGAACGAAACCTCGTTTATAGGGCTGTTAAATAAATCTTTAAGTGAGGCTATTTTTTGAACATTAATTCTAGTTAGTCGATTTTCATCATTAGAAACATTTTTAAATATTGTTAAAATAAGTGAGCTACCTTCTTTCAAAATTTCTCTATTTAATTCTAAAACATCTGAGAAAATAAAAAGTTCAAATATACTTGATAAATCTGTTAATTTTAAAACAGCATAAGAATTTCCTTTTGCTGTTTTTCTTTCTTGAACCTTCAGCAGTGTTGCAGCTATGTTAGCGTCTTTTGAATCTTCTTTTGAAATAAAACTTGAATAATCTATTATTTTATAATCATTAAAAATCTCTGTAAATTGATTTAACGGATGGTCTGAAATAAAGAAACCAACTGACTCAAATTCTTTTGATAATCTTTCTTCAAATTTCCAATCTTCAGTTTTTATTAAAAAATTATCCTGCGTACTTTCATCTTCTGAGAATAAATCAATTTGATTAGCGGATTTATTATCAAATATATTTTTACTTTTAGCTATCATACCTGGAATTGAATCGTGTAAAGTCTGTCTATTTGGGTTTAAATTATCAAATGCACCAGCTTTAACCAAACCTTCTAATTGAAGTTTATTTATATCTTTTGGATTTACTCTATTTATAAAATCCTGAATTGATTCAAATTTTCCATTTAAAATTCTTTCCTCAACTATATTTGATATTGCCTCATAACCTACAGCTTTAATTCCTCCTAAAGCATAATAAAATTTATTATCAATTGTTCTAAAATCAGCAAAACATTCGTTTATATCTGGACGGACAACTTCAACATTTAATCTTTTTAATTCTTCATAAAATTCACTTAGTTTATTTTGATTAGATATATCCATAGTCATTGATGCTGCAATGAATTCTTTTGGATAATATGTTTTTAAAAATGCAGTTTGATAAGAAATAATTGCATATGCAGCAGCGTGACTTTTATTAAAACCATATTCTGCAAACGGTTCTATTTTTAAGAAAATTCCAGCAGCAACATCTTTTGCTATTCCATTTTTTACAGCTCCAGCAATAAATCCTTGTTTCTGTTTTTCAAGTTCTGCTCTTTTCTTTTTTCCCATTGCTCTTCTCAAAAGATCAGCTTGTCCTGCTGTAAATCCTGAAAGTTTTTGTGCAATCTGCATTACCTGTTCTTGATAAATAATCACACCATAGGTTGGTTTTAAAATATCCTCTAGAAGTGGGTGTAAATAATCTGGTTTTTGCTTTCCATGTTTGCAATCATTATATGTTGGAATATTGCTCATTGGTCCTGGTCTATATAGGGCAACTAAGGCAATAATATCTTCAATATGATTTGGCTTCATTTGAATTAAAGCTTCTCTCATACCGGCACTTTCAATTTGGAATAAACCAACTGTTTTACCTGTAGACATTAGATCAAATACTTTTTGATCTTCATAATTAATTTTTTCTATATCAAAATCTTTAATTTTTTTTCTTACAATTTTTTGGGTATTGTTAATTACAGTAAGTGTTTTTAGGCCCAAAAAATCGAATTTTACTAACCCTGCATTTTCTGCAGAATACATATCAAATTGTGTAGATGGTAATAATAAATCTGCAGAAACATCTTTATACAAAGGAACAACCTCAGTAAGTTTTTTATCTGCTATTACTACTCCGGCTGCGTGAGTAGCAACGTTTCTGTTAAGACCTTCTAGTTTTAAAGATAGATCAGTAAGTTTCTTTACCCTTGAATCTTCATTAATAAGTTTTTGTAATCGTGGTTCTCCAGCAATGCACTGAGTTAAATTTTGCGGTCTAGATGGATCAAAAGGTATCATTTTAGATATACTGTCAACAAATCCATATGCTAATCCCAAAACTCTTCCAACGTCTCTAATTACCATTCGGGCTTTTAATTTACCAAATGTTATAATGTGAGCTACGCTATCTTTGTATTTTTTTGTTAGATACTCAAAAACTTGATCTCTTTTATCTTCACAAAAGTCTATATCAAAATCTGGCATTGAAATTCTATCTGGATTTAAAAATCTTTCAAAAATAAGATTAAATTTTATTGGATCAACATCTGTAATTGACAAACACCAAGCTACCAACGAACCAGCACCTGAACCTCTTCCAGGACCTACAGGGATATCATTATTTTTAGCCCATTTTATGTAATCAGCGACTATGAGAAAATAACTAGAATATTTCATTTCTATAATAATAGAAAGTTCATGATTTAACCTGTCCTTATATTCTTTATATGAATTGTTATTTTCTAAATCTTTATCACTTAAATTAAAAATCTTATTGAATTTAATTTTTAATCCCTCTATTGAATCTTTTTTTAAAATTTTATCTGCATTTCCATCTTTGTCACTACTAATATTAGGCAATATTGGGTTAGAAAATAGCGGTCTATAGCTACATCTTAATGGAAAATTATAATTATTTTCTAAAGCTTCAGGTAAGTCAGCAAATAATTCTGACATCTCTGAATTAGTTTTTAGATAATGCTGATCTGTTAATCTTAACCTATTTTTTTCATTTACATATGTCTTGTTACCTATACAAATTAAAGCGTCGTGTGCTTCATGCATTTCTTTATCTAAATAAAAAACTTCATTAGTTGCAATAATAGGTATTTCTAAATCTAAAGATTTTTTTAAATTAAATTTTTCAAATCCAATTTCATTTGGATTATTATGTCTTTGAATCTCTATATAAAATTTATCCCTGAAGGTTTTTTTAATTTTAATATAAAGATCATTGATCTCAGTAAACTTACCTTTGTCAAATAATTTACCAAACAAACCAAAAACAGTTCCTGAAAATACAGCTACACCATCAGATTTATTTAATAATAATTCAAAATCTACATGTGGATCCGACAATTCATCGTTTTTTAAATACGATAAAGATGAGAGTTCTATTATATTTTTATATCCAACTTCATTCAGAGCAAACAAAGGGAGTAAACCTATTGTTTCTCCGATTTTAAAATTAATTTGAGTTCCAATTATTGGTTGAGTTCCAGACTTTGCGATCTTTTCAGCAAATTCAAGCGCTCCACATAAATTTGAAGTGTCACACAAACCAAGTGATTTTATTTTATTTTTCTTAGAATATTCTTGTAAATCATCAATTCTAGCTGCTCCTTCACAAATAGAATATTGAGTATGAATTTTGAGATGATTGAAATTTTGAGAATGAGACTCAGACATTAGAAGATTTTATACTACCATCTATCATCTCCAATAGGCAATCTGCTTTATTAGCAAAAAATCTATTATGAGTTGCAAATATAATAAGTCTATTTGACCTTTTTTGTTTGTGTAAAAGTTCAAAAACATCTTTTGCTGTTTCCATATCCAAACTTCCAGTCGGTTCATCTGCTAAAATAATTTCAGGATCATTTACAATTGCTCTTGCTATAGCAACTCTTTGAGCCTCACCACCTGATAGTTGAGATGGAAAGTGATCTGCCCTATTAGAAAGACCAATTTTTTTGAGTAATTTTTCTGCATTAGATATTGCTAATTCTTTATTGTCATTAATTGCAAGTGAGGCCAAATATATATTTTCTAAAGCAGTAAAATCTGGGAGAAGATTATTTTGTTGATAAACAATTCCTATTTTTTTAGATCTATAAACGTCATTTTTTTCAGATTCATTGAAATTTACAGGAATTTTATCAAAATGGATTGACCCTGATGATGGTCTATCGATCAATGAAATTAAATTTAATAAAGTTGATTTACCTGACCCAGATGGCCCCATTATAGAATAGCTTTTACCCTTATCAAATTTTTGAGAAAGATTTTTTAATACTTTAACTGTTTTTTCTTTTTTAAAAGTTTTAAATATTTTTTTTAATTCAAGAAAATTATTCATATTTTAAAGATTTAATTGGGTCCAGTTTCGCTGCTTTAAAGGCGGGAAAAATTGAAACTATTATTGTTATAATTATTGAACAAATTGATATTAAAAAAATTGATGTTGGATCTATTTCTGAGGGCATCTTGCTTAAAAAATAAATTTCTTCTGGAAATAAACTTATATTAAATGTTGAGCTAAGAAATTGTCTAAAATTCTCTATATAAAGAGAAAACGTTACACCTAAAAAAATTCCAAAAATAGTAGCTGATGTTCCTATTATTACACCTACTAAAAAAAATATTTTTACAATTGACTTATTTAACACACCAATTGACTTTAAAATTGCGATATCTCTTGTTTTGTTTTTAACTAAAATTGTTAACCCAGAAATTATATTAAAGGCTGCAACAATAATTATTAAAGATAAGATAATAAACATTACATTTCTTTCTACTTTTAAGGCAGAGAATAATGAACTATTAATATCAGCCCAACTAAAAACAAATTCTTCATCAAAAATTTCTTGGACAATAAATTTTTGCTCCTCAATTTTATTTGGGTTTTTTAAATAAATTTCTAAATTTCTATCCTCTGACTTATAGTCAAAAAAATCCTCAAGAGTACTTAAATTAATAAATGCGATATTATTATCAAACTCAGCCAAACCACTATTGTAAATTGATGCTACCAAAAAAGTTTTTTGTTTTGGCATACTACCAATAATTGTTTCTACTCCTGATGGTGAAAGTAAAGTTAATTCATCACCTATTTTTAGATCTAAAGAAAAACTTAATTCATTGCCTATAGAAATATAGTTTCTATCTAATTGATTTTTATTGCCTTTAAAATTTTCATTTTTGACAATTTCTAAACTTGGAAAGTCATTTGTTTTATATCCACGTAATACTATACCTTTTGATGTATCGTTTTTAAGTATAATAGCTTCACCAGAGTTGCTTAAAATAATATTTTCTGAAATTAATTTTAAATTTTTTTTATTTATTTTTTTTTTATCAATTGGATTCCCATAAGTTTTTACAGTTATGTGTGAATTAAAGCCGACTATTTTATTAATCAGCTCAGTCCTAAATCCATTCATAACTGACATCACAATAATAAGAACAGCAACTCCAAGACTTATTCCTATAAAAGAAAAAATTGATATAACATTCAAAAAGCCATCTTTTTTTCTGGCTTTTAAAAATCTAAAAGTAATTTCTTTTTCTAAAGTGGAAATCAAATTGAATTTTTTTGTTTAGTTATAATTCCTATAATTTTACTTAATGGTAAATTTTGAGTTTCACCACCGGTTTCCTTGAACTCTAATAAATCACCCTCACTTTTCTTACCAATAATAATTTGATATGGGGCACCAATTAAATTCATTTTTTTAATTTTTGATGAGAAATTCTCATCTGTATCATCAATGATTGCATCAATATTATTTTTTAGTAATTCAATATTAATATTATTTGCTTTATCTAAAGCTGAAGTGTCATTTTTATTTATCATAGGTATTATAGAAATATCATAAGGAGCAACAGACAATGGCCATTTCATGATTTCATTTTTTTCATCATATTTTGCCTCTATTATAGCCCCTACTAGCCTTGATACACCAATTCCATAAGAACCCATTTTAACAAAATCTTTTTTTCCTCCTGGTAAATCAACAGATGCTCCCATTGGTTTTGAATACTTGTCACCAAAATAAAATATATGACCTACTTCGATACCTTTTGTAATCAATTGATTTTCCTTAGAAACAATTTTTTCAAACTCTTCTTTATTAAACTTTTCGTCAGTTACAGCATAAAACTGTTCATATTTTTTTCTCATACTTTCCAATGATACTTTTTCTATTTCAGTATTATCACTATCAAGATCGAATATTCTTTTATCTGTAAAAATTTTACTTTCTCCAGTATCAGCAAGAATAATAAATTCATGAGATAAGTTTCCACCTATAGGTCCTGTATCAGCAGCCATGGGTATTGCTGTCAAAGATAATCTTTTAAATGTTCTTAAATAAGAAAGAAAGAATTTATTATAAGAATAAAAAGCTTCTTCATCTGATACATCAAATGAGTAGGCATCTTTCATGTAAAACTCTCTACCACGCATAATTCCAAATCTAGGTCTAATTTCATCTCTGAACTTCCATTGAATATGATACATAAGTTGTGGGAGTGATTTATAAGATTTTATTGAAGATCTAAAAATTTCAGTAACTTGCTCTTCATTGGTTGGTCCATATAGCATTTCTCTATTTTGACGGTCGGTTATTCTTAACATCTCTTCACCATAATCATCATAACGACCACTTTCTTTCCAAATTTCGCTGGATTGAATTGTTGGCATTAATATTTCTTGAGCTCCAATTTTGTTTTGTTCTTGTCTGACAATATCTTCTATTTTTTTCATTACCTTAAAACCTAAAGGCAACCATGAATAAATTCCCGCAGAGGCTTGCTTAATCATACCTACTCTCAACATCAATTGATGCGATTTAATTTTTGCTTCTGAGGGATTATTTTTTAGTATTGGTATAAATGAATTTGATAAAAGCATCTTAATTAATCATATTTCTTAAATTTAAATATTCAAATTTAATTAATAAGTAAATTATTATGAAAATGACAGTAGTAATTCCAGTGCAATAAAGGAATTTTTTCAACATTTTTGGATTTTCGGGTGAGCCAGGATCTTCACCATCAATTTTTATAGTCTTTGTTCGATTCACATCAATCGGTAGAATAGCAAAAAAAACAATCCACCATATAATTATATAGATAATCGCTAAGCCTGTTGCGCTCATTAAATTCTTACTAAATTGATATTGGTAAATGGTTTTTTCCCAGTTCTCTCTTTAGAAAATTTTCTACATGCAATTTTTAATGCATCAATTAAATTGTGCTCTTGTTGTTTGCTTCCAACTTTAAAAGTTCTTGAAATTATTTCTATTTCCTCAACTAAACCATAAGTAAATTCATCTTTATCTTCGATTGGTAAACCCCTAAATGAAAGCACTGGATCATTATGAATGTTTCCCTTTGGGGTAATCATAATGGTTACCTCTAAATATCCATTTGCGCTTAAATTTTTTCTATCTTTAATCGATTGTGAGTCTGGATCAACACTTACACTGCCATCTAAATAAAGTCTGCCACTTGGAGCCTTGTCATATACTTCAGGTTTTTCACCTGGATATAATTTAACGATATCACCATTTTCTACTTGAACTGGGTGTGGAACTTGCATTTCTTTTGCAAAATTAATGTGTTCTATCATATGTCTATGCTCACCGTGCACAGGTATTACGCACCTAGGTTTTACCCATTGATACATCTCTTTAAGGTCTTCTCTATTTGGATGCCCAGAAACATGAACAAATTCGGTTTCTTCAGATATAACTTCTATTCCATCCTTAACAAGTTGGTTGTGAAGTTTATAAAGTTTTTTTTCATTACCAGGTATAATTTTTGAAGAAAAAATTACAGCATCACCTTTTTCAATAAAAACATCTGGATGAACATAACTAGAAATTCGCATCATTGCACCCATTGGTTCGCCTTGGCTTCCAGTACATAAATACACAATTTTTTCTCTTGAAAAATTTTTAGCTTCTCTTGGATCAATTGGTTCAATTGTATTTTTTAAATATCCACATTGACGTGCAGCTTTATAAATACGATGCATTGATCTTCCAACTAAGGAGATTTGTCTTCCTGTTTGTTCTGCACAATAAAAAGCTGTCTCCATTCTAGCTACATTTGAAGCGAAAGATGTTATGATAATTCTTTTTTTTAATAGAGACATAACGTTTAACATATTTTTTCTTACATCTAATTCTGAACCTGATCTTCCAGCACTAAAAACATTTGTTGAATCGCAAATCATTGCTAACACACCTTCTTCTCCAATTTCCTTCAATCTTTTTTCGTTTATATTGTCTCCAATTAATGGATTTGGATCTACCTTCCAATCTCCAGTATGTAGAATAACTCCTGCGGGAGTTTTTATTCTTAGTCCGTTTGGTTCTAATATAGAATGTGTTAATGTAATGTATTCAATTTCGAATGGATCCAAGGAAACCTTTCCATTTAACTCAACAATTTGTAAATCATTGGTTATATCAATTTGCTTTTCTCTAAATTTTTCTCTGATTAGTACAGCTGTGAAAGGAGTTGCAAAAATTTTACATTGTAATTTTGGCCATAAATGTGCAATTGCTCCAATGTGATCCTCGTGAGCATGTGTTAAAACTATACCTAATAAATTATCTTTTCTCTCAACTATAAACCCAGGATCTGGATAAATTAAATCAACACCTGGAATAGTATCATCTGCAAATGTTACTCCAATGTCGACCATAATCCATTTATGATCACTAGGTTGACCATAACCGAACAAATTCATGTTCATGCCTATTTCGCCTGATCCGCCTAGGGGACAAAATAATAGTTCATCTTTCATATCATTTAATTAGTTTTGAAATTTTTATTAAGCCTTTAATTGTAATATCTTGGTTGTGACTAGCTTTCGTTTTTATTGAGTTTTTAAATAAATTTGAAAATCCACCAGTAATAATTACTTTAAAAGATTTTCTGGTCTCTTTCTTAATTAAATTAATAATATTGTCAATTAAACCCGCATAACCCCAAAAAAAGCCTGATCTAACAGCTGAGATTGTATTGTTGCCAATGACTTTATTAATTTTTTTTAAATCTATTTTTGGAATCAAAGTTGCTTTGTCAGACAAGGTATTAAGGGACAATTTCACACCAGGGGCAATAATTCCTCCGTAGTAAGTATTTTTAATTAGAACATCAAAAGTTGTTGCTGTTCCAAAATCTAAAATTATAAAATTATTTTTGTTATTCATTAAACTTATAGCATTAGTAATTCTATCTGAGCCTACTTGATTGTAATCTACTTTGATTTTTATAAGTGATTTTAAATTTAATTTTTTAACCTCAAAACATTTTGTTTTAACTTTTTTTGATAAAAATTTTTTAATTATATAAAATGTTTTAGGTACAACACTGCAAAATAATATTTTTTCAACTTTATTTAATTGAATTTTATTTTTTTTAAATAAATTATTAAGCTGCTTGACGTTTATAGATTTTGATAAAAAAGTAATTTTTTTTGAAATTTTATTATTTTTAGAAACAATACATAATTTTGTTTCAGTATTACCAATATCACCCAAAATATACATTATTTATTTTTAAACAGTTTTGATAAATTTTTTTCAAAAAGTTGTTTTAGTTTATTTTCTACACTTAGTTTACTAATACTTTTTTTAGTTACCTCTTGCAAGTTTGTAGCTGGATAATTCCTTATAATTGGATTATTTTTAATATTTATACCTATACCAGTAATTAAAAATTTTTTATCTCTTACAAATATGATTTCTTGTAAAATCCCACTAATTTTTTTTTTATCAATTAGTATGTCATTTGGTTTTTTAAATAAAATTTTTTTACTTGTAAATGACGAAAGTAATTTTTTAACTAAAAGACAATTGATTTTTGTTATAGCTTTAATAGATAAATTTGTTTTATTTAGTTCATTGAAAAAAGAGATAAATAAATTGCCTTTTGATGATATCCATTTTCTTCCATACTGTCCTCTACCATTTACTTGCGTTTCAGCAACAATCATACCTAGGTTATGTTTGGTTTCTTTGATAATTCTTATTGCAGTACTGTTTGTGCTTTTAACCTTTTTAAATTTAAATTTTTTAAATTTCATTAAATTATATTAATTCTTGATACAACTTCTATTAACTGACTTGGAAATATGAAGTAAAAAAGAATTAATATAGTCGAAACTGACAGTGAAAATTTTAGCCAAAGGCTATGGTCTGTATCGTATTTCTCTTTTTCTTTGTCAAAATACATTATTTTTATAATTCTTAGATAATAAAAAGCTGCAACCACGGTTGATAACAACCCTACTATAGCTAAGAAATACATTGATTGTTCCAATACTGCTTTAAAAACATAAAATTTTGCAAAGAAACCGGCTAGAGGAGGTATGCCTGCTAAAGAAAATAGTATTAACAACAAACATAAAGACAACAATGGGTGATTTTTTGATAATCCTGAAAGATCATCAATATTTTCATAATATTGGTCGTTTCTTCTTAACATTAATAGACACGAAAAAAGAGCTAAATTCATAAAGACATAAATAGAAATATAAATTATTGAACTTTGAATTCCCTCGTTAGATGCTGTGGCTAAACCAGCCAATGTATAACCAACGTGTCCTATAGAACTGTAAGCAACTAATCTTTTAATATTAGTTTGTCCTATAGCAGCAACAGCTCCGAAAACCATAGAAGCTATAGATAAGAAAACTATTATCATTTGCCATTGATCAATTAAATTTAAAAATGGAACATATAAAAATCTAATAAATACAGTCAATGCAGCTATCTTTGGAACTATTGTAAAAAACAAAGTTACAGTTGTCGGAGATCCTTCGTAAACATCAGGTGCCCACATATGAAATGGGACAGCAGAAATTTTGAATGCTAAACCGACTAATATAAATACTATCCCAAAAGTTAAAACATATTCCTCAGAATTTAGTTGATTTGATATTATATCAAAATTGGTAGAACCTGAAAAACCATAAACTAAAGAACATCCATATAATAACAGTCCAGATGACAATGCACTTAAAACAAAATATTTCAAACCAGCTTCTGATGATTTTAATTGATCTCTGTTATATGTCGCTAAAACATAAAGAGCTAATGACTGTAATTCTAATCCCATATAAAAAACAATTAAATCATTTGAGCTGATCATAACCATCATACCAAGAATAGAACACAAAATAAGAACTGGGTATTCTATATTATATATTTTAAATGTTTTTAAATAACTTGAAGAAATAACTAAAACTAAAAAACCTCCAACTAAAGTTATAATTTTCATTAGCGAGGACATGCTATCAACCACAACACTCTCGTTAAATAAAGTTTCCCTGCTGACAGAGAAAGTTTCATTTATTATTATTATTGCTGTAATTAAAATTACAAATAAAGACAAATTAAATATAATTTTAGAACTATCTTTTTTAAATACACCTAAAATAAGTAGAAACATAATCGATAGAGAAATAAAAATTTCAGGTAATACTAAATTTAAATTTACCATATTATTTACTAGCTATATTTGTGTTATGCATATTAATTAGATCGGTTACAGAAACTTCAATAGTGTTTATTAATGGATCTGGATAAAAACCAAAAAACAAGATTGGTGCAGCTAAACAACTTAAAATAAAGTATTCAGATCTATTTAAATCTAAAATTTTTTTAAGATCTTCGTTTATTAATTTTCCAAATACTACTCTTTTATAAAGCCATAACATATACGCAGCCCCTAAAATCACCCCAATACTTGCTATAACTGCCACTAAAAAATTATCCTTGAAAGCTCCCATTAATATTAAAAACTCACCAATGAAACCACTTGTTCCAGGTAAACCTAGAGATGCCAAAGCAAATAACATAAACAATATTGAATATTTTGGAATTACAGAAACTAGTCCACCATACGTACTTATCAATCTAGAATGCATTCTGTCATAAATTACACCAACAGTTAGAAATAATGCTGCTGAAACTAAGCCATGGCTTATCATTTGAATTATACTTCCTTCAATTCCTTGTTGTTGCAAAGTGAATATACCTAAAGTTACAAAACCCATATGCGCTACTGATGAATAAGCAATCAACTTTTTCATATCTTCCTGCATTAAAGCTATCAATGAAGTAAATATGATTGCTATAACACTCAAGGTGTAAATTAGTGGTGTAAATACCTCTGATGCAACTGGGAAAAGCCCTAAAGAAAATCTTATAAAACCATATCCAGCCATCTTTAACAAAATTGCAGCTAGTAATACAGATCCTGCTGTAGGAGCCTCAACATGTGCATCAGGTAACCATGTATGGACTGGCCACATAGGTGTTTTAACAGCAAATGAACTAAAAAAAGCTAACCACAATAGATTTTGATATTTAACATCAATACCTATGTCGTATAGTTGAACTACATCAGTTGTTCCTGTAATCCAATAAATAGAAATTATTGCAACTAACATTAAAACAGATCCTAACAATGTGTATAAAAAGAATTTGAACGCTGAATAAACTCTTCTTTCACCACCCCAAATACCAATAATTAAAAACATTGGGATTAATCCAGCTTCAAAAAATAAATAGAATACAACTAAATCAAGTGCACAAAAAACACCAATCATGAAACTTTCCATGATCAGAATTGCAATTAAAAAATCTCTTAATCTATTTTTTACAGAATTATTTACAGATATAATACAAAGGGGAGTTATAAATGTAGTTAATATAATAAACAAAATTGAAATGCCATCTACACCAACTTTATAATCAATGAATCCATCAATCCATGTTCTATCTTCTATAAATTGAAAACTAGAAGATAATTGGTCAAAAGAAATCCACAGATAAATCGAAATTAAAAAATTAACTACAGTTGTAAATAAAGCAACATATTTAGCAGTTAAATTATTTCCATCTTTATCTTTAGTAAAAAATAAAAATAAAGCACCAACTATTGGTAATAATATTAAAGATGAAAGAATAGGAAAATTCATTATTTAACTATTAAAAAAGTTAGTAAAGCAGAGAAACCTAACAACATTACAAATGCATATTGATAGATAAAACCACTTTGAAATTTAGTTGCTTTAATTGAACATTTTTTTATAAAAGAAGAAATTCCATCAGGACCAAAACCATCGATTATAGTTCCATCACAAAATTTCCATAAAAATAAACCTAATTTTTTTGAAGATTTAACAAACAACACATCGTACAACTCGTCGAAATACCATTTATTAACTAAAAAATTATACAAAGGTTTGTTCATAGAAACTATTGAATTAGGTAACTCTTTATTTTTTACAAATAAGTAATAAGCAATTGGAATAGATACTAAAACTAAACATGGTGTTAAAAGTAAAAACCATAAAGGTGGATGTTCTGTGCTTAAAGGCTCTAAAAACTTAATAGACTCTGCCCAGAATAAATTATCACCATGACCAATAAATAGTCCTTTAAATAAAAATCCTGCAAATACCGCTCCTATTGAGAGGATAAATAAAGGAACAAGCATTACTAAAGGAGACTCGTGTGTTTCCTCTATCTTGACCTCTTTATTGTTATAGTCTCCATGGAAAGTTTTAAAGATTAATCTCCATGAATAAATAGATGTTAAAAATGCTGTAATTATTCCAATCCCAGCTGCATAATAACCAGTGGTATTACCTTTTAAATACGCAAATTCTATAATTGCGTCCTTAGAATAAAATCCTGATAAAAATGGAAAACCTGTTAAAGCAAGTGTTCCTATTATCATTAAAGCATAGGTATATGGTAACTTTTTCCATACACCTCCCATGTTGTTTATATTTTGCTCATCTTTAAATGCATGGATTACTGAACCAGATCCTAAAAATAACAAAGCTTTGAAAAATGCGTGAGTAAATAAATGAAACATAGCAACATTGTATGCACCTACACCAGCAGCAAAAAACATATAACCAAGTTGACTACATGTAGAGTAAGCAATTATCTTTTTTATATCTGTTTGAACTAATGCTACTGTTGCTGCAAAGAATGCTGTAGTCATTCCAACAATGGTTATTAAATTCAATATTAACGGTGAATACTCATATATAGGAGAACATCTTACAACTAAGAAAACACCAGCTGTTACCATCGTTGCTGCGTGAATTAATGCAGAAACTGGTGTTGGACCTTCCATAGCATCAGGCAACCATGTATGAAGTAATATCTGTGCAGATTTACCCATTGCTCCAATAAATAAAAGCAAACAAATTAAATCTATTGCTTTAACTTCAAAACCTAAAAAAGATAAATTTTTATCTACAACTGTTGGAATTTGTTGAAAAACCTCTGAATAATTAACAGTTCCAAATAAGTAAAATATTAAAAAAATTCCTAAAGCAAAACCAAAATCACCTACTCTATTTACAACAAATGCTTTTATTGCTGCAGCATTTGCATTTTCTTTTTTAAACCAAAAACCAATTAGGAAGTAAGAGCAAAGACCAACACCTTCCCAACCAAAAAATAATTGAATAAAATTATCTGATGTTACAAGCATCAACATTGCAAAAGTGAATAATGATAAATAAGCCATGAAACGAGGTTTATGAGGATCGTGAGACATGTAACCAATTGAATAGATATGTACTAAAGCAGATACGGAAGTTACAACTACTAACATTACTGCTGATAAAGGATCAATTAACATTGACCAATTTACATCGAGTGACCCTGAACTTATCCAGGTAGCTATTACAATATTTTCTTCATATTTATTTAGAATTACTTGATAAAGAACATAAATTGATAAGATTGCTGAAATTGAAACTAAAGCACTAGTTACTATTTCAGAATTTCTATCACCGATATATCTTCCAAAAAAACCAGAAATAATTGAAGCAATAAGTGGAAGAAATATAATAGATAGTTCCATGATTATCCTTTTAATTTATCTATTTCTTCAACTCGTATTGTTCCAGAGTTTCTGAAATAAACGACTATAATTGCTAATCCAATAGCTGCTTCTGCAGCAGCGACAGTTAAAATAAATAAAGTGAAAACCTGTCCGGCTAAATCACCAAGAAATATTGAAAAAGAAACTAAATTAATATTCACAGCTAGCAATATCAATTCTATGCTCATTAATATCACAATAATATTTTTTCTATTAAGGAAAATACCGATTACACCAATTGAAAAAATTACAGCTCCTAGGGTTAAATAATGACCTAAACCAATCTCAGTCATCTATTCTAACTCCTTTGTTAGTCTCAATTTCCAGTACTTCAACGCCTTCGGCTCTTTCACGGGATATTTGTTTGATATAACTTTGTTTTTTTACGCCAGCCCTTTGTCTAAAAGTCAATACAATGGCACCTATCATAGCAACTAATAGTATCATTCCACTTATTTGAAATATGTGGATATAATCAGTATACAAAATCTGACCTAAAGAGTGTGTATTACTTAAACCCGTTTGACCAATTGAATTATTAATATCAAAAATTTCAGGTTTATATTTCCAACCACCGATTACAATAATAATTTCAACAAAAATTAAAGTGCTAATAATTAAGCCTACTGGAATATGTTTTGAGCTATCTTTAGCTGCAAACCATTGATTTTTTTGTTGAGCTACATTCAGCATCATTACTACAAATAAGAATAAAACTGCAACCGCTCCAACATAGACAATTAACATTATCATTCCTAAAAATTCAGCACCGATCATTATGAAAAGACAAGATATACTTATGAAATCAAGTATTAAAAAAAATACTGAGTGAACAGTATTTTTAGAAGCGGTTACCATTATGGCTGAAACAACAGCAATTATAGAAAAAGTATAAAAAAAAATTGAATGTGCAATCATTTATTATCTGTGGATATTATCTGCCTTAATGTTAGCATCTAGAATATTCTCCCATCTATCTCCATTATCTAATAATTTTTCTTTTGTATAATAGAGTTCTTCTCTTGTTTCGGTTGAGAATTCAAAATTTGGTCCTTGAACTATTGCATCTACAGGACAAGATTCTTCACATAAACCACAATAAATACATTTCATCATATCAATATCATAACGCGTTGTTTTTCTACTGCCATCTTCCCTCTGAGCGGACTCAATCGTTATTGCTTGAGCAGGGCAAACAGCTTCACATAATTTACAAGCTATACATCTTTCTTCGCCATTTGGATATCTTCTCAAAGCATGCTCACCTCTAAATCTTGGGCTAATCTTTCCTTTTTCAAATGGATAATTTATTGTTTTTTTTGGTCTAAAAAATTCTTTCAACGCCATTAATAAGCCTCCAAGAAAATCGGTCATTAATATTGTCTTAAATAATCTTGAAATTTTCATAATTAATTAACTGGTAAGAGATTAAAATAAAATAAATAGCTTGCTGTAAGGACTACCCATATTAACGAAAAAGGTAGGAATACCTTCCAACCTAATCTCATTAGCTGGTCATATCGATATCTCGGGACAATGGCTTTAACCAAAGCAAATAAGAAAAATAAAAGTAGAATTTTTAGTATTAACCATATCGCTCCAGGAATTAATGTAAACGGAAAAATTTCCAAAGGTGATAACCAACCACCTAAAAATAAAATTGCACCCATCGCGCACATTAATAAAATGTTCGCATATTCTCCCAGCCAAAACATTGCATACATCATTCCAGAATATTCGGTTTGATATCCTGCGACTAATTCTGCTTCAGCTTCTGGTAAATCAAAAGGAGGTCTATTGGTTTCTGCTAGAGCTGAAATAAAAAATATTACAAACATTGGAAATAAAGGAACTACAAACCACATACTTTGTTGAGCTATAACAATGTCATTTAAGTTTAGTGATCCAACGCATAATAAAACATTTATGATTATTACTCCTATTGAAACTTCATAAGAAACCATTTGAGCTGCTGATCTAATTGCCCCTAAAAATGGATATTTTGAATTTGAAGCCCAACCACCCATTATAATTCCATATACTCCTAGAGATGAAACTGCGAATAAATAAAGAATTCCAACATTAATATCGGCTAAAACTTTAGTAGCACCAAAAGGAATGACAGCCCAAGCAATTAAAGCTAGTGTCATTGTTACAATAGGAGCTAAAATAAATATAACCTTGTTAGAACTTGATGGAATGATCATTTCCTTAAATATATATTTTAAAGCATCAGCTAACGATTGTAGTAAACCAAAAGGTCCAACAACATTTGGTCCTTGTCGTTTTTGAACAAAAGCCCATACTCTTCTGTCAAGCCAAACAATCATAGCAACAGAAACTAAAACTGGGACTAATAAAAATAATATTTTATATATTTCCTCAAAAACTATACTTAAGTATTCCATTCTAGCCTTCTGTACCTGTAGATTTTAAATTTAATTTTGAATTATTACACTCAATCATGGTCTTTGAACATCTGGCAATAATATTAGAAAAATAATATGGTTTAATATCTATAGTTAGTATTTCATTTTTAAATTCTGCGCTTATTTCATTTTTATGTTCTTTATTTTGTTTTTCTTTTTGTAAATTTAAATAATTAAACATGCTGCTTTTTAATTCTTCTTTATCATTAAATAATTTTCTGTTATTCATAAATTCGGCAATCTCATTTATTATTTGCCAATCTTCCTTGGCTTCACCTGGTGGATATGAAGCTTTGTATGCTTTTTGAATTTTTCCCTCTAAATTTGTATAGTGAGCGTCTTGTTCTGTATAAGCTGCACCAGGCAATATAATATCAGCAATTTCTGCACCCTTATCACCATGGCTACCTTGATAAATTACAAACTCATTTGTTTTATTAAATTTTATATTGTCTTGTCCAACTAAAAAAACAATTTCAAATTTATTTGATTTTAAATCATCCAATATATTTTTTTCATTATTTATTAAACCAAGATCGAAATTTCCTACTGATGATGCATCACAAGATAGAATATTTAAAGGATTCCATTCATTTGAAAATTTATTATTTTGTCTTAAAAAATTTTTTATTTTAAAAAACAAAAATTCAGCATTATTTAATCTTAAAAATGACTCACCTAATACGATAATTGGTTTTTTAGAATTTAAAATATTTTTTGAAAATTCATGCTGTCCATCAAAAATATTTTTTAATGTTTGAGTTTGTCCATCAAAACTTTCATAAGGGTAAGTTAGATTGCCAACTTCATTTAAAGAGTAAATTTTTGTATTATTGTTTAAATAAGATTTTCTTATTCTTGCATTTAAAATAGTTGCTTCATATCTTGGATTTGAACCTACTAAAAAAATTAAATCAGACTCATCAATCCCATTTAGAGATGAATTAAATATATAATCATCTCTATTTAAAATATTAATAAATCTATTATCTGCTCTTGACTCATAATTCTTTATCTCTAGAGTTCGGTCAAAAAATTCTTTGAATATGTAGCTAGTTTCCATATTGGTTAAATCTCCAACAAAACCACAAATTTTTTCTTTTGTAGTATTTTCAATTTTAGACTTAATAATTTTATATACCTCTGCCCATGATGCTTTCTCAAATTTTTTATTATATTTAATAAAAGGTGTATCTAATCTTTGGTGAAGTAAACCATCACATGCATATCTTGTTTTATCTGAAATCCACTCTTCGTTAATGTCCTCATTTATGATTGGTAAAACTCTCTTTACTTCCCAATCATATGTATCTACTCTTATGTTAGATCCAACTGCATCCATAACGTCAATGGTTTCCGTTTTTTTTAACTCCCAAGGTCTTGCTTCAAAAACGTAAGGTTTTGAAGTTAAAGCTCCAACTGGACATAAATCTACCACGTTTGCTGATAGCTCTGATTGCATTGATTGCTCGAGGTATGTTGTAATTTGCATATCTTCTCCTCTACCGATAGCTCCTAACTCTGGCACACCTGCTATTTCAGTTGCAAATCTTACACATCTTGTGCAATGAATACACCTGGTCATCTGTGTTTTTATTAACGGCCCCATATTTTTTTCTGGAACCAATCTTTTGTTTTCTTTGAATCTTGATTTATCTACACCATAATACATCGATTGATCTTGCAAATCACATTCACCACCTTGATCACATACAGGGCAGTCTAGTGGATGATTAGCTAAAAGAAATTCCATTACACCTTTTCGTGCATTTTCAACAAATTTAGTATTTGTTTTTATATTCATTCCTTCAGCAGCTGGCATAGCACATGAGGCAATAGGTTTGGGAGATTTTTCCATCTCAACTAAACACATTCTACAATTTCCAGCTATAGATAGTTTTTCATGATAACAAAATCTTGGAATTTCTACTCCAGCTTTTTCACACGCTTGAAGTACAGTTAAACCCTCATCTACTTCAATATCTATATCATTTACTTTTAGTTTAAGCATTTTTTTTATCCAGCAAGTGTTGATCAACTAAGTAAGGAATATTATTTTTTTTCTGAACAATAGGATCCAAATTGTTTCTCTCTATGATCTCTTTTTTAAAGTGCCTCAAAAGACCTTGGACTGGCCAAGAAGAACCTTCTCCAAATGCACAAATTGTATGTCCTGCAATTTGATTAGTAACATCACCTAGCATATCTACTTCATCTTTGGTTGCTTCGCCTTTAGCCATTCTCTCAAGCATTCTCCACATCCAACCAGACCCTTCCCTACATGGTGTGCATTGGCCACAACTTTCATGTTTATAAAATCTAGCAATTCTTGCCATACACTTTATAATGTCCTGATCTTTATTAATGACAACAATGCCTGCAGTTCCCAATCCACTTTTTTCAGCCATTAGTGAGTCGAAGTCCATAGTTAATGTTTCGCATTTTTCTTTTGGGATCAGTGGCATTGAAGATCCACCAGGAATAACTGCCTGAAGATTATCCCAACCGCCAATAACACCTCCAGCATGAACCTCAATTAATTCTTTTAATGGTATGTTCATTTCCTCCTCAACATTACACGGAGTATTTACATTTCCAGATATACAAAATATTTTTGTACCTGTATTTTTTTCTCTCCCAAGAGAAGCAAACCATTTTCCACCTTTTCTAAGAATTGTCGGTACTACAGCTATAGTTTCGACATTGTTTATTATTGTTGGACATCCATAAAGACCAATTAAAGCTGGGAAAGGAGGTTTCAATCTAGGTTGTCCTTTTTTACCTTCGATACTTTCTAATAAAGCTGTTTCCTCTCCACAGATATAAGCTCCAGCGCCATAATGAATATAAACATCTAAATCCCAGCCTGTTCCAGCAGCATTTTTCCCCAATAACTTTTTTTCATAAGCTTCATCAATAGCTGCTTGAAGTTTTTCGCCTTCAACAAAATATTCACCTCTTATATATATATAACAAACATGTGCTTGAACTGCATATGAGGCTATTAAGCAACCTTCAATTAATTTGTGAGGCTCAAATCTTAAAATATCTCTATCCTTACACGTACCTGGTTCTGACTCATCACCATTTATAACTAAATAATGTGGTCTCGAACCTAGTTCTTTAGGAGCAAAAGACCATTTTAAACCAGTTGGGAAACCAGCACCACCCCTACCTCTAAGTTGAGAATCTTTGATTTCATTTATTATCCAATCTCTACCTTTATCTATAATTTCTTTAGTGTTAACCCAGTCACCTCTCTTTTGGGAAGAAACAATATCAGAACCCATATCATTATATAAATTTTTAAATATTCTATCTTTGTCTTTAAGCATTCTTATAATCCATTAGTGTTTTTCTATTATTTTCTGGTTCATTGTTTAATCTTCCTCTATAAGAACCTGGTTTTGGAGTTTCACCTTTTAAAATTTGATCTAAAATCTTTAGTGTTTTCTCTTTATCTAAGTCTTCATAATAATCGTCATTAATTTGCATCATAGGCGCATTAACACATGCTCCTAAACATTCGACCTCCATCCATGAACAACTTTTATTGTTTGATAATTCACATTCATTTTCTGATATTTTTTCTTTACATGCCTCAACTAATTTACTTGCCCCTCTAATCATGCAAGGAGTTGTTGTGCACACTTGTATGAAATGTTTTCCAACTGGAGATAAATTATACATTGTATAGAAAGTTGCTACCTCATAAACTTTTATGTAAGGCATCTTCAAAAACTTTGCGATATATTTCATTGCTTCTAATGGTATCCAGTTATCATTTTGTCTTTGAGCAATATAAAGTAATGCCATGACAGCACTTTGTTGTTTTCCGTCAGGATACCTTGATATAATTTTGTTGGCAGCTTCCAAAGATGAACTATTAAATTCAAAATATTCTGGTTGAATTTTTGCTGGTCTTCTTAAGCTCATCTATCAACCTCCCCGAACACAATATCCAATGAACCAAGCACTGCGGGAACATCGGCTAACATATGGCCTTTGATAAGATAATCCATTGATTGCAAATGTGAAAACCCTGGGGCTCTAATTTTGCACTTATAAGGTTTACTTGATCCATCTGAGATTAAGTAAACACCAAACTCACCTTTTGGAGCTTCAACAGCAGTATATATTTCATCTTTTGGAACTCTGTATCCTTCTGTAAAAAGTTTAAAATGATGAATAAGTGCTTCCATTGATTGCTTAATTTCCTTTTTTGGAGGTGGGCTAATTTTTCCATCTAAAGATTTAATAGGTCCTTTCTCCATTTTTGATAAACATTGTTTGATTATAGAAATACTCTCTTTCATTTCTTCAATTCGACACAAATACCTATCGTAGCAATCTCCATTTTTTCCAACTGGAATTTTAAAATCTAAATTTTCATAACAATCATATGGCTGTGATTTTCTTAAATCCCAAGGAACTCCCGAACCTCTTATCATTACACCTGAAAATGAATAATTTAGAGCGTCTTGTTTAGTAACTACTCCTATGTCAACATTACGTTGCTTAAATATTCTATTGTCAGTTAGTAAACTTTCTAGATCATTTATTATTTTTGGAAAACTTTCACAAAACTCAGCTAAATCTTCTTCTAATCCTTGAGGTAAATCTTGATGAACACCGCCAGCTCTAAAATAGTTTGCATGAAGCCTAGAACCAGATACTCTTTCATAAAAACCCATTAGTTTTTCTCTTTCTTCAAATCCCCACAAGGTCGGCGTTAAAGCTCCAACATCCATTGCTTGTGTTGTAACATTTAGAATATGACTAAGAATTCTTCCAATCTCACAAAATATAACTCTTATATATTGAGCTCTAATTGGAACATCAATTTTAAGAATTTTCTCAACCGCTAATGCGAATGCGTGTTCTTGATTCATTGGAGCTACATAATCTAATCGATCAAAATAAGGAACTGCCTGCATATAAGTTTTATTTTCTATTAACTTTTCCGTACCCCTATGCAATAAACCAATATGAGGATCAGCTTTTTCAACTACTTCGCCATCCAATTCTAAAATTAATCTTAAAACTCCATGTGCAGCTGGATGTTGTGGTCCAAAATTTAAATTTAAATTTTTAATTTTTTTTGTCATTACTTTCTATTTCATCTTTAATATATTTTGTTCCTTCCCAAGGACTTTCGTAATCGAAGTTTCTAAAATTTTGCTCTAATTTAACTGGTTCGTTAATAACTTTTTTTTCATCTTCACTATATCTAACCTCAGTATGACCTGTGAGTGGAAAATCTTTTCTTAGCGGGTGGCCTTCAAATCCGTAATCAGTCAATATTCTTCTAAGATCAGGATGATCTTTAAATGAAACACCGTACATATCAAACACCTCTCTTTCCATCCAATTTGATGAAGGAAAAATACTTGTTAAAGATGGGATGACTTCATTTTCTGAAATAGAATATTTCAAAATTAATCTTTGATTGAACTCATGACTCAAAAATAAGTAAACAACATCAAATCTTTGGTTTCTCTCAGGATAATCTACAACAGTAATATCTATAAGTTGTCTAAATTTAGTTTGATTATTTGTCTTTAAAAACAAACATATGTCTACTAAATGATCTTTGCCAGTTTCAAGATAAATTTGATTATGTTTAATCTCTGTTTTATTAATTTTAGTTGTTAGTTCAGAATTAATTTTTTTTTCTAAATCTTCTAAATTTTTCATAATTATCTAATGAAGGAACCCTTCTCTCTAATTTTTTTTTGCAATTGCAATATTCCATATAATAACGCTTCCGCGGACGGTGGACACCCTGGCACATAAACATCTACTGGCACAATTCGATCACAACCTCTCACAACAGAATAAGAATAATGATAATAACCACCACCATTAGCACAACTTCCCATCGAAATTACGTATCTAGGCTCTGGCATTTGATCGTAAACTTTTCTAAGCGCTGGTGCCATTTTATTTGTTAAAGTGCCAGCAACAATCATTACATCAGATTGTCTTGGTGAAGCTCGTGGTGCAGCACCAAATCTTTCAAGATCATATCTTGGCATAGAAGTTTGCATCATCTCAACAGCGCAACATGCAAGACCAAATGTCATCCAATGGAGTGATCCAGATCTTGACCAATTTATTAAATTATCAAGTGATGTAGTTATAAATCCATTCTTGCTAAAATCATCTGCAAGTTGTTTAAATTCCTCTGGAACTTGATCTATTTTGTTATTCATTAAATTTATAATTTTATTCCCAGTCTAAAGCACCCTTTTTCCACTCATAAATAAAACCGATAGTTAAAATGAATAAAAAAATCATCATTGATGAAAAACCAAGTAATCCAATATTGCCTAGAGAAATTGCCCATGGAAATAAAAAAGCTATTTCCAAATCAAATATGATAAATAAGATTGCAACTAAATAAAATCTAACATCAAATTCAAGCCTAGAATCTTCAAACGGCTCAAATCCACATTCATAAGCCGAGAGTTTTTCTGGATCAGGTTTTTTTGGCGATAGAATAAAATTAATTACCACAAACGCACAACTCAACCCAAGAGCTATGATAAGAAATATTATTATTGGTAAGTAATCTTTTAGAAAATCAGATAACATGCGTGTCTATATATCAGTTTTTGTTTCTTGTTGAAGTGTAGATACGTCACATTTTTAATAAAAAAAAAGTCAATAAATACAATTACTTATACTTATTAAGCTAAAAAACATAATAATATCAGTGGTTTATTTATTTTGCAAAAGAATCATATATAAGTGGCGGGAGTGAAGGGACTCGAACCCTCGACCTATCGCGTGACAGGCGATCGCTCTAACCAACTGAGCTACACCCCCACTTATCATTTTTGGTGGGCAGTAAAGGACTCGAACCTTTGACCCCCTCGGTGTAAACGAGATGCTCTACCAACTGAGCTAACCGCCCATTACCAAAATTATGGTGATTTATATCCTTTAGAACACCTACGTCAAGATCTATTAACGCTAAAAAAAGTACCTAAATTTCTTATATTTTTAACTTATAAATTGTAAGTGATTTTTAAAAACCACCTCTCCAATTACTTTTATTTTCAAGATTATTTTTTTCATTCTTAGATATAGGTCTAATTACATAATATAAAATAAGAATTAAAGTAATTATTAAAATAAAAGATTCCATATATATAATATTTATTGAATACTAGCTTGAGATTTGTCGTCTTTTTTAGATATATCAACTTCAACCCACTCTGTAGGTTTTAACTCTTTTGTTAACGCGATTTTTACTACCTGATCGGCATATTCTACTGCAGTTATTTTGATATCATCAATAATTTTTTTTGGCATATCCACTAATTCTTTCTCATTTTCTTTGGGTATTAAAACTTCTTTAATTCCAGCTCTATGAGCTGCTAATAACTTTTCTTTTAAACCACCAATTGGTAGAACTTGACCAGTCAATGTAACTTCCCCGGTCATTGCTATATCTCTTCTAACAGGAATTTTGGTAATTGATGACACAATAGACGTCACCATACCTATTCCGGCTGAGGGACCATCTTTAGGGGTTGCGCCTTCAGGAACATGAATGTGAAAGTCTTTTTTTTCAAAAACAGGAGGTATTATACCGTATTCTAAGCATTTAGACCTTACAAAAGATTTAGCTGCTTTAACAGACTCTTGCATCACATCCCCTAATTTACCTGTGATTTGCATTCTTCCCTTACCTGGCATAGTTACTGTTTCAATTTTTAAAATCTCTCCTCCATACTCTGTCCAAGCAAGTCCTGTTACTATGCCAACTCTATTATCTGACTCTAACTCTCCAAATTTAAATTTAGGAACACCTAAAAATTCAGATAAATTTTTATTATTTATTCCAACCTCTTTTTCTTCTCCAGCAACAATTTTTTTAACTACCTTTCTCGCAAGTTTAGAAATTTCCCTCTCTAAATTTCTAACACCCGATTCTTTAGTATAGCCTCTGATAACTTCTTTAATTATATCATTGTCTAGCTTCATTTCTTTTTCTTTTACACCATTATCTTTAATTTGTTTTGGTAATAAATATTTGTTTGCAATACTTATTTTTTCGTCCTCAGTATAACCTGCCAATCTTATTACTTCCATTCTATCTAAAAGAGGAGGTAATATGTTTAATGTATTTGCGGTTGTAACAAACATTACATCAGATAAATCATAATCTACCTCTAAATAATGATCATTAAACGTTGTATTTTGCTCTGGATCCAGCGCTTCTAATAGTGCTGATGATGGATCACCTCTATAATCATTTCCAATTTTATCGATTTCATCTAGAAGAATTAATGGATTTTTTGTTCCAGCTTTTTTCATCATCTGAATAATTTTTCCGGGTAAAGATCCAATGTATGTTCGTCTATGACCTCTTATTTCTGCCTCGTCCCTCATTCCACCAACAGACATTCTAACAAATTCCCTATTAGTAGCTTTAGCAATTGATTTACCTAAAGAAGTTTTTCCAACTCCTGGTGGTCCAACTAAACATAAAATTGGGCCTTTAATTTTCTCCATTCTTTTTTGAACAGCAAGAAACTCAATTATTCTCTCTTTGACTTTTTCTAAACCAAAATGATCTTTGTCAAGAATATTTAAAGCTTTAACTAAATCAATGTCAACTTCGCTCTTTTTATGCCAAGGAAGTTCAGTCATCCAATCTAAATAATTTCTTACAACAGTAGCCTCTGCTGACATTGGACTCATATTTTTTAATTTCTTTAATTCTTGAAGACACTTTTTTTCAACCTCTTTTGGCATTTTTGCTTTAGTAATTGCTTTATTAAGGCTTGTTGTTTCATCCTTACCGTCTTCTATTTCTCCAAGTTCTTTTTGAATGGCTTTCAGTTGTTCATTAAGATAATACTCTCTTTGAGTTTTTTCCATTTGGGTTTTAACTCGACCTCTTATTCTTTTTTCAACACCAATAATACTTGTCTCATTTTCCATTATTTTTATTATGGCATTTAATCTCTTCTTAACATCTACTGTTTCAAAAATTTGTTGTTTCTCAGAAATAGTAGCATTTATATGAGAAGCAATATTATCTGCAATCTGAGAAGGGTCTTTTAGTTGCTTTATAGTGTTAATTGTTTCATTAGAAATTTTTTTATTTATTGAAGTTAGTTTTTCTAATCTTCTTAATGCTGTAACAGCCAACGGAAATAAATCTTCATCTTTTGTTAAGACGTCTGTGTAATGAGTAAAATCACATGTTATAAATTTTTCATTATCATTAAAATCCAAGATTTTTACCCTTCTAATACCCTCAACCAAAACTTTGACTGTTCCATCTGGTAATTTTAAGAGTTGTAAAATACTTCCCTCACAACCATACATAAATACATCTGTTTTCTTAGGATCGTCAGTTTCGGAATTTTTTTGAGTAACTAATATAATCTTTTTGTCTTTTTTCATTACCTCATTAAGCGCTGAAATAGATTTATCTCTCCCAACGAACAAAGGTATAACCATACTTGGAAATACCACAATGTCTCGCAATGGAAGTAATGGTAATGATATTTTAACGTCCATATGAATAATATGGATATTATAATTTATAATGCAATAGGTATTTATTACTTATTAAGGGTATTAAGCCGCTGTTGTCTTATTTGACTTGGATTTATTGTCGCCTTTTGAATGTACTAAGATAGGTTGTGATTGTCCTTTTGCTGAACTAACATCTACAATAACTTCTTCGATATTATCTTGACTCGGGAGATCATACATAGTTTTTAATAAAATGTTTTCCAAAATTGATCTCAGTCCTCTTGCGCCTGTTTTTTTACTGATAGCTTTTTGTGCTATTTCTTTTAAAGCATTCTCCTTAAATATAAGCTTAGCACCATCTAATTTAAAAAGTTCTTGATATTGTTTTGTTAAAGAATTTTTTGGTTCTTGTAATATTTTTACCAACGATTTTTCATCTAAATCTTCCAAAGTTGCTATCATCGGTAGTCTTCCAATGAATTCTGGGATTAGCCCAAATTTTAATAAATCTTCTGGCTCCAAACCTTTCATCCACTCACCAGTTTTTTTATCTTCTGTATTTTTTACATCAGCTCCAAAACCTATAGAAGTTCCTTTGTCTCGTTGAGAAATAATCTTGTCAAGACCTGCAAAGGCACCTCCACAAATAAATAAAATATTAGTTGTATCAACCTGTAAAAATTCTTGTTGAGGATGTTTTCTTCCTCCTTGAGGTGGAACACTTGCTACTGTTCCTTCCATTATTTTAAGAAGCGCTTGTTGAACACCTTCGCCTGAAACATCTCTTGTTATTGATGGATTTTCAGATTTTCTACTTATTTTGTCTACTTCATCGATATAAACTATTCCTCTTTGAGCTTTTTCAACATTGTAGTCTGAAGCTTGTAATAACTTTAAAATAATATTTTCAACATCCTCACCTACATAACCCGCTTCAGTCAAAGTTGTTGCATCTGCCATTGTAAAAGGAACATCAAGAATTCTAGCAAGTGTTTGTGCAAGCAATGTTTTTCCACAACCTGTAGGTCCTACTAAAAGTATATTAGATTTAGATAATTCAACATTCTTACTCGTTTTACCTTCATAATTTAATCTTTTATAGTGATTGTGAACAGCAACAGACAAAACTTTTTTAGCGTGTGTTTGACCAATCACATAATCATCAAGAACTGAGCAAATCTCTTTTGGTGAAGGAAGACCGTCTTGATGTTTTACAATTGTATCTTTGCTTTCCTCTTTAATAATATCCATGCATAGCTCTACACACTCATCACAAATGAATACAGTTGGACCAGCAATTAACTTTCGTACCTCATGTTGGCTTTTCCCACAGAAAGAACAGTAAAGAATATTTTTATTATTTGTTGTCATTTTAATTTTTATAACGAATCAATTTAATTACTTTATTATAGAAGACTCATACTAATCAAGTTTGGATTATTACCATACCAATATATAGTGTATTAAGATCTTTTTTCTACCACTTCGTCTATAAGACCAAATGATTGTGCAACATCTGCTGTCATAAAATTATCTCGCTCAAGAGCAGATTTTATTTCATCAACACTTTTTCCAGTGTGTCTAGAATAAATTTCATTAAGCCTTTTCTTTAAAGACAAAACCTCATTAGCATGAATTTCAATATCAGTTGCCTGACCTTGAAAACCTGCAGATGGTTGGTGAACCATTATTCTTGAATTGGGTAATGAAAATCTTTTACCTTTAGTTCCTGCAGCAAGTAAAAAGGAACCCATAGAGGCTGCTTGACCAATACATAAAGTAGAAATATCTGGTTTGACATATTGCATTGTATCATAAATACCAAGGCCCGCTGTAACTAAGCCTCCAGGACTGTTAATGTATAGATAAATTTCTTTTTTTGGATCTTCGGCTTCTAAAAATAATAATTGAGCAGTAACTAATGATGCAACATTATCATTAATTTGACCTGTTAAAAAAAATAATTCTTTCTTTTAACAGTCTTGAATAAATATCATAAGCTCTTTCACCTTTACTTGATTGTTCAACAACCATTGGAACAAGATTGCTCATATATTCTGATAATTTTGTTGTCATAAGTTGATTC
>CACGDZ010000005.1 GCA_902571955.1 uncultured Pelagibacteraceae bacterium | reverse complement strand
AAAAGGCATAATTCTCAACAACAAGAAATAATTAAAAAAGTATTTGAATAATTATAATGAGTGAAAAAATTTTAGTTCCAGTTCTAGGAGAAAGTATAACAGAAGCAACTGTTGCAAAATGGCTTAAAAATCCAGGTGATAAAGTTGAAGCAGATGAGCCAATTGTAGAACTTGAGACAGATAAAGTAAATTTAGAAGTTCCATCACCAATTTCTGGAGTATTAACTGAGATAAATTCACAAGATGGTTCTGTAGTTGAAGTTGGTGCACTATTAGGATCTGTATCTGAAGAAGGTGGGTCAGCAAAAACTACTTCAGTGAATAAAGAAGAAATTAAAAAAGATCAAGAAGTCATTAATGAAAGTAATGTAATAAAATTAGATGCTAGCAAAAAAGAACCAAAGATATTTGAAGAAAAAAAAATCAAAAAACCTAAATCAAAACCACTAGTTTTAACTGAGGAAATTAAATCAGAAGTTGCTATAAAAAGAGATACAAATCAAACCTTGTCTCCAGCAGTGAGAAAAATTGTTGTTGAAAATAATATAGATATTAAATCAATTCAAGGTTCAGGAAAAGATGGAAGAGTTTTAAAAGGTGATCTGATAAGTCTGATGGGAGCAAATCCAAAACCATCTGAAAGAAAAATTAAGTATGGTGAAGAAGAACGAATTAAAATGAGTAGGTTGAGGCAAACTATTGCAAAAAGACTAAAGCAAGCACAAGATAATGCAGCTCTTTTAACAACTTTTAATGAAGTTGATATGAGTAGCGTAATTGAAATGAGAAAAGAAAATCAAGAGGATTTTCAATCTCGTTATGGGGTGAAACTAGGTTTCATGTCTTTCTTTGTAAAAGCATGTGTAGTTGCTTTAAAAAATTTCCCTTCAGTGAATGCAGAAACAGATGAAGACGAGATTGTATACAAAAACTATTATAATATAAGTTTTGCTGTCGGGACAGATAAAGGTTTAGTGGTACCAGTTTTAAGAAATGCAGATGAATTATCTTTTGCTGATATAGAAAAAAAAATTAAAGAAATTTCAGAAAAAGCAAAAGATGGAAAGTTAACTATCGAAGATCTTCAAGGAGGAACATTTACAATAAGTAATGGGGGTGTATATGGATCTATGCTTTCAACTCCAATACTAAATTTACCTCAATCTGGTGTGTTAGGGATGCATAATATAGTAGAAAGACCAATTGTTATAGATGGTGAAATTAAAATAAGACCAATTATGTATTTAGCACTATCATATGATCACAGAATTATTGATGGAAAAGAATCTGTATCATTTCTTAAAATGATTAAAGAAAATTTAGAAGACCCTAGAAGGTTATTTTTGGATATTTAAATGTCAGAAAAATTTCAAGCTGTAGTTATTGGAGGTGGACCAGGCGGTTATGTATGTGCAATCAGGCTTGCTCAATTAGGACTAAAAACAGCATGTATTGAATCCAGAGGGTCTTTAGGGGGGACTTGTTTAAATATTGGTTGTATCCCATCAAAAAGCTTACTCAATCTTTCTGAAGAATTTCACAAAGTTAAAGGATTGGCAAATAAAGGTATAGAAGTTGGTGAAGTAAAATTGAATTTAGAGAAAATGATGAAGAGCAAAGATAAAGCTGTAACAGTTCTTACCAAAGGTGTTGAATTTCTTTTGAAAAAGAACAAAGTTTCTTACTTTAAAGGACATGGAAGTTTCAAATCTAAAAATGAAATTTTAATAAGGGATGATAAAAATAAAGAAACTGTTATCCAAACAGAAAAAACAGTTATCGCTACAGGATCAGTGCCTGTTTCATTACCAGGAATAGAAATAGATGAGAAAACAATTATTTCTTCAACAGGTGCTTTAAAATTAGAAAAGGTGCCTAAGAAAATGGTAGTTGTAGGGGGTGGTTATATAGGATTAGAAATGGGATCTGTATGGTCAAGACTTGGAGCAGATGTTCAAGTTGTTGAATTTTTAGATCATATTACCCCTGGAATGGATAAAGAAATCTCCACAGAATTTATGAAAATTTTAAAAAAACAAGGAATGAAATTTAATATGCAAAACAAAGTTGAAACAATTGAAAAAGATGCGGCAGGCGTAGTGGTTTCAACAGTAGATAAAGATGGTAATAAAAATAATTTTGAGTGTGATGTTGTTTTAATTTCTGTTGGAAGAAAACCTAACACTAATGGTTTAAATTTAGAGTCTGTAGGAGTAAATCTTGATGAAAGGCATAGAATTAAAACTGATAAAAATTTTAAGACAAACGTTGAAAACATTTATGCTATAGGTGACGTAATTGTTGGTCCAATGCTTGCACATAAAGCAGAGGATGAAGGTATAGCAGTTGCAGAAAATATAGTTGGTCAATCAGGGCATGTAAATTATGATACAATTCCGGGTGTAATTTATACAACACCAGAAGTAGCATCAATCGGTAAAACTGAGGAACAATTAAAAGAATTGGATAAAAAATATAAAGTTGGGAAATTTTCATTTATGGCTAATTCAAGAGCAAAGGCTATAGATGATGCGGAGGGTTTTGTTAAAATTTTAGCTGATGAGCAAACAGATAAAGTATTAGGTGCACATATAATTGGACCTCATGCTGGAGAATTAATTGCAGAGATCGGTGTTGCAATGGAATTTGGCGCAAGTGCAGAAGATATCGCCCGAACTTGTCATGCTCATCCAACGTTTTCTGAAGCAGTTAAAGAAGCTGCTTTATCAGTAGATAAAAGAGCAATACACTCTTAAACTATAGGATTTTATAGGAAAATCCTAAATTATCCTTTTGTATCAATAAGAATAATCAAATTTTTCAAAATAAATAACTCTTTTTAAATTTATTGTAATTGCTAACTTTTTTTAAATATTAATTCGTATTTCTTGGTACGCTCTTGGTACGGAGTCCAAAATTCTCTTGGTACAATCTTGGTACGGGTATGTATTTGACTCTCAGTTAGACTCCCAGTTCTTGATTTGATAATCTAAGATTATGGTTTTTGGAATATTTAAATCTAGGCCAGATATTGGAGTAAATATCAAAAAACACTCCTCAAAGAAATTTAATAAATATGTAGAGAAGATTTCCAAAGATTTTGATTATGACGACATTGTTAATTATGGTCTTAAAAGATTAGTTCTTACTGATGATATTTTGCAAAATAATATGATTGTTATTTCTAAAGAGTGGATCAAAGAGGTTGCAATTATATTAGGAAAAGAATTAAAAAAAAAAACTGTTGGTGAAATGTTTAAAACTGTACAAATTTTTTTTAATTCTCATCTAGATAAAAGATTATATCATAGAGACAATCTTGAAAATTTTTACATTTTTTTAATTTGTAATGTTGCAGCCACTCTACAAAGAAATGATAAGTACGCTAAATCTCTTAAAAAAATACTAGGTTTAAAATAATCTAAGTTCTCTTAATTTCATCTGGACCGAGGCACATACTTTGAGCTCTTTCTATGTTTTCTTCAAGACGATCTAATTTCCAATGATTACGTAAAATATCGAAGTGATCTTCTGGGTCATAATGAGGTTGTTTAACTAGCTGAATACTAAACATTTTCTCAAATGTATACATTGCATTTAGCGCACCAATAAATTCTTTTATTTCGTGATACCCTGGTGTTTGCATCATCACTATATTCATAAATCCAAAAGGATGAACATAAACTACTCTAGCACCTCTTATTGTGTCCCAATCATTAATACGTATTGGTAATTTTTTATCTTGGAGTTCTTTAATTTCATCTTTTTTTAAACTAGTGGAGAATGAAAACATCATTGAAACTTTAGAACAATCTTCTTTTTTTATAAAAAACCTAAGTTTATCGCCATGAACAACCTCACCCGATACTGCAGCAACAACAAAGGTACCAAAATCGTTTACATACCATTCGTTGTCCTCTTCTGCTTGGGCTTGGTAGGCGAATACAAGAAAAAAAAGAGATAAATGCAATAAAATAATAAGTAAAACTCTCTTCATGATTTAAGCTCCACTTTGTATCCATGTTTCCTGAATATTTTTATGATTTTATCCCAGACTAAGCTGTTGTGTTCTCCTGGTTTTATTTCAAATTTAAATGATTGTTTGTATACGGGGCTACAGTTATCGTATGCAATGTATGTATTTACGTGACAATACTTACAGACACGGTTTATTTCCATGAATTAGAACTCCTAAGGTTGGTTGATTTTTTTAAGGTTAAAAGTTTATAGTTGGTAATAGACTCAATCCTTTTCTGTTTGTTCGAATTACGCAACAAGGGAGATAATAAAAAAAGCGGAATACGATAGAAAAGGATTGAAATCCAATGCATCATTAAAGTAAATCATTGGCGTTTGTTCAAACTTTGCTTCAAAAATGTTTTATTTATGAATTGAAAAAAAATTAATGATCACAATGTTGGCAAATTTAGAACTCATTTTTTTATTAAAAAATAATTATGCTTGAAGCAATAATAGCTATTGAACTGTTGGCAATAGGAATTGCAATTATTTCTTATATTCAATCTTAATTTTATTTGACTCTCAGTTAGACTCCTAGTTATTGATTTGATAACCTTGGATCATGAAAAAGCTTTTAGGAATTATATTTCTCAGTTTATTTTTAAATAGTAGTGCTTATTCACTAAATATTAACCAGAAACTCTCAGACTACATGGAGCCAAATATGGGAGTTACTTCGTTGATTTATGTCTTGAATAGATGTACTGGAATATTAACTTATAATTCAATTATGATGTTTAAAGAAAACGCTGATGTTGGATTATATTATAATCAAATGAGCGCAGACATGATGAATCTAGCAAGTAAATTTTATGCAAAACATAGCAATGTCTCTTTTGATACAGCTCTAGATATTAATTCAAAAAGGATGATGCAATTAGAGGAGTATTACAGGCAAGATGCTAATGAGATGTTTCTAAAAAATGGTAGGTATTTAACTGGTATAGTTGGAGATGATTTAATTTTTTGTGAAGCTTTGCATGATGATTTAAAAAAAGATTTATTGTGAAAAAGTCTAAGAATGATGAAAATTGTTCGTGAAACATTCATATTTCTTGGTACATTCTTGGTATGGAAAGAAGAAAAATAAATTGTCTCTAAAAGTGTTTTGTATCAATGGTTCTGCGTGTATGTTAAAAAGTCAAATACACTCTTAATTTTTTTTCATATTATAAAAATATGAAATATCCGATTCTTGTACCAAATATTTTTAATCATCCATTCACTTATGAAAGTAGTTTAAAACTTAAAGTTGGTGATTATGTAATGGTACCTTTTGGAAAATCAAAAATTACCGGAGTTGTTTGGGACGAATTTGAAAAAAATAATAATAAAAATTTTAAGACTAAAAATATAATCAAGAAATTAGATGTCACTCCGTTAAAAAAAAATACAATTAATTTTTTAAATTGGTTTGCAGAATATAATCTTATCCCAAAAGGTATGGCTTTAAAGTTAGTACTTTTAACTAGTAATGTGGTAGAGAACAAAGAAACTCAACTTTATCAAAAATTTGATAGCAAAATTAAACAAACCTTAATCAAGCTATCTAGTGATCAAAATAAATCTCTAAAAAAAATGAACGCTTCAAATAAAAAATTTAGAGTTCATGTTTTACAAGGTACGACTGGATCGGGAAAAACTTTAGTTTATTTTGAAGCGTTAAAACCACTGATAGTGAAAGGTTTTCAAGGATTAATTTTATTACCAGAAATAGGTCTCACCAGTCAGTTTGAACAAAAATTTTTAGAATATTTTGGTTTTAAACCTGCAGTTTGGCATTCTGGCATTTCAAAAAAAAAGAAAGAATTAATTTGGAGTGGTGTTTCTAACGGTAAAATAAAAATAATCATTGGAGCAAGGTCTTCACTATTTTTACCATTTAAAAAATTAGGAATGATTATAGTTGATGAGGAACATGATCAATCATTTAAACAAGACGAAGGTATAACCTACAATGCTCGTGATATGGCAATTTCCAGAGCATCTTTCGAAAATATTCCAATCAATTTGATTACCGCTGTCCCGTCCATAGAAACTTTTGAAAATATTAAAAAAGGTAAATACGAAGTTTCTAGATTAAATGAAAGATATCAAAAAGCAGCATTACCCAATTATGAAATTATTAATTTGAATAATACCAAACTTGAAAAACAATCATGGTTATCAAATAAAATTATTGAAAAAGTTAATTTACATTTAGAAAAAAAAGATCAAGTTTTGTTTTTTTTAAACAGAAGAGGTTTTTCTCCAAATGTTTTATGTAATAAGTGTTTTACAAGTTTTACATGTCCAAATTGTAGTATCAATTTAGTTTATCATAAAAATAAAAATAACCTATTGTGCCATTATTGTGGATATAAATCTGATCTTAAAAGGAACTGTACAAAAGAAGGCAATTGTGAATTTATTTTTAGTGGTCCTGGTGTTGAGAGAATTTCAGAGGAGGTAAAAAAAAAATTTCCTGGAAAAAAAATAGAGATTTTTTCAAGCGACACAATGAGTAAAAAAGATTCTAAAGAAAAAATAGATAAAATTATTAATAATGAAACGCATATTTTAGTTGGAACCCAATTAATTTCAAAAGGTTTTCATTTTCCAAGCTTAAATTGCATTGTAGTTGTTGATATTGATCTTTCATCTCAAGGACATGATTTAAGAGGTGCAGAAAAAAATTTACAGCTCTATCATCAACTTTCAGGACGTGCAGGAAGAACAGGAAAGCCAGCAACTGTATACTTTCAAACTTACGAAAATAATACTAAAATGATTTCAGAAATTACAAGTAAAAATCCAGATATTTTTTTAGAAAGGGAACTGGAGATAAGGAAAAAAAATAAACTACCACCATTTCAAAGATTTATTTCTTTAATCTTAACGGGAGATAATGAAATTAAATTAGAAAAAGAAGCTATCAATTTTAAAAATTTTATTGAAAACAAAATAGAAGGAAAAATATTAGGGCCAGTGAATGCTCCATTGTTTAGATTAAAGCGAAAATTTAGAATTAGATTTTTAATTAGAGGCTTAAAATCTATGAAAATACAAAGCTCTCTTGCAAAAATTATTCCAAAATATAAATTTTCTTCTGGAATAAAACTTTCAGTTGATGTTGACCCAATTAACTTCAATTAACCGAAAAAAAGATGCCTTTTTTACTAATCCGCTACTTGAAGACATAAGGGTCATATGCTATTTAGGGCGTGACTTTTAAATAATCTTCAACATTATAGAGGAACCAAGTTGAGTAAAGACACCGGATTTTCAATAACTTCAGCTGAAAGGTACTCTCTTGCGCTTTTTGAACTTTCAGAGGAAAACAATCTCTTAGGTCAGATCGAAGATCAGTCTTCATCTATTCTTAATTTAATTGATCAAAGTGAAGATTTTTCTAATTTGATTAAAGATCCAACTACAAGCCAAGAAGATTTATTAAAAGTGATCAACACAATCTCTGAAAATAATAAATTTGAGTCTTTATTTAAAAATTTTTTAAGTTTTTTAATCCAAAAAAGACGTTTCTTTTTTATCGAGCGTATCCTTAAAAGTTTTATTGAAATTTGTTCAAGAAAAAGAGGTGAACTTAAGGCAGAATTAAAATCAGCAAAAGAATTATCTAATGAAGAAATTGCAAAAATTACAGAGGAGTTAACAAAAAATTTTAGCTCAAAAATAAAATTAAACTATAAACATGATGTAAGTTTAATAGGAGGTCTGGTAGTACAAGTTGGAAGTACTATGGTCGATACCTCAATTAAAAATAAATTACAACAAATCGAAAATAGAATGATAGAGGCATAAATGGAAATAAATCCTTCAGAAGTTACAAAAATATTAAAAGAACAAATTAAAAATTTTGGTGATAAAGCAGAAGTAACAGAAGTTGGTCAAGTTTTATCAGTAGGAGACGGTATTGCTAGGATTTATGGTTTAGATAATGTTCAAGCAGGTGAAATGGTAGAGTTTGCAGATGGTTCAAAAGGTATGGCTCTGAACTTAGAAAGCGAAAACGTTGGTGTAGTAATTTTTGGTGATGACAGAAATGTTAAAGAAGGGGATGTAGTAAAAAGAACTGGTAATATTGTTGATACTCCAGTTGGAAAAGAATTATTAGGAAGAGTAGTTGATGGTTTAGGAAATCCTATTGATGGAAAAGGACAATTAGATAAAGGAATTAAAAAAAGCAGGGTTGAAGTAAAAGCTCCAGGTATTATTCCACGACAATCAGTAAGTGAGCCAATGCAAACTGGTCTTAAATCAATTGATAGTCTAGTTCCAATTGGAAGAGGGCAAAGAGAATTAATTATTGGTGATAGACAAACTGGTAAAACAGCAGTTGCAGTAGATGCAATTATTAATCAAAAAAAAATCAATGAATCTGGAGATGAAAAACAAAAACTATATTGTATATACGTTGCAGTTGGACAAAAAAGATCAACAGTAAGACAAATACAAAAAACATTAGAAGAAGCTGGAGCTATGGAGTACACAACAATCGTTGCTGCTACTGCATCTGACTCTGCTCCTTTACAATTCTTAGCGCCATACACAGGTTGTACTATGGGTGAGTATTTTAGAGATAATGGAATGCATGCGTTAATAATTTATGATGATTTGTCTAAACAAGCAGTTGCTTATAGACAAATGTCTTTGCTATTAAGAAGACCTCCAGGACGTGAGGCTTATCCTGGAGATGTCTTTTACCTTCATAGTAGATTGCTTGAAAGAGCAGCAAAATTAAGCGATGAACATGGTGGTGGTTCACTTACTGCACTGCCAATTATTGAAACACAAGGTGGAGACGTATCCGCGTTTATTCCAACTAACGTTATTTCAATTACAGATGGACAAATTTTCCTTGAAACAGAACTATTTAACCAAGGTATAAGACCTGCAATTAATGTAGGTTTGTCAGTATCTAGGGTCGGTTCATCAGCTCAAACAAAAGCGATGAAAAAAGTTTCTGGTTCAATGAAACTAGAGCTAGCTCAATACAGAGAAATGGCAGCTTTTGCTCAATTTGGATCTGATTTAGATGCATCTACCCAGCAACTTTTGAATAGAGGATCTAAGTTAACTGAACTTTTAAAACAAAAACAATATTCACCCATGACTGTCGCAGAACAAGTTATTTCAGTATTTTGTGGAGTAAAAGGTTATCTGGATGATATTGATTTAAAAGACGTTGCTGAATTTGAGAGTAAGATTATTGAAAAATGTAAATCAGATAAGCCTGAAATTATCGAGTCAATTTTAACTTCAGGAAAACTTGAGGAAGATAAAGAAAAATTACTTGTTGAGGTAATCACTCAGTTAAAAGGAAATTTTAAATCTTAATAACTTATGGCAAGTTTAGATGATCTAAAAAAAAGAATAGCTAGTGTAAAGTCTACACAGAAAATTACTAAGGCTATGAAAATGGTTGCAGCAGCTAAATTAAGAAGAGCTCAAGAAAGTGCTGAGAAGGGAAGGCCATATTCTGAAAAAATGAATAATGTTATTTTAAATTTATCAAATGGCATATCTGATAAAGAAAATGCACCAAAGTTATTGTCAGGTACTGGTCAGGAAAAAACTCATCTTTGTGTGGTGATGACTTCGGATAGAGGTTTATGTGGCGGATTTAATTCAAATATTATTAAAAAAGCTAAAAGTTATTTTGCAAAAATTTTAGATGAAGGTAAAGAACTTAAAATTATTACTGTAGGCTCAAAGGGAAATGATCAATTAAAAAGAGTTTATGGTGACAAAATAATTGAAAATATTTCTTTCAAAGAGTCTAAAAATGCAAATTATTTCGATGCTGACAAAGTTGGGAAAATGGTAATTGAAAAATTTGACGCAGGTGAATTTGATATTTGTACAATTTTTTACAATCGATTTAAAAATGTAATCACTCAAATTCCTCAAGCACAGCAAATTATCCCTTTGAATAATGAGGGAGAAGAAAATAGTTCAGAAGAAAGTTACGAATTTGAACCAGATGAAGATGAAATATTAAGCAATTTATTGCCAAAGAATATTTCTACGCAAATATTTAAAGCAATGTTAGAGAATTCAGCTAGCGAGCAAGGGTCTAGAATGAGTGCAATGGATAATGCAACCCGAAACGCAGGTGAAATGGTTGACAAACTTACTATCGAATATAATAGAAGTCGTCAGGCAGCAATTACAAAAGAACTAATAGAAATCATATCAGGAGCAGAAAGTTTATAATTATGAGCAAAGGAATAATTACACAAGTTATTGGAGCGGTAGTAGACGTGAAATTCGATGGTGAACTACCAGAAATTTTAACAGCATTGGAATGTAAAAATGGTAATAACAGACTAGTTTTAGAGGTAGCACAACACTTAGGTGAAACCACTGTTAGAACAATTGCTATGGATGCTACTGAAGGACTAAAAAGAGGTGATGAAGTAATTAATACTAATGCTCCTATTCAAGTTCCAGTTGGACCTGAAACACTAGGAAGAATTATAAATGTAATTGGCGAACCAATAGATGAAAGAGGTGAGGTTAAGACTAAAGAAAGTTGGCCAATTCATAGAGCTGCACCTGAATTTAATGACCAATCAACAGAAACTGAAATACTTGTAACAGGTATTAAAGTTATTGATTTGCTTGCACCTTATGCAAAAGGTGGAAAGATTGGATTATTTGGTGGAGCAGGAGTAGGAAAAACAGTTTTAATCATGGAATTAATTAATAACGTTGCAAAAGCTCATGGTGGTTTTTCAGTTTTCGCAGGAGTTGGAGAGAGAACTAGAGAAGGAAATGACCTTTATCATGAAATGATTGAGTCTGGAGTAATTAAAAAAGACGGAGCTGGGTCAAAAGCTGCTCTAGTTTATGGACAGATGAACGAACCTCCTGGAGCAAGAGCAAGAGTTGCACTTACAGGGTTAACTGTAGCTGAATACTTTAGAGATCAGGAAGGTCAGGACGTACTTTTCTTCGTAGATAATATTTTTAGATTTACTCAGGCAGGATCAGAGGTTTCGGCTTTGTTAGGAAGAATTCCATCTGCTGTTGGATATCAACCGACATTAGCTACTGACATGGGTAATCTACAAGAAAGAATCACGACAACAAACAAAGGGTCAATTACATCAGTACAAGCAATTTATGTGCCTGCTGATGATCTTACAGATCCTGCTCCAGCGACATCTTTTGCTCACTTAGATGCAACAACTGTACTTTCAAGACAAATTGCGGAAATTGGTATTTATCCTGCGGTAGATCCACTTGATTCTACATCAAGAATTTTGGATCCAAGAATTGTTGGAGATGAGCATTATAGAGTGGCAAGAGATGTTCAAAGAATACTACAATCATATAAATCATTACAAGATATTATAGCTATTCTTGGTATGGACGAGTTATCTGAAGAAGATAAACTAGTTGTAGCAAGAGCTAGAAAAATCCAGAGATTTTTATCTCAACCATTCTTTGTTGCAGAAGTATTTACTGGTTCTCCAGGAAAACTTGTTGATCTTGACTCAACTATCAAAGGTTTTGATGCGATCTGTAAAGGTGAGTACGATCATTTACCGGAAGCTGCCTTTTATATGGTTGGAACAATTGAAGAAGCTATAGAAAAAGCTAAGAAAATGGAACAAGAAGCTGCTGCTTAATGAGCGAAGAGTTTAAAGTTGAAATAGTAAATCCTGAAAAATCTTTTTTAGTAAAAGATGATGTTTCAGAAGTTGTGGTTCCTGCTTTTGAAGGAGAGATGGGAATATTGAAGGATCATATTTCTATTATTTCCTTTTTGAAACCTGGGATAATTAAGATTTTATCAAAATCAGGTGATGAAAATTACTATGTTGAAGATGGAATCGTTGAGTTTAAAAATAACAATCTATCTATTTTAACAAGTACAATTTTTAATCTTGCTGATATGGATAAATCAAAGCAACAGGATTTACTTAAACAGGCAGAAGAAGAGGCTAATAAAACCGATATTAACGATCAATCTAAATATTTAGCAGATCAAAAAGTTGAAGTTTTAAAAACTCTAAATTAATTTTTTTACTTTTTTTTTAAGTTCTTTGTAAACATGATGTTTAAAATCAACAACAACATCAGTAATTAAATCTAAGTCAATCCACTTCCAATCTAAAAATTCTGGATTAGATGTATTAATATTTATTTCATTATCATTTCCAATAAATCGCATTAAAAACCATTTTTGCCTCTGACCTTTGTACTTACCTTTCCAAATAATACCTAATAATCTATCAGGTAAATCATAGGTTAATGTACCATCTAATTCTTTTATAAGTTCTGCGCTTTTGATACTTGTTTCTTCCTCTAGTTCTCTATATGCAGCTTTTAAATGATCCTCTCCCTCATCTACACCACCCTGAGGCATTTGCCAAAAATTTTTAGGATTATCTATTCTTTTTGCAACGAATACTTTATTTTGTTTATTCAATAAAACTATTCCAACCCCACTTCTTAGTGGTAATTCTTTGAAATTTTTATTCATACTAACCGTTAAGTAACTTAATAGCGTAGTTTAGCTGATTATCAGTATCAGTTTTTATTCTAAAGTTATCACCATCTTCATTTACTTCTATGTCTGGCCTAACACCTACTTCAGAGATAGATTTTCCAGAGGGAAGATAATATTTTGCAACAGTTAATCTGATAGCTCCACGATTTTTCAAAGGAATAATTGATTGGACCGAACCTTTGCCATAGCTATTTTCACCAATGATAATTGCTCTTTTATGATCTTTTAAAGCTCCAGCAACGATTTCAGATGCAGATGCGGAACCATAATTGATTAAAACCAATAATGTTTTTCCGTCAGTAATATCTCCTTTTCTTGCAAACCATTTTCTATTTTCAGATTTTTTTCTGCTTTTTGTTGAAACTATTTCTCCATTCTCTAAAAAAAAATCTGAGATTTTTATTGCTTGAGATAAAAGACCTCCAGGATTATTTCTTAAATCTAAAATATATGAATTTAAGTTTTTATCTTTTTTAAGTTTTTTAATTTGTTTTTCTATTTGATCACTACTGTTATCATTAAATGAAGTTAGCCTGATGTATCCAATGCTTTCATCTATAATTTCAGATTTAACTGATTGAACCTGAATAACTTCTCTTACAATATTAAATGTTAGGGCCTTTTTTTCACCTCTTCGTCTTACTGTTAACTCTATTCCAGAGCCTACAGGTCCCCTCATTAAATCAACAGCTTCACTTAATGATTTTCCTTGAACTTGAACATCATTTATTTTTACTATGTAGTCACCAGCTTTTAATCCAGCTCTGGATGCAGGTGTATCATCTATTGGTGAAATTACTTTTACCACACCAGCCTCCATGCTAACTTCAATTCCAAGTCCACCAAATTCACCACTCGTTTCTGTTTGCATTTCATCAAAAATTTTAGGGGACATGTAGGATGAATAAGGATCTAAGGATTGTAAAAGTCCATTGATAGCAGAGTCCATACTTTCAGATTGATTGAACTCATCAACATATTCTTTATTTATCTTTTCTAGAACCTCACCGAAGAGATCAATTTTCTTATAAATATCAATTTCAGCTGAAATAACTGTTTTATTTATATAAAAAAAGGAAAAAAAAATTAATAATAAAAATTTAATTTTTTTCATATCATCACTTTTTCTTTTGGAATTAGCTCTGACCAAATTTTCTCTAATTCATAAAACTTTCTTTTTTCTGGGTGAAAAATATGAATAATTAAATCAATCCCATCAACAAGTTTCCATTCTCCACTTTCTTTACCCTCAATTTTTGAGTCTTTTACACCGTTATTTTTAAGTTTTTCTAAAACTTGTTCTGATAAAGATTGAATATGTCTAGATGAAGTTCCACTTGCTATGATCATGTAATCAGCCATAGAGCTTTTGTCCTTGAGATCAATAGTTACAATGTCTTGAGCTTTATTTAGATCTAGTGTGTTGATTACTATTTCTTTTAAGTCTGAAATTTTGTCCATTAATTGATTTTAGATTATCAAATTTTTCTTAATTGAGAAGATGAAATGTTGACTTTATTAAACTCAATAAACTGTAGTTTAGCCTTACCAAGTTGCTTAAATGTCTTTGATTTTAAAGAATTTTTTTTATAACCATGTCTATCAAAAACTAGAATGTTACATTTTTGTGAAATTAATTTAGATTTATGCCATTTATGAAAATTAATAAGGTTGTCAGCACCCATTAAAAAATAAATTTCAATACTTTTATCTTTTTTTAAATGATTGATTAAATTAATAGTTTTATTTGATTTAATAATTTTTTCATAAAATTTAACCTTAATAAATGAATTTGTACTAATTATTTTTTTACAATATTTAATTCTGTCAGTAACAGATGCCTTGCTCTCTATTTTAAATGGATTTTTTTTTGTAATTGCCCAAATAACTTTTTTTAGTTTAAACCTTTTTTTTGCTTCCTTGGAAATTGCTAAATGTCCTTTGTGAGCAGGATCAAATGATCCACCTAATACACCAATTTTTATTTTTGTGTTGTTCAATTTAATTTCTTATTTTACCATTACTAGTGATTTCATATTTATATGAAATCAATTGATTTAAACCTACAGGACCTCTTGGTGGTAGTGTATTAGTAGAAATTCCTACTTCTCCACCAAATCCAAATTCACCACCATCAGCAAATTGAGTTGAGGTATTATGCATTGCAATTGAGCTTTTAACATTTTTTAAGAAGTATTTTGCTGTTTTTTTATTTTTTGTAATGATAGAGTCAGTGTGCATAGTACCATATTTATTAATATGCTTAATTGCCTCTTCAGAATTTTTAACAACTTTAACAGATACAATTGACGCCAAATATTCAGTTGACCAATCTTTTTCTTTTGCAGGATATACTTGACCTTTGTAATTACTCTTCAAAATCTTATCACCAATTATTTTACAACCATTATTTTCAAGTGTCTGCAAAATAGGATTACTAAATTTTTTGACTATATTTTTATGAATAAGAATAGTTTCAGTTGCACCACAAATACTTGTATTTCTTAATTTAGCATTATAGACAACTTCTTTCGCCATTTTTAATTCTGCATCTTTATCTATATAAGTATGACAAAGTCCCTCTAAGTGACCAATTATAGGTACTTTGGATAATTCTAAAACTTTTTTAACTAAATTTTTTCCACCACGAGGTATGATTACATCGATATATTTTTTCATTTTAGAAAGCATAATATCCACAAGCTTCCTTTGTTTTGAGTCGATAAATTGAATAAAGTTTTCATCAACTTTATTTTTTTTAAGTGCTTTTCTAAACAATTTAGCTAGAGCTTTATTAGAATTTATAGCCTCAGAGCCTCCTTTCAAAATCACTACATTTCCAGATTTAAAACAAAGACTAGCAACATCTGAAGTTACATTTGGTCTACTTTCATAGATAACACCAATAACTCCAATTGGTATTGATACTCTTTTTATATTCAAACCATTTGGTCTTTTCCATTTATCTAAAGTGTTGTTTATAGGGTCTCTTAATTTAGCTATTTTTAAAATAGAATTTATAATTCCATCCAATTTATTTTCATTTAAATAAAGTCTTTTGATTAAGTTCTCTTTTAACCCTCTTCTTCTTGCGTAATTAATATCTTTCGAATTTTGATTAATAATAAATTTTTTTTTATTCTTAATTAATTTCGCGTAATCATTTAAGACTTTATTTTTTACTTCAGTTGTAACTTTATACTCACTAGCTTTGCGAGCTTTTTTTCCAATTAAATTCATATATTTAATCATTTAAATTTCCACCATATCATCTTTATGAATAACTTCCGATTTTGCAACATAGCCTAATAATTTTTCAATTTCATTCGAGTGATGACCCATAATTTTATTCACCTCATCAGAAGTAAAGGAACTTAACCCTCTAGCACATTCGTTATTTTTTTTATCTAATACTTTAATATGATCACCTTTGTTAAATCTTCCTGAAACTTTTTTAATTCCTGCTGCTAACAAACTTTTTCCAGATTTTAGTGCCTTTTTAGCACCATCATCAATTATTAACGCTCCTTTAGGTGCTACAGAACTTATTATCCATTTTTTTCTAGCATCTAACTTTGAAATTTTTGGACTAAACCAGGTGCAGTTATTTTTTTCAATTATTTTTGAGATAGGATTTGAATATAATCCATTTGCAATAACCATACTAGTACCAGCAAGCTGACATATTTTTGCTGCTTCAATTTTTGTATGCATACCACCACTTCCATATTCATTTATGCCTTTAATATAAATTTTTTTTAGATCTTTGTTTAGGTCATCAATTTTCTTTACTAGTTTAGCATCCTTAAAAATTTTAGGATTTTTTGTATACAAACCATCAACATCAGATAATAAAATTAAGGTATCTGCGTTTGTAATTTGCGCAACCCTAGATGCCAATCTATCATTATCTCCATATTTTATTTCACTCGTTGCAATAGTATCATTTTCATTGACCACGGGAATAAAACCAAGTTCAAAAAGATTATCAAAAGTTCGTTTTGCATTGAGAGATCTTCTTCTTTCCTCAGTATCTTCTAATGTAAGCAAAATTTGAGAAATATTTAATTTATATTTTACGAAAGTTTGAGAAAATAAATTCATTAGCTCTATTTGACCAATAGAAGCAATAGCTTGACTCTTATCTAATTTGATATTTTTTTTATTATAATTCATTTTCTTGCAACCCAAAGCTATAGCACCAGAGCTAACAATAACTACTTTTTGATTTTTATCTCTTAATTTTTTAATATCTTTTGCAAAACTAGATAACCATTGTTTCCTAATTTTTTTATTTTGATCAACTAGGAGAGATGATCCAATTTTGACAACAATTATTTTAGAGTTTTTAAGATACATAAGACAAAAGCTTTGCTTTAATTTTTGATACAGACTCTTTTTTCAGAGTTGTCATTGTCATAATCTCACAATTTTTACCCTTTGAAAAATGATCTATAACTTCATTTACTGTTTCTTCATCAATCAAATCGATTTTATTAAGCACAATTAGTTCTTTTTTTTCTAATAACTTTGCACTGTAGCTTTTTAATTCATTTTTCACCTGATTATAAGACTCATTCAGATCTAAGTTAGTGACATCAATTAAGTGCAGTAAAGACTTACATCTCTCTATATGTTTTAAAAATTGTATCCCTAACCCTATACCTTCGTGAGCACCTTCAACTAATCCTGGAATATCTGCAATGGTAATTTCTTTATCATCGTAAGTAGCCACACCAAGGTTTGGATTAATAGTTGTAAATTTGTAATTTGCAATTTTCGGACTTGCGTTTGTTAATGCTGCTAACAAACTTGATTTTCCCGCATTTGGCAATCCAATAATACCGATATCAGCAATTGTTTTTAATTGAAGCCATATTGTAAATTCTTCTCCTATAGTGCCTTTAGTAAATTTTCTTGGAGCTCTATTTGTAGAACTTTTAAATCTTGTGTTTCCCAAACCTCCTTTTCCACCAGCAGCTGCAACATATTCTTCACCTTTTTTATTAAAATCAAAAAGAAGAGTCTTGTTATCTTCTTCAAATACCTGTGTACCTAGAGGAACTTTTAAAATTAAATCTTCACCACCTTTTCCTGTTCGGTTTTGACCAGAACCATTTTCTCCACGTTCGGCTTTGTGGTGTTGTTGATATCGATAATCAATAAGGGTATTTAAATTTTCCTCTGACTTCAAAATAATTGATCCACCTTTTCCACCATCCCCACCATCTGGTCCACCAAACTCAACATATTTCTCTCTTCTAAAACTAGGTGATCCGTCTCCACCGTTTCCAGCTTTAATATAAATTTTAACTTGATCGAGAAATTTCATAATACAACATCTATTTTAATTGGTTGTACTATTAATTGGGCTTTACAGAAACGAAAGTTCTATCTGATTTAGATTTTTTGAATACAACTTTTCCTTTAACAACTGAAAATATCGAATGATCTTTACCCATACCAACATTTTCACCTGGAAAAATCTTAGTTCCTCTTTGTCTAACAATTATGTTTCCAGGAATTACTGTTTCACCACCATATTTTTTTACACCAAGTCTTCTACCGGCACTATCTCGTCCGTTTCGTGATGATCCACCTGCTTTTTTTGTTGCCATAATTTACCTAATAATTATTTACTTACTACTTCCTTAACTTCTTCTTTTTTTGAAGTTTTAGAAATTTTTTCAGCTTCTGATAACACCTTACCATCTTTTGAAAAAATTTTGTTAATTCTTATCATAGAATATTCTTGTCTATGCCCATTTTTTCTTCTTGAATTTTGTCTTCTTCTTTTTTTAAAAATTAAAATAGTTCTATTTTTACTATTTTTAATTAAATTAGCCTCAACTTTTGCACCCTCAACATTTGGAGTTCCTATTTCAATTGATTTGTCATCACCGTATGCCAAAATTTCATTAAACTCTATCTTAGTCTCAGCTTTAGAAGCTGGTAGTTTTTCAATCTTTAAAATTTCGCCAGATTTTACTTTATACTGTTTTCCACCTGTTTTTATTACTGCGTATGACATAGTATGATTTAATTTAAAGTTACCGCAATATAGTTGTAGTCAGCCTTTAGTCAAGCCGAATTAATTAGAAATTATCCTTAAAATCTCTTAATTTTGAAAAGGTTTTTAGATCTTTTGCTCTTAAAAATATATTACAATCCAATTCCTCTTTTAAAGTTGAGGGTATGGTAGGAATTCCATTTTCTCTTAATTTTTCTATTTTTTCTATTTTTTTTTGTAAATCTATGTTTTCAGAATCATATTTTTTACAAAATTTTGCGTTATTAAGAGTGTATTCATGACCACAATAAATTTTTGTCTCCTTTGGTAATAATTTAATTTTGTTCAAAGACTCAAACATTTCTTCATAAGAGCCTTCAAATATTCTTCCACATCCAAGTGAGAAAAGTGTATCTCCAGTAAAAACTAATTTTTCTTTAAAAAAATTAAAACAAATATGGCCTGATGTGTGTCCAGGAATATGCATAATTTTAGCTTCAAAGTTTTCAGCTTTCCATATTTGATTGTCTTCTAATAATATGTCTATTCCAGGTATTCTTTTTGAGTCTCCTTTAAAACCTACAACAACTGAGCCATATTTTTTTTTTAATTCTTTATTTCCTCCGATATGATCATAATGATGATGAGTATTAAGAATATATTTTAATTTTATATTTTTATTTTTTAGGAAATTTATTATTGGTTCAGACTCACTGGGATCTACAACACACGCAAAATTGTTACTTTCGTCTATTATTAAATAGCTATAGTTGTCTTGAAGGCAGGGTATAATTTTAATACGCATTTTATTTTTCTATCAAAAATATACCTAGATCTGCAAACAAATTTTTAACCCCTAAATTACTATCATTTATTATTGATGAATTAAGATTATTTAAAGCGAGTGATTTAAAAATTTTAATATCTTTTGATTTTACAAAGCGAAAAAAATCTTTGATTGTACACATATGTAAATTTGGTGTGTTATACCATTCATCTGGTAATGTTTTTGTAACTGGCATTGTGCCTTTAAATAACAAATGAAATCTTACTTTCCAGTATCCAAAATTAGGAATTGTAACTATTGCTTTTTTTCCAACTCTTAAAAGTTCATCTAAAACTAATTCAGGATTAAGAAAAGCTTGTAGGGTTTGACTTAAGACAACATAATCAAATGATTTGTCTGGAAATTGTTTTAAATCTTTTTCAGCATTTCCTTCAATTACAGTTAAGCCTTTTGCAATGCATTCTTGCACTTTTTCTTTTGAAATCTCTAACCCTCTTATATTTATGTTTTTATTATCCTTTAAAAATTTCATCAAAGTTCCATCAGCACAACCTACATCTAAGACTTTCTTATCTTTTTCAATTAAATCTGCTATTACCTGAAATTCATTTTTCATAATTAATTTTCTTCGAAAGATTTATCTAAAAAGTTTTTAAGTGCACTCAAGAAATCAGGAACGTCTAGTAAAAAGGAGTCGTGACCTTTATCTGACTCAATTTCTACAAATCCTACATCAGCTCCTATTGAGTTTAAAGCAATCACAATATCTTTGTTTTCTTGGGTTGGATAAAGCCAATCTGAAGTAAATGAAATTATAAAAAATTTCGCGTTTGTATTTTTAAATGCTTCTGAAAGATTACCATTGAATTGCTTAGCTAAATCAAAATAATCCATAGCTCTAGTGATATAAAGATAACTATTTGCATCAAATCTATCTACGAATACTGAGCCTTGATATCTCAAATAACTTTCTATTTGAAAATCAGCATCAAATCCAAATTTAAAATCTTCTCTTTCTTGTAACTTTCTTCCAAATTTTTCCTGCAAACCTTTTTTAGATAAATAAGTTATATGAGCTGCCATTCTAGCTACTGCCAATCCTTTACCAGGATTAGTTTCTTTTGATGTATAATTCCCGTCTTTCCAGTTACTATCAGCTGTAATAGCCTGTCTACCTAACTCGTTAAAAGCAATATTTTGTGCTGAATGACTAGATGTGGTTGCTATTGGAATCACTGTTTTAGATTTATTAGGGAAGTTACTAATAAACTGAAGGACCTGCATACCTCCCATTGAACCACCAGTTATAGAAAATAGTTTATCAATACCAAAATGATCAAGTAAATTATATTGAGCATTCACCATGTCATTAATTGTAATAACTGGAAAATTTGTTCCAAAAATTTTTTGATCAGGATCTTTATGACTTGGTCCGTATGATCCCATACATCCACCAATTACGTTAGAGCAAATAACAAAATATTTATTTGTATCGATTGCCTTACCAGGACCTACTGCATAACTCCACCAACCCTCTTTTTTAGTTACAGGGTTTATTCCAGTTACAAATTGATCTCCTGTTAGAGCATGAAAAACTAATATTGCATTATCTTTTTCTGAATTAAGTGAACCGTAAGTTTCATAGGCTACCGGAAAATCTTTTATGGTCTTTCCACAGTCTAATTTTAGTGGTTTATTAACAATTAGAGTTTTTATGTTTTTCTCGGTATTCATAATTTTAAACTGTTTCGAATTGTGAGAAAAAAAACTATTTTAGCGGTTTTTTTTAAGCGCTCGCAATTCAGTTAAATCAGCGCATAATTTTTTTACTAGAACTTATTTATTATGTCAATTTTTTAAAAAATCCTCTTATTCTCTATAAAATTTTGTAATTTTATCTATAAAGGGCACATAAATTAAAAAAAAATGATAACTCCAAATTTCAAAAAATTTAACATTGAGGCTTATAAGCCTGGTAAGTCAAAAGTAAAGAAACATAAGAACGTAATTAAGCTTTCTGCAAATGAGTCTGCTTTAGGTATGAGCCCTAAAGCAAAAAAAATAATATCAAATAAAAATCTAAATTTAGATAAATATCCAGATGGAAAATCTAAAAATTTAAGAAAAGCAATATCTAAAGCTTATAAATGTAATTCTGAGAAAATTATTTGTGGAGCAGGTTCAGATGAAGTTATTCAAATGCTCTGTCAGCTGTTTTTAAACCCAAAAGATGAGGTTGTAGTACCAGAGTATAGTTTTTTAATGTACAGAATTTATTCAAAAATTGTTGGTGCAAAAGTTGCATTTGCAAAAGAAATTAATTTTAAAGTTTCAGTAAATGAAATTTTAAAAAAAATAACAAAAAAAACTAAAATTGTTTTTATAGCTAACCCAAATAATCCTACAGGAACTTACTTAACTAAAAGAGAAGTTTTAGAATTAAGAAAAAGATTAAATAAAAAAATTTTATTAGTTATTGATGATGCTTATGCAGAATATATGAAAAATGAGGATTATTCTTCAGGTTTAAATTTGTTTAAGCATAAAGATAATGTTTTTATCCTTAGAACTTTTTCTAAAATGTTTGGATTAGCTTCTCTAAGAATAGGTTGGGGATATGGATCAAAAAAAATAGTGGATGCACTAAATGTTATAAAACCTCCATTTAATGTAAATGGTATTGCTCAATTAGCTGCCATTGAGTCACTTAAGGATAAAGCTTTCATAAATAAATCTATTAGACATAATTTATTATATTCTAGAAAAATTAAGAAATTTCTTGAGACATATAATATTTTTTCAAATTCAGTTTCAGCAAATTTTTTGTTACTTAGTTTTGAAAAATGTAGGTATTCAGCAAAATTTTTCTATCAAAAACTTAAAAATAAGGGGATTATTTTAAGATCGACAGAAGATGGTTATCATATAAAGAATAAATTAAGATTAACTATTGGATCTAAAAAGGAAAACTTAAAGTTTATGAGTGTTATTAAGCAAGTATTAAAAAAATGAAAAATATTTTAATTATTGGCTGTGGATTATTAGGTTCATCTTTATTAAAGCGTATTAGTAAAAAAAAAATAGCAAAAAAAATTTTTATTTATGAAAAATCAAAATCTAATATTGCTAAGATAAAAAGATTAAAATTACCTGGAACAATTGTTAAATCATTAAAAGAGGGTGTAAGTAATTCCGATTTAATTATCTTATGTACACCAATGAGTGAATATAAAAATATTATTTTAAAAATAAATAAATTTATACCATCAAAAACATTGATTACAGATATTGGTTCTTCAAAAATTGAAACTTCTAAAATTATAAATAAATTTTTAAAGAAAGGTATTCATTGGATTCAAAGTCACCCGATAGCTGGATCAGAGGTCAGTGGACCAGAGCATGGTAAAGAAAATATGTTTATTGATAGATGGTGCATAATAATTAAAGAAAAAAATATTAAAAAAAATAATATGAATTTTCTAACTAAGTTTTGGAGAAAAATTGGAGCAAAAGTAGTTGTTATGACCGCTGAAAAACATGACAAAATTTTTTCTATTACCAGTCATTTACCACACTTAATTGCATATAATCTGGTTAAATCTGCTCAAGATTTTGAGAAAAAACAAAATTATGAGCTTATCAAATACAGTGCTGGTGGATTAAGAGATTTTTCTAGGATTGCAGCATCAAATGAAATCATGTGGAGAGATATTTTTTTTAACAATAAAAATAATATTTCAAAAGCGATTGATTTATTTATTAAAAATTTAAATCTATTTAAAAAAGATATTAATTCAAAAAATAATAAGTCTATTGTAAAGAAACTTATTCAGACCAAAAAAGTAAGGTCAAAAATCATTAAATTGAAACAAGATATTGATAAGCCTGATTTTGGAAGAAATTAATATTTTATTTTAGATATTTTTTTTACCTTTAACTTGGCAGTTTTTTGAATTCTATTAATTGTTTCTATAATTGGCATAATAATTACTTTTCTTTCTGGACCATAAGCATGAATTAGTTGTTTAGAATTTAAACACATAGCAACATGACCTTTCCAAAAAATAATATCTCCTTTTTTAAATAGTTTTTTCTTTAAATTCTTTTTTGTATATTTGATCTGATCTTTTGTATCTCTTGGATAAAACAAATTATTATAACAATAAAATATTTGCAATAAGGCTGAACAATCAATACCTTTAAATGTTTTTCCACCCCAAACATATTTTACATCGAGAAATTTTTTAAATATTTTTGTAAAATTATTTTCTTTATGGTTTATTTTTTTAATATCTGCTTTTTTAATCCATTTATTTTTTTCAATTTTTACGTAATTCTTATTTTGTTCAAATACAGATAATTTGGATGCAAGTGGAAGCCAACTGCTAGTTCCAATTCCAGGTTTTTTATAAATTTTTGCTTTTAGTGAGCTGACTTTATAAGTGGGGCTAAATTTTTCTATATATTTTGAATTTTTTATAAAACCCTTATAATTATCAAATAAAGTTTTAATTTTTATCCAATTTTTATTTTTTGCTAATATTTTGAATTTTTCACCATGTATAATTTGTGAAGTTACCTCAGATCTTTTCGAAGGATTTTTGTAAATATTCGAAAAATTACCTATGAAATAAAAATTATTTTGCACCAATTTTAATTTTGTTTTTAATTAACCACAAACAAATTAATGATGGTATCACCATTATAGTCGTTAAAACAAAAAATGTTCCCCAATCTCCGTTTAACCAGTCAACTAGAGCTCCTGAGGATGAAGCTAAAGTAGTACGACCAGCAGTACCAATTGAAGCAAGCAATGCATATTGTGTGGCTGTATAAGTTCTATCAACTAGTAATGATATAAATGCAACAAATGCTACAGTTGCAAAAGCTGCTGTAATATCATCAGCTATAACCGCAATTGCAAATAAAATTTCTGATTTTCCAGTCCATGCTAAAACTGCAAATAAAAGATTGGTTACAGCCATTAACCCACCAGCAAAGAACATAGTTTTAATTGTTCCAGCTCTCATGGCCATTACTCCACCCAACAAAGTAAATACAACTGTTGTTATCCAGCCAAGACCTTTTGAATAAATTGCAATTTGACCTTTTGAGAAACCAATTTCTTTATAAAAAACAATAGACATTCTTCCCATAAATGCCTCACCAATCTTAAATAAGAAAACAAATCCTAAAATTCCAGCTGCAATGGCAAAACCATTTTTTCTAAAAAAACTAATAATAGGTCCGCCTATAGTTCCTGTAATATAAGCTATAAAGTTTGTAATAATATTGCTAGATCCAAGTTTTCCTTCAATTAATTTGTCTGTTTCTTTCTGTTTTGTTTGTCTGCTTGTCTCCAAAGGTTCATGAACAAACATTAATCCAATATTCATTAAAATTATTAAAATACCTAAAATTAAAAAAGTTGCTTGCCAGTAGTCAGCTACCCCTAGGTTTTCAAAAAATTCTGCCGTAAATAAAGCAACAACTCCACCTAATTTATAACCTGTCCACCAACCAACAACAGCCATAGCTGCGCCTGCAGCCATTGATTTTCCTTCATTTTCATTTATCTGTTCAATTCTTAATGCATCCACAGTTATATCTTGGGTTGCTGACGCAATAGCAATAATCAAACCTACAGTAATTAATAAAGCTAAATTTTCAGTTGGATTAATCACACTCCAAACAACAAGACTTAACAAAATAATTAATTGCATCAAAACTATCCATCCTCTTCTATGACCTAATTTTTTTGTTAGTATTGGAATTTGAATTCTATCTATTATAGGAGCCCACAAATAATTGAAAGCGTATACTCCAAAAATTAAACCTGCCCATCCAATTGTTGATCTACTAAGACCTTCTTCTTTAAGCCAAAGACTTAAGCTACTTGCAATTAATACCCATGGAAATCCGCTTATTGCACCCAATAAAAGAATTCTTACCATTCGAATATCTTTATAAACTGCAAGAGAATCAAGCCATGATTGTTTCTTTGTTTCATACATAATTAATTTCTCCAAAAAGATGGTAAGAACAATACTAATATTGCAAACAACTCAAGTCTACCTAAAATCATACCTACAGTTAAGATCCATTTGGAAATGTCGGGCAAAGATGAAAAATCTCCATTAGGTCCTATTATAGGACCTAAACCAGGACCAACATTTGATATTGATGTTGCTGCTCCAGAGATAGCAGTTATAAAATCAAGACCAGTTAATGATAATAATGCAGCCAAAATAAAAAAAATAACAAAGTAAAAATAAATAAATGAAATTATTGATGCAATAAATTTATCATCAACAGATCCTTGATCGTATTTAATTACAAATATTCCCTTGGGATATATAATTTTTTTTAATTGATTTAATATAAATAAATATAGAATTTGAATTCTAAAAATTTTGACTCCACAAGTAGTTGATCCAGCACAGCCCCCAATAAACATTAATGCAAGAAATATTGTTATAGGAAAACTCCCCCAACCATCGAATTCAGCATTTACATAACCTGTTCCAGTCAATATTGAAATTGTATTAAAAAAAATAGATCTTAAACTAAAATTTCCGTTATTATTAAATAATAAATAAATTGATAATATAATAATGCTTATAATTATTATTTTAATAAATGTTCTAATTTGAATATCTTTTAAAAATATTCTTTTATTACCGTTGATAAATTTAATGTATGCAATAAATGGAATACTTCCTAAAATTATAAAAATCATCGATGATATTTCTATGGGAACACTGTTAAAATATCCTATAGATTGATTATAATTAGAAAATCCACCTGTTGCTATAGTAGTCATAGAATGAGTTAAACTATCAAATTTTCCCATTCCAAATATCCAATATGAAAATGCACAGAGTGCAGTTAGACCTGAATAAATATATATAAGCCTCAAGGCTATTTGTTTTGATTTAGGAAGAATTTTTTCAGATGAATCGTTGCTAGAAATTTTGAATAATTGCATACCACCAACATTCATTATGGGCATTAGTGTAATTGCCATTACAATAATACCAATACCACCTAACCATTGTAGTATCGCTCTCCATAACAGAATACCTTTTGGTGTATTCTCCAAGTTAGAAATAATAGTAGATCCAGTAGTTGTAATACCAGACATACTCTCAAAAAAAGCATCAGTAATTGAAAGTTCCATAGTCGAAAATATAAATGGTAAAGATCCAAAGATAGCAATACTTAACCAAGACAAAGCAGTTAATAAAAATGCTTGTTGTAAATTTAACTTTTTGTCGTGGTCTAGATTTGAAAGAAAAAATAATGATCCAAAAATTATAGTCATTATAGATGCACCAAAAAATGATGAATCTAATTCAGAATAAATAAATTGAGCAATTATTGGGATGAACATTGAGACCCCTAAAATTATTTGCAAAATTCCAAGTGTAAAAAAAACAGTTTTATAATTAGACATTTTGAAAGAACATTATTTTATGGTAAATAAATTTCAACTCTATAAGAATTAATAAAATCGCCAATTTAAGATTTTTATAAAAGATATATTCGTGATTAAAAAAGAAATTTTAGACAAAACAAGTGCTTGGCCTTTCGTTGAAGCAAAAAAAATGCTTCGTGAGAGAAAATCATTTATTGATAAAAAAGGTAAAATTACTCTTCAAACAGGATATGGCCCAAGTGGCCTTCCTCATATTGGAACATTTGGAGAAGTTGCAAGGACCTCAATGATGGTTAATGCTTTAAAGCAACTTACAGATTTACCAGCAGAAATAATTACTTTCTCTGATGATATGGATGGTTTAAGAAAAGTTCCTGATAATGTTCCTAATCAGGAATTGCTAAATAAAAATCTACATAAACCACTAACACAAGTTCCAGATCCATTTGAAAAATTTGCAAGTTTTGGAGAACATAATAATGAAATGTTAAAAGATTTTTTAAATAGTTTTAATTTTAAGTACAGTTTTAAAAGTTCAACATCTTTATACAAAGGTGGTTTTTTCAACCCAACTTTAAAAATTATTTTAGAAAATTATGATGGTATAATGAATATTATACTTCCAACTTTAGGTAAAGAACGTCAACAAACTTACTGTCCTTTTTTACCTATTTGTCCAGATACAGGTCATGTTCTCGAAATTCCAGTTATAGAAATTGATAAAAAAAATTCTAAAATAATTTTTGATAATAAGGGTAAAAAATTAGAATCTAGTATTTTGGATGGAAATTGTAAATTACAATGGAAAGTTGATTGGGCAATGAGATGGTACGCTCTAGATATAGATTTTGAAATGTATGGAAAAGACCTTATTGAGAGTGCAATTTTATCAACTAAAATTATAAATTTAATCGGTAAAAAACATCCATATGGATTCGCTTACGAATTATTTCTTGATGAAAAAGGTGAAAAAATTTCAAAATCTAAAGGAAATGGTATTACCATCGACCAGTGGTTAAAATATGCCTCACCTGAAAGCTTATCTTTATACATGTATCAAAATCCAAAAAGAGCAAAAAAACTTTATGATGAAATAGTACCAAAAGCTGTAGATGAGTACCTTGATAATATTGAAAAATCAAAAAAACAAACAGAACAACAATTGGTAATGAATCCCGTTTGGCATGTTCATAATGGTAATATTCCAAAAGAAGAAATGATTATGTCTTTTTCTATGTTGTTGAATTTAGTTGAGACAAGCAATGCTGATAACAAAGATTTATTATGGAAGTTTGTTAAAAAATATAAATCTAACATTCATGAAAAAAACTTTCCAATTTTTAATGGACTAGTTGGTTATGCAATCAAGTATTTTAATGATGTTATTAAGGCTCAAAAAAAATATAAAATTCCATCTGAAAATGAAAAATTAGCTCTACAAGCTTTAGTTAAAACTTTAGAAAAATGTAATGATCATATGTCTCCTGAGGATATACAAACATTAATATATTCAACAGGTAAAGATAATGGGTATGCAGAAAACTTAAGAGATTGGTTTAAATTAATTTATGAAGTGGTATTTGGAGATGAAAATGGACCTAGAATGGGTTTTTTTATAAGTTTTTTCGGTGTTAACGAAACAAAAGAGTTGATAATTAGTAAATTGAAATAATGTATTCAAATTTAAGATCATTAATATTTAAAATAGATCCTGAAAGAGCACATTTTTTAGCAATTCAATCACTCAAACTTAATTTAGTTTCAAATATATTTGATGAAAACAAAAATGATCCTATTTTAAAAACAAAACTATTTAATCAAAATCTTGATAATCCCATAGGTATTGCAGCAGGTTTTGATAAGAATGCCGAGGTATACAACCCATTATTTAAGTTGGGTTTTGGATTTGTCGAAGTAGGTACGGTTACACCATTAAAACAATATGGGAATGAAAAACCAAGAGTGTTTAGATTGGTAGAAGATAAAGCATTAATTAATAGGTTAGGTTTTAACAACCATGGATCAGATACAATATTAAACAGAATAAAATCTAATAAAAAACTAGGTGTACTAGGTGTAAACGTAGGTCCAAACAAAGATTCTAATGATAGATTGAATGATTATCTAATTGGATTAGAAAAATTTTCTGAAGTTGCAGATTATATTACAATTAATATTTCTTCACCGAATACTGAAAATCTTAGAAATTTTCATGAAGAGAATAAATTGAAAGAGTTATTAAAATCTGTCTCAGAGAAAAAAAAACAATTGAAATCTGAAATTCCTTTAGCTGTAAAGATTTCACCAGACATAAGTGAAAATCAAATTGAATTAATTTCAGAAATACTTTTAGAAAATGAAATAAGCGCAATAATAATTTCAAATACTTCTGAAGTTTCTCGGGAAACACTTCAAAATATACAGAGACATCAAAAAGGTGGTTTATCTGGAAAACCTATTGAAAAAAAATCAAATTTTTTAATAAGTAAGTTCTATAATTTAATTAAAGGTAAAATTAAAATAATTGGAGTGGGTGGTGTTGACTCAGGTAAAGCAGCTTATGATAAGTTTTTATTAGGAGCAGATTATATTCAGTTGTATACCGGCATGGTATTTCAAGGACCCAATATTGCTGGCATGATTAAAAAAGACCTAAAAGAATTACTAATAAGAGATGGTGTCAAAAATTTCACAGAAATTGTTGGAAATAAAACTGTTTCTTAAATGTATTAAACTTGACGCCTTCAACATCTCCCCTTATATAGGCACTGTTATTATGTCAAAAAAATGCGAACTTACTGGTAAAATTCCAATGAAAGGTCATAATGTTAGTCATGCTAACAACAAGACTAAAAGAAGATTTTTACCTAACCTAAAAAAAGTAAAATTTACAAGTGAGCTTACTGGAAGAAGTTTAAAACTTACTGTAAGTAACTCAGGTGTAAGGTCAGTTGACAAAAAAGGTAGTTTTGATGAATTTTTAAAAACTGTAAAAAACAAAAACTTATCTCCTAGATTAAAAAAGTTAAAAAAAGTAGTTTTAATCAAATCCCCTTTTAAAAAGAAACCTGTAGCTAAATCAGCTTAATGAATAAATTATTTATCACCCTGTCAATAATGATGGGGATTGTTGTACTATCTTCTAATTATTTAGTTCAGTTCCCAATCAACTATTTTGGATTAAATGAGATTTTAACTTATGGAGCTTTTAGTTATCCAATAGCTTTTTTAATAACAGATTTAGCAAACAGGTCGTATGGAAAATTATTAGCAAGGCAAATTGTATATTTGGGCTTTTTAATAGGAATTATATTTACATTGTTATTCTCAACTGATTTTGCGGATTTAATCTCGGTTAGAATTGCAATTGGATCAGGAGTTGCTTTTATTACTGCTCAATTGTTGGACATTCAAATTTTTGATCGATTAAGAAAAAAACAGTGGTTTGTTGCACCACTTACTTCATCTTTGATTGGATCAACAGTCGACACATTTTTATTTTTCTCAATATCATTTTATGCAACAGGGGTACCTTGGGTTACTTTATCTCTTGGAGATTTAGCGGTAAAAATTTTAGTTGCAATAATAATGTTGATACCATTCAGAATGTTATTGAAAATTATTAAACCAATTAAAATTTAATATAAAAATTTATAAGACAAAATTTTATAAGCTAATTTTGCAACAAGAAAATTATAAGAATTAAATCCTTTAATTGGAGACAGCTCATTAATATCTGCACCAACAATTTTTGAGTTTTTTGCTGCAATTCTTATTATATCCAATGTTTCATCCCACAAAAGCCCTCCTGGTTCAGGTGTACCAGTTGCAGGCATGATACTTGAATCTAGTCCGTCTACATCAAATGTAATATAAACAGTTTTATTTTTAATTAGTTTTTTGAATTTAGACAAATTCCATTTTTTTTTGTCTTTTGCCCAAAATATATTTATTCTTGAAGAATTTTTTTTTAAAAATGGAATTTCACTTTCTGAGATATTTCTTATCCCAAATGAAATTAAAGAAACATTTTTATAATCCAGACATCTTCTAATTGCTGAGGCATGTGAAAATTCTTCTCCATTATAGCTTTGTCGTAAATCTGCATGGGCATCAAAATGCAAGAGGCAAATATTTTTATATTTTTTAGTAAAAGGAACAATACATCCAGGTGTTATTGAATGTTCTCCACCCAAAGTCATTGGGAAAAGTTTTTTATCTAAAATCTCCTCATTAATTTTTGAGATTTTATTCAGGGCTTTTTTAATATTTTTGTCTATTTTAAATGGTTTTAAAGTTTTAATACCTATTTTTTTATAAGGTTCGCAGTTAAGTTCTTCATCATATAGCTCAACTTGATGAGATGCTTTTATAATTTCTTTAGGTCCATTTCTTGTTCCTCCTCCATAACTGACAGTTTTTTCTAATCCAAATGGAACAATTACAGCTTTTTCTTTAAAGCTAAACTTATTATCAATTCCTAAAAATCCGTTTTTATTTAAGAGATATTTCAATTTTATTTAAAAATTTTTGTAAAGTTTTTTCTTGTTCTATTTTTCCACTCACCTTTATGATAAGCATCACTAGCAATTAATGGCAAAACACTAGTTGCTTCTGCAAACACCATCTGTTCTTTCGTAATATCTACTTTGCCCCATGAGCTTGCTTCTTTTAATGTGGAGCTGCTACATGCACCGTCTCTACTATCAGCAACAGTAATTTGAACAGCATATTTATGCATGTCTACAGCTTTTCCTAATAGTTCAGCACAAATAACAGTATCTTGAATAAAGTTTTTAGGCACACCGCCACCAATCATAAATAATCCAGAACCTTTAGATTTGATTTTAATTTCTGTTAGTTCTCTAAATTCTCTAATTGAGTCTATGGTCATATGTTTTTTTGGATTTTGTTCTTGATGCATAACCAACCCAAATCCTGCGCTCGAGTCGGTAAAAGCAGGGCAGAAAATAGGAACATTGTTGTCAAAAGCGCTTTCAATTAAAGAGTCTTTTTTCTTTGAGTTATTTTTCAAATATTTTCCCATTTCATAAATGAACTCTCTTGAAGTATAGCTTCTCGCCTCTAGGTTATTAGCGATTTGACATATAATTTTATCACACATTTGAAGCTCTTCTTCATCTATGTAGGTATCGTAAATTCTATCTATATATTTGTCCCTTAGCTCAGTGTCATCTTGAAATTGTGAACCTTGATAATGTTTAAATCCAAGAGCTTCAAAAAAATCCATATCCACTATAGAAGCACCTGTTGCAACAATTGCATCAACCATATTATATTTAACTAAATCTTTATAAATATTCATACATCCAGCTGCCGAAGTAGAGCCTGCTAAGGTTAGGAAAATTGTGCAATCTTTATCTTTAAGCATCTCATTATAAATATTAGCAGCATTTGCTGTTTCTCTAGAAACAAATGACATTTTTTCCATTGAGGATATAATTTTTCTAGAGTCGAAAGAAGTTATATCGATGTGCTCAACAGGATTTTTTAAGAAATCTCTTTTACTGTTATGACCTGGATTTTTTTGACTCGACATTAAGCTACCATGTTAGCTTTGTTAATGTCTTTATCATACATTGTCATTATTGGGTTATCTTCAACTTCATAAATTTCATTTGAGTAGTAACCATTAAACTGAGTTCTAAATGTTAATCCGTATGCCCCAAGTTGGCCAAGTTCAATATAATCATTTTCTTTAATATTATTTGGAAGCAAAAAAGGACCTTTCATATAATCCATGCTATCACATGTAGGTCCAAAGAAATCAAAAGCAGTCAATTTTTTTGAAATTATTTTATTAGAATTTTCTTTAATCATTTTAGATGGGAATACAATGTTTGGTGTACCAGCATCAAAAAGAGTACCATAGGTACCATCATTAATATAAAGCTTTTGTTTTTTTCTTAAATTAACTCTTACAACTGTTGAACCACTTTCAGCAACTAAAGCTCTACCAGGTTCACAAATAATTTCTGGAAGTTTTTGAAGCTTTAAATTTTCTAAGCTCTTATTTATTTCATTAAAATAATTATCTAAAGATTGTGGGATTAAGTCAGGATAGATTGTAGGGAAACCACCACCCACATTAATATAATCTGGAATAATTTTTGTCTTTTTAATAATATTTCCAATTTCACTAATACCTTTTGAATAAGAAATTGGATGCATACATTGTGAGCCAACATGAAAACTTAAACCAATCTTTTTAGCATGTTGTTTTATAAGTCTCAATAAACCTGTTGCTTCAGAAGTTAATGCACCAAATTTTTTTGATAAATCAATTTCTGCATGTTCATTTGAAACAGCAACTCTTACAAATAATTCTAAATCTTTAGCGTTATTTGTACTTTCAATTATTTTAACTAGTTCATTTTTAGTATCTAAAGAAAAAGTTTTTACACCATAATTAAAATACGCTTCTTTTATACTTTCTCTACTCTTTACAGTATGCATATAAGAGCATTTAGCTGTATTACTAAAAGTTCTAATATTTTTAATTTCCTCAATTGAAGCAACATCAAATTGCTCAACTCCACTTTCTATGATTTTTTTGATTACCTCAGGGTGCGGATTAGTTTTAACTGCATATAAAATTTTTCCTGGAAATTTTTTTAGGAAAAATTTAACAGCAGATTTTATGGAATTCTTTCTAATACAGTAAACTGGTTTTTCAGGTTTTAGATGACTAACTAATTCTTCAACTGATTTAAATTTTTGCATTTTAAATGCCTCCAAAAAAAATTTAATAAAAAAAAGTCTTTATAAAAAAAACTTTAATATTTTTTGGCATATAAAGTAAACAGCACTAAAGTAAAGCAAATAATTCAAGCCAGAAATGCGTAAAATTCATATATTGTAATATCCGGCAGAGACCCCATATAAGGATCATGAAAGAAGAGGCAAAACTACAGAATCTTAGTGATTTTGAAAATAAATCATTATTAATCGTGGATGATGATAATCCTTTCCGTGAGCGTTTAGCAAGAGCGATGGAAAAAAAAGGATTTGAGGTTTTTCAAGCTGAGAGTGTACAAAAGGGAGTTGAATCTGTAAAAACTAAAAAACCTGGTTTTGCTGTTGTAGATTTAAGGCTTGGAGACGGTAATGGACTTGAGGTTGTAAAAGAAATTCAGTCTTCAAATAGTGCTAGTAGGATTATCATGTTAACTGGTTATGGTAATATTCCAACTGCAGTAGCTGCAATTAAACAAGGTGCTATAGATTACCTAGCTAAACCTGCAGATGCAGAAGATGTTGAGAAAGCATTATTGGCAGATCCATCAAAAAAAGCAGCCCCACCAGAAAACCCAATGTCGGCTGACAGAGTTAAGTGGGAACATATACACAGAGTTTTTGAGCTGTGTAACAGAAATGTTTCAGAAACAGCTAGACGACTTAAAATGCACAGAAGAACTCTTCAAAGAATTCTTTCTAAAAGATCGCCTAGATAAATTTTTTAATTTTAATTATTTGCTTGGTCAAAAGAGCTAAAATCAAAATTTTAAAAATCTCAGCTAATAGAAATGGTTTTGCACCTAAAGCGAAGATTGGCTTATCCCATCCAATCAATGTGCCAAGCCATATTAGACCCAAAATATAGATTGTTGAAGTTGCGATAATTAGTTTAAATAAAACCACAAAAAAATTATCATCAATCTTTATTTTAGAAGCTAAGTAACAAGCTGTTAAAAAACCAATTAAGTAACCCATAGTTGGTCCTGTAAAATAAACTAATCCAACACCTTTTTCAGGAGAATTTGAAAATACAGGAAGTCCTGCAATTCCCTCAATTAAATACAACCCAATTGTAGCAAGTGCAATTTTATGACCTAAACTTATTCCTAAAAACAATACAACAAATGTTTGCATAGTCATTGGAACCGGATAGAAAGGAATTTTGATCTTTGCTGATATTGTTAGTGCTATTGAACCAAGAACAATAACAACCAGAGATTTAAATAGTTTAGCTTGCGTGAGATTTTTTGTTAATTCCATTGTTAAATAATACTCAAAATATAAAAAATAATCTACTTCTAATTGTTATAATAATTGAAAGTAAATTTTTTTATATACAGATTATGTTAGCATTGTAATATTTAATAATACTTAATGAATAAAATTCAAAAAACAGATCATTTTTATTTGATTGATGGCTCTGGTTATATCTTTAGAGCTTATTATGCTTTGCCTCCATTGAGTAGAAAAAGCGATGGACTTCCAACAGGTGCTGTAAGTGGTTTTTGCAGTATGTTATTTAAATTATTAGAGGACTCAAAATCTGATCAAAACTTACAAAAACCAACACATTTTGCAGTAATATTTGACTCAGCAAGAAAAACTTTTAGAAATGAAATTTATAGTGACTACAAAGCTAACAGGTCAGAGGCGCCCGATGATTTGGCTCCTCAATTTGAGTATATAAGAAAGTCAGTACTAGCATTTAATTTGCCATCTGTAGATCTTCCTAATTATGAAGCAGATGATTTAATAGCCACATATGTTGATCAAATTCTTAAAAAAGGTGCAAAGGTTACAATTGTTTCATCAGATAAAGATTTAATGCAGCTTTACAAAAAAGGGGTTCGAATTTTTGACCCTATGAAAAACAAATTTATAACTGATGATGATGTTATAAAAAAATTTGGAGTAGATGCATCAAAAGTTATTGATGTGCAATCTTTAGCAGGAGACAGTAGTGACAATGTCCCTGGTGTTCCAGGTATAGGTATTAAGACGGCTGCAGAGCTAATTAACAAATATGGCACTTTAGAAAATTTACTAAAATCTGCTAATGAGATTAAGCAAAATAAAAGAAGAGAAACATTAATAGAGAACAAGGATAAAGCATTAATAAGTAAAAAACTTGTAACACTAGATCATAACTCTCCTGTTAATAGAGAGTTAAGTGAATTTAAATTGCAAAATATAGATAAAGATAAATTATATAAATTTTTAAGAGAAATGGAATTTAACAGATTGTTAAGTTCTGCAATTTCTGCTTATGGAGAACCTGAACTAGAAAGTAATAAGATTGAAACTCAAAATCTAGATAAACAACAAAAGATAAATAACAAAAATTATTATTTAATTAATAGTTTACAAGAAATTGATAAATGGATAGAGGAGGCAGAAGAAGTTGGTGAAGTTGCAGTAGATACTGAAACCACATCATTAGATCCTCACCAAGCTGATTTAGTGGGCATTTCTCTCTGTTCTAAAGTTGGAAAAGCATGTTACATACCAGTTGGTCACAAGTCACCCAAGTGTCTTAAAAAAGAAGCAGTAATTAAAAAATTAAAAAAAATATTAGAAGATCCTAGTATAAAAAAAATAGGTCAAAATATAAAATTTGATTTTATAGTATTTTATAAGTGTGGAATAACGCTTTCATCAATGGAAGATACAATGCTGATGTCTTATGTCTTAGATGCAGGAAAAAATAGACATAATATGGATACTTTATCAGAAATTCATTTAGGGCATAAAACTATTTCTTTTAAAGAGACGGTAGGCACAGGCAGGAAAGAAATTAATTTTAGTGAAGTAGAATTAGATAAAGCAAAAGATTACGCTGCTGAAGATGCTGATGTTACTTTTAGATTATACAAAAAATTTATCAAAAATTTAAAATCAGAAAAAATGATAAATATTTATGAAATTTTTGAAAAACCACTAATTAAAATTCTTGCATTTATGGAAATAGAGGGAGTTGAAATTGATAGTAAGTTTTTAAAATCTCTTTCATCTAAATTTGAAAAAAAAATCCAAAAACTTGAAAAAGAAGTATTTAAAATTTCTAAAAAAGAATTCAATATCGCATCCCCAAAGCAATTGGGCGAAATAATTTATAATGACTTGAAAATAGCTGGATTAAAAAAAACTAAAAAAGGAAGTTTTGCAACAAGTGCAAGTGTTTTAGAGGATTTAGCCTTCAAAGGTCATGAATTTCCAAAACTAATTTTAGACTGGAGACAAGTTTCAAAATTAAAAAATACCTATTCAGATGCTTTACCTGAACATTTAAACCCAAATACAAAAAGGGTTCATACTTCGTTTTTGCTGGCTGCTACAACGACTGGAAGACTAGCATCTAGTGATCCCAACTTACAAAACATACCAATTAAATCAGAAGATGGAAAAGATATAAGAAAGGCTTTTACTGCAAAAAAAGGGCACCTATTAATTTCTGCGGACTACAATCAAATTGAGATGAGAATTTTAGCAGACCTGGCAGATGTAAAAGAGCTAAAAAAAGCTTTCAAAAATAAAGAAGATATTCACTCTTTAACAGCTAGCCAAATATTTAATATTGATATTAAAAAAGTTAATCAAGATCACAGACGAAAGGCTAAGGCTATTAATTTTGGAATTATTTATGGAATTTCGCAATATGGATTAGCTAAGCAAATAAACGTTTCTAACTATGAGGCAGAGGAATTTTTGAATTCATATTTTGCTAAGTTTCCAGAAATTAAAGTTTATATGGATAATACAATTAAATTTTGTAGGAAAAGTGGATATGTTAACAATATTTTTGGAAGAAGATCTCATTTTAATGGAATAAATGACAAAAACTTCAATGTCAGAAATTTTCAAGAACGTGCTGCAATTAATGCTCCCATTCAAGGTTCTGCTTCTGAAGTAATGAGATTAGCTATGATAAGATTGGACAAGAAATTATCAGAGGAAAAAAAATCTAATTCAAAAATGCTCTTGCAAATTCATGATGAATTAATTTTTGAAATTCCAAAAAAAGATGAAAAAGTAATGATTAAATTAATTGAGAAAGAAATGACAAGTGTAGCTCAGAGTGATTATCATTCTTTTTCAACTCCTTTAACAGTTGATATTAATGTTGGAGATAATTGGGGTATGTTACATTAAATTTATATCATTGCCCAAATTAGGACAATTTAGTATTTTTAAACTACTTTATGCAAAAACAAACAATAGCTTTGATAGATGACGATAGAAACATTTTAACAAGTTTGAGTATCGCATTAGAAAAAGAGGGTTTTAAAGTTCAAACATACATTGATGGTGAAAGCGCATTAATCGGTTTAACCAGAATGCCACCTGACTTAGCAGTCATAGATATAAAGATGCCCAAGATGGATGGAGAAGAATTACTAAAAAAACTTCGAAAAAAAACTTCCTTACCAGTAATTTTTTTAACATCTAAAGATGATGAAATTGATGAGTTGTTAGGTCTAAAGCTAGGCGCAGATGATTTTGTAAAAAAATCAGGAGGTTTTTCTATAAAAGTTTTGATTGAAAGAATTAGAGTGCAGTTAAGAAAAAAAGATTCAAATAATATTCTAGAAGAAAATAAAAGCCTGATATCTCATGGAAGATTAAAATTAGATCCATCACAACTCGAGTGTGAATGGAACGGAAAACAGTTGCCTGATAAATTGACGACAACTGAGTTTTTAATCGTTAAAGAATTAGCAAAGAGGCCTGGTATAATTAAAGAAAGAGCTCAGCTTATGGATATAGCTTATCGAGAGGATACAGATATTGAGGATAGAACTATTGATAGTCACGTAAAAAGAATTAGAAAAAAATTTAAAAAAGTAGATCCTGATTTTTCAGCTATTGAAACTAGGTATGGTAGTGGATATAGATGGAATGTTAGCTAATGTTTAGTAAATACTTAAAAACTCTTTCTATATTAAAAAAATTTTTATTTATAAATTTTGTAATTTTTACAATTATTGGACTATTTACATTCATATATCTAAACAATATTCAGCCAAGTTTAATAAAAAAAAAATCTCAAAACCACACAAACATTATTAACAACACTATTGATAATATTTTAAGGCTAGATGTTAAATTCCAGTCAGACGATATTAGAAGATTTTTATTTTCTACAAGGTTTATTTTTCAGAATTTAGATAGAGTAATATTTTTTGACGATCAACTTAACCTTATTGGAGACACTGATACATTAGATCTTGATCCAAGATCATTCTCTACAAGACTTGATAAAATTGAATTTGAAACTTTAGATAATGACGAAATAGAAAAAACTATTGAGGAAAAAAATATAAAAATTGATGAAAAAAAACCTGTTTCATTCAAAGATATATTGAAAAATTATTCTAGTTCTGAAAATTTAGGAGCTCCTTACACATTTACGCAAGAAGGTTTAAATCAATTTAATGTAACAACAATTAAGAATGTTACAAAGAATGAAATTAATCTTGGTTATGTAGCTATTACAGAAAACGCTAATGAAATAAAGACAGCGATAGATGAGAGAAAAGCATTTGTAATCAGAACAGCTGTGTCAGTAGGATTTGTAATATTAATTTTTTCTTTTGTTTTAAGTAGATATTTTATTAAACCAATACAAAATCTCGTTGGATATACAATTCGTATCAAAGAAAAAAGTCAAATTAAACCAGGTATTGAAAATTTAAAAAAAAGAAATGATGAATTAGGACTTTTATCTAATTCTTTAGAGGATATGACAAATGAGCTTCAAAATAGAGTTACACATGCGGAAAACTTTTCGACTGATTTAGTTCATGAAATTAGAAATCCATTAGCTTCTTTAAAAAGTGCATCGGAAATTTTACAAGACACAAATGATAGCAAACAAAGAAATAGATTATTGAATATACTTAGTCATGATGTTCAAAGAATAGAAAGATTAATTACTGATTATTCTCAAATGTTAAAGGACGAAGTTGCTTTAAGTAAAGAAAAAATGAAAATAATTAATATTGAACCTATCATTCAATCTGTTGTTGATGATTATAATAATATTCATCAAGTTAAAAAAGGAATTAAAATTGAATATAAAAATGATGGAAAAAAAAAATATTTAATAAATGGTATAGAAAACAGAATTGAACAAATCATTGCCAATTTATTAGATAATTCAATATCATTTAGTAAAGATGGTGCTAATGTTTTTGTTGATGTTTCTCTTAATGGAAAAAATCAAATATCAATAAAAATTATTGATGAGGGACAAGGATTTAAAGAAAAAGACACATCAAGAATATTTAAAAGATTTTATAGTAATAGACCTGAAAAATTTGGAGAACACTCAGGCCTAGGTTTAAATATAGTAAAAAACTTAGTTGAACTCCATGATGGTGAAATTGTAGCATCTAATCGTATTGATAAAGAAGGAGCAATGATAGAGATAAGATTTCCCAATGTTTAATCATTTCTTGATAAATAAATACTTAGCTGTATAAAGCTTGCCATGGAAGATTATAAAGTAAAAGACATTGCTCAAGCTGAATTTGGTAGGAAAGAAATATCAATAGCTGAAAGTGAAATGCCTGGTTTAATGGCTTTAAGAGAAGAGTATTCTAAAGAAAAACCATTAAAGGGTGCAAGAATTATAGGATGCCTCCATATGACAATTCAAACGGCTGTACTAATCGAAACCTTAGTTGCATTAGGTGCTGAAGTAAGATGGTCTTCTTGTAATATTTTTTCAACTCAAGATCATGCAGCTGCTGCAATTGCAAAGGCTGGGATCCCTGTTTATGCCTGGAAAGGTGAAACTGAGGAGGAATATTTGTGGTGTATTAAGCAAACTATAGTAGGAAAACCAGATTGGAAGCCCAACATGTTATTAGATGATGGTGGAGATTTAACAGCTATCATGCATAACGAGTATGAGGATTTAATGAAAGATATTAAAGGAGTTTCAGAGGAAACTACCACTGGAATTAAAGCACTAAATAAAATGGAAAAAGATAAATCCCTTTTGGTTCCAGCAATAAACGTGAATGATTCTGTCACAAAATCAAAATTTGATAATTTATATGGATGTAGAGAAAGTTTAGTTGATGGGATAAGAAGAGCTACTGATGTAATGATGTCTGGAAAGATTGCTATTGTTGCTGGTTTTGGAGACGTTGGAAAAGGAAGCGCCGCATCTTTAAGACAAAGTGGAGCTAGAGTTTTGGTCACAGAGGCAGATCCTATTTGTGCTCTCCAAGCCGCAATGGAAGGTTATGAGGTGGTATTGATGGAGGAGGCTATAAGTAGGGCTGATATAGTTGTAACAGCAACAGGGAATAAAGACATTGTTACCGCAGATCACATGAGAGATATGAAGGATAGAGCTATTCTATGTAATATTGGCCACTTTGATAATGAAATACAAGTTGAGGCTCTTAAGAATTATAAGTGGACTGAAGTAAAACCTCAAGTGCATGAAATAGAGTTGCCTAGTAGTAAAAGAATTATTCTTTTAGCTGAAGGAAGATTAGTTAATCTTGGTTGTGCAACTGGACATCCAAGTTTTGTTATGAGTGCATCATTTACTAACCAAGTTATTGCTCAAATAGAACTTTGGCATAATCATAAAAATTATGAAAATAAAGTTTATGTACTTCCAAAACATTTGGATGAAAAAGTAGCAACTTTGCACTTAAAAAAAGTAGGGGCAAAACTAACAAAGTTATCAAAAGAACAAGCAGATTATATAAGTGTTGGAACAGAAGGTCCTTTCAAACCAGATGCCTATCGCTATTAAAGATAGCACAATCGATATCACCTCAGAGAAGTTAACTAAAGAATTAGCTAAAGTATTTACAAAATACCTAAAAGGTGGTGAATTTGTTTTTTTATATGGAGAGATGGGCGTTGGTAAAACAACCTTTGTTAAATATTTTATAAATGAGTATCAAAAAAAAAATAATTTAACTCAAACAGAAATTACAAGCCCTACTTTTAGTTTATTAAATGAGTATCAGGTGAAAGATATTAGAATAAAACATTATGATTTATTTAGAATTAATAGGAAAGAAGATGTCAATAATTTAGATATTTTTGAAAAAGATAATAAATTAATAACACTTATAGAATGGCCACAATTGATTGCTGATAAACAAGATATAAAATTTATAACTTTAACATTTAATTATTTAAATCAATTAAATGATAGAACTGTAGATATAAAAGTTTAAATTAAAAACTATTTTAATGAAAAACTTAGCAAAATTGAAAAAAATAAAAGGTGACGCGTCTTTTAGAGAATTTTATAGAAACAGAGAAAATAAATCTATTATTGTAATATCCAAGAAAGAAAAGTTAAAAAATCTTTTAATTTATGATGCGATAAATAAAATCTTAATTAAAAATAAAATTTTAGCACCAAATCTAATGAGTGAAAATTACATTAATAATTATATAGAAATAAATGACTTCGGAGATCAAACTTTGTTTCAAACTTTAAAAAAGAAAAAAAATAATAAATATTTTATTTTTAAAAAGATAATAAAAATTTTAAACAAAATACAATTAATAAAAGATAAAAAAGTAAAAAATTTTAAAAACAAATTATATAAAGTTCAAGAATATAAAAAAAAAACTTTAATTGATGAAACTAAACTTTTTTGTGACTGGTATGCACCAAAGATATTGTCTAAATCCAAAAGTATTCAATTTAAAAAAAAATTTAGATTAGAGATAAAAAAATTATTATCAAAATTAAATTATAAAAATATTACATTTGTTCATAGAGATTTTCATGTTTCAAATTTGATGTATTACAATAAAAAAATTGCAGTAATTGATAGTCAAGATGCTCTAATTGGTAATAGAGCTTACGATTTAGCATCTTTAATTGATGACGTAAGATTAAAAACATCTAATGAATTAAAAGACAAAGTATTTAAGTTTTACATTAAAACAAATAAAAAAATTGATTTGAAAAAATTTAAAAAAGATTTTGAAATATTATCTGTTTTAAGGAATTTAAAAATAATTGGTATATTTATGCGTTTAGCTGTTAGAGATAATAAAAAAAAATATCTTAAATTAATTCCCTACGCTTGGGAAATGATTAATCACAGACTTAAGGAGCAAAATGAATTCAATAATTTGATGTTATTATTAAAAAATAATTTTCCAAAATTTGTAAGGTAGAGTGTGAGAATAAATACAGCTTTAATTTTATGTGCAGGTTTTGGTAAGAGATTAAATCCAATTACTTTAAATACTCCTAAGCCTTTATTAGAGATTAAAGATGTAAGTATGCTGGAGAGATGTATTAACTTAATCGAAAAACTAGGTATCCAAAAAATCTTAATAAATACTTTTTATTTAAAGGATCAATTTTCAGTTTTTTTAAACAGTAAAAATTTCAATATTGATATCAAAATAATTGAGGATGGTGAGCATATTTTAGATACAGGGGGAGGTATTCAAAATATGATTAAAGACTCTAATGAAAAGGACTTTATAATTTTTAATCCAGATACAATCTGGAGTAATGACTATAAAGACGAGATATTAAAAATGAAAAAAATGTATTTTTCTGAAAAATTAGAAAACATTCTTCTCTTAGTAAATAAAAAATTAAGTTTTGATAAAAAATTAAAAGGAGATTTCAATTTAAAAAATAATTTAATTAACAAAGAGGCTAAAAAAGAATTTATTTATATTGGGTGCCAAATAATTAATAAAAAATTATTTATTAAACAGAAAATAGAAAATTACTCAATTTTAGAAATTTGGAATAGTTTATTGGATCAAAAAAAATTATTTGGTTATGAGAGCCAAAAAGACTTTTATCATTTAACTGATCTGGATATTTTTAAAAAACTAAAAGATCTTTAGCTCTTTCTTGATCAAGATATTTGCAATTAGAAATTTTACTGTTTTCTAATTCAATTAAAAGTGGGTTTCCTGTAGGAATTTCAAGTTTAGAAATCTCGTTGTCATCTAAATTGAACAAATATTTGCAAAGAGCTCTGATGGAGTTTCCATGAGCAGAAATGAGAATATTTTCATTTGATTTGTGTTCTATCTCTTTACTATAAAATTTTATTACTCTTTCATAAGTATCTTTCAGTGACTCAGTGTCAGGAATTTTTTCTAGAGGAATTCCTTTATAGGTTTCAATATTTATTGGATGATATGGATTTTTTTTATCTAAAGGTTCAGGTCTAAGATCCCAAGAACGTCTAAATTGATGAACTTTTTCTTCTCCAATTTTTACTTTCATTTCATCTTTGTTTAATCCAGTCAGGGCACCATAATGTCTTTCGTTTAATTCCCATGCACTTATTACTTTTTTAAAATCTTTCAATTCTTCTTGTATTATTTTTAAAGTATTTTTTGCTCTTAATTGAAAGGATGAATAATAAAGATTAATTTCAATATTTTCTTTTTTTATTAGTTGGCCTGCTTTTTTTGCTTCCAATTGACCATTTTCCGTTAACTCTACATCTACCCATCCAGTAAATTTTTTTTCAAGATTCCAGACACTTTGACCATGTCTAACTAAAATTAAATAACTCATTTGTTTATCTTTTAGATCAATTTGATAAATAAAACTATACTATTAATGATTAATTTATTTTCGAAATATAAATTTATTTTTTATTTATTCAATTTCTTATTGATACTTTTATATTTGTATCCAGGTAGCTTGTTTGGTTGTTTTTTATACAATGATTGCAAATTACAACCACAAATAACAGCAGATTTTATAATTTCGACTAATCACTTGTATGCGTTTGTCCTGTTTTCTGTTGTCGGTTATTTAACATTTAATAAATCTTCTCAATTTATATTACTTACTTTTTATTTAATATTTTTATCAATAATACTTGAGATACTGCATTATTTTATACCTGAAAGAAGTTTTGAAATTCCTGATTTATTTGGAAATCTTATAGGTGTTATTATAATAACAATTATTGTTTATTTTTTCAAAAAAAATGAAAATATTAAAAGTTAATTATTTAATTATTTTAATAATTTTAATTTCAGGTTGCTCGTCTGTTCCAAAAAATACAGCAGATAGTTGTTCTATATTTAATGAAAGATACATGTGGTATAAACATGCAAAAAAAGCTGAGAAAAAATGGGGGACTCCAATTTATTTACAGCTTGCAATTATAAAAATGGAATCCAGTTTTTATTGGTTAGCAAAACCTCCTAGACAGAAATTATTTAAAGTAGTGCCTTATAAGAGACCATCAACTTCTTTTGGGTATTCGCAAGCTGTAAAAGGAACATGGAAACAATATAAAGAAGAAACTGGGAATAAGTTTGCTGCTAGGACAAGATTTAAAGACAGTGTAGATTTTATTGGTTGGTATACAAACAAAACTGAAAAAATTTTAAAAGTTTCAAAAAAGGATGCTTTCAAGCAGTATATTGCTTATCATGAAGGGTGGGGTAACTATAAAAATTATAAAAAAAATAAAAAAGTAATTAATCTAGCCAAAAGAGTGGAGAAACAATCAAATATTTATAAGCAACAATTATCAGAATGTAAAAATTCTTTATCAACTTCAAAATATATTATTTTTTAATTTAGCTGTTTTTTTAATTCAATATCAACTGCATCAATTCGCTTGGTATTTTTTGCAAGAGCTAAATACATTGTTGGAGTTACATATAAAGTAAAGAAGGTTGAAATAATCATTCCTCCTAAAATTGTAGAACCTACAGCTAATCTAGATCCTTCACCTGCGCCCGGGCCAATATTACCAATGACTAATGGAAGCATTGCTATCATTGTACTAAGTGAGGTCATTATGATTGGTCGAATTCTAAGTTGGCAAGCTTTAATTATAGCGTCCTGGATTTTAACACCAGTAGTCCTTATCTGGTTTGTATAGTCTACTATCAAAATACTATTCTTTGTGGATATACCAATGAGAATTATCAAAGCGATTTGAGAGAAAATATTTACTGAACTATTTAAAAATAAAATAAATACTAAGCCACCAAATACAGCTAGTGGAACTGTTAAAATAATAATAAATGGATGAACAAATGAGTTAAATGTTGCTGCCATAACTAAATAAGCAGTTAATAAGGCAAGGGCAAAAATTAAGTATATTTCATTTGTTGTTTCCTTTAACTCTTCAGATTTTCCTTTCCAAGTGATTTGATTTTGAGGAGCAACTTTAATCATAACATCTTCAAGGTATTTTATTGCTTCTGTTAGAGTATAATCCTCTGCAAGAGCTGCAGAAATTGTAACTGCTCTTTGACGATTATACCTTGGAAGTGCTTCAGCAGTACCTGTTTCTTTAAACTCAACTAAACTTGCAACAGATACAAGTTTACCAGTTGTTTCAGATCTAATAAAAATTTTTGATAATCCATCTTTATCTCTTCTGTCAGCTAAATATTGTTGTAAAATAATTGGATATTCTCTTCCCTCTTTACTGAAAGTTGTTACTCTTTTTCCTCCATAAAGAGTTTCTAAGGTTCTACCTATATTTTCGGTAGAAACTCCCAAATCATTTGCTCTATTTTTATTTGTGATTAATTTAACCTCAGGTTTATTTTTTGTATAATCACTTTCAACTCTAGACATATTTCTATTTTTTCTTAATTCTCTTAAGACATTATTTTGAATTTCCTCTAATTCCTCGTAGCTAGATCCATAGATGACCATTTGAACCGGCTTGTTATAACTAGATACTCTTATTGATTGTGGAGAAATTGGAAAGGCAAAAGTTTCAGGTACAGATACTACTTGTCCAATTGCTTCTCTAAGAACTGTTTGGCTACTTTTTTCTCTATTTTTCCATTCATCTAATAAAGCAATAATTATAAATGTATTATACGTTGTTGCAGATTTACCAAAACCTGGAACTCTCATAATCAATCTCTCATAAGGGCTATCCTTTGCCTGTAATAATCTTAATATTCTACTTTCAATTATTTGTGCTTTTTCCTGGGTATACTCGAAAGAGCTACCTTCATCTGTTGATCCAATAATTAAATAAGCACCTCTATCTTCAATAGGAATTAATTCTTTTTTAGAAAAATTAAATAGATAAGCTGATGCAGCAATAATTAATATTATAAATAATGAAATAGTTTTTTGTTTATTAATCCAATATTTCAAAGAGTCGATATAAAAATTTGTAAAAGATTTAAATCCATTATTAAATTTTTTTACAAAGAAATTAATTTTTTGTTTTTTGTTCAAAAATTTGCTTCCAAGCATTGGCGACAACGTTAATGCCACAAAAGATGATACTACAATTGAGAAAGATAATGCTATTGCAGTTTCCTTAAATAATGTTCCTGAAATTCCTTTAATAAAAATTAAAGGCAAAAATACTGCTATAAGAATTAAAGTAGTTGCAATTATTGCAAATGTAATTTGTTTAGAGCCTTTGTACGCAGCCACCAATGGTGTTTCACCATTTTCAATCCTCGTATAGATTGCATCAGTCATTATCACTGAGTCATCAGTTATTATACCAATTGCTAGTATAAAACTTAGTAATACAAAAATATTTATTGATAGATCAAATATATATAAACCAAGAAATGATCCAATAAGACTGACTGGTAAAGCAACAGCAGGAACTATTACAGCTTTAAGGTTACCTAAAAAGAGATAAATGATTAAAACAACTAATAAAAAGGCAATTACTAAACTTTTGTAAACTTCTTCAATTGCAGCACCAATATAGGTAGCTCTATTAAATGCAATTTCTAGTTTTAATCCATCAGGTAAAGATTTATTTAGTTCATTAATTTTTGATTTTATTTGTTTAGAAAGCTCAACAGTTGATGCTCCACTTTTTGCATAGATTCCAATTCCTACCGTTTTCATATTAACAGCATTTTTTCTTTGTGCTTTAAATAAGGTTTTTTCAGAAACAGGGCCAAACTCTATGTTTGCAACATCTGATAAAATAATTACTTTTTCTTTATTTTTTTTAAGAGGTAACTGCTTAATGCTTTCTATATTAGAGTAAGATTTATCAATATTTAACGTCAAATCTTTATTATTTGCTTCTAAAGTTCCTGCTGGAAGATTCAGATTTTCATTTCTAAGAGCTCTTTCAACTTCTTGAATTGTAAGATTATTAGCTGCTAATTTAATTGGGTCTATCCATACTCTTACACTGAGTTCCCTTAATCCTCCAACCAGAATTCTACCGACATTTGGGACGCTTGAAAATGCATCTATAAGATATCTTTCAGCATAGTCGCCTAAATCTAGATCACTCCATGTTGCTGATGAAAGACCCACCCACATAGTGGTAGTAAAACCTGCAGCTTGCTTTAAAATTTGGGGAGGATTTGACTCACTTGGTAGATTATCAACGACTCTCGCAACTCTTTCTCTGATATCATTTGCAGCATCATCTAAGTTGATGTCTGTATTAAACTGAATATTAATTCTACTTCGCCCATTTAGTGAACTTGAATCAATATTTTTAATTCCTTCAGCACCACCAATTACATCCTCAAGTTTTTGGGTTATTTCCTCATCAACAATCTCTGCTGAGGCAGACTTATAATCAGTTTGCACTTGAACTACTGGAGGCTGTATACCATCAGGAAGTTCTCTAACCGGTAATTCTAAAAAAACAAATGTTCCAAAAATAATCAAGATTAAAGACATGACCCAAGCTACCACAGGTCGTTTAATGCTAACTTCAGTTATATACATTTAATTATTTTTTCTCTTTATCTGATTTTTTAAAAATATTTTTTAACCAATCAAATTTTCCTTTTTTTTCTTCAGCTTTTTTTGATTTACCTTTTTTACCCCAGCTAGAATTTCCTTGTTTTTTTTTAGCACCTTTATCTATAGGTCTGATTGTTAAATTTGGTCTTACTTTTTTTGTTCCTTCTGCAACAATTTTATCTCCATTATTTAATCCATCTAATATTTCTACAAAGCCTAAGTATCTATCACCAATGGTTACTTTTGTTTTCATCACTTTATTTTTTTCATCTACTTTATAAATAAAAACATTTTCACCCTCGACAATTGTACTAGTGTCAGGAGCACTTAACCCATTTCTTACATCATATTTAATTGATATTTCTAAAAATGAACCAGGTAATATTTCACCCGATGAATTATCCATCTTAATTCTTGTTGCTAAAGCTCTTGTATCTTCACTTATCCTGCTAGCAAAAGAGTCTACTTCACCTTTATAAATTTTATTTTTATATCCAGAAAACTTAATATCAACTGGTAGTCCAACCTCAATAAATGGTACAAAAATTTCAGGTATATCTACATCACAATATATTGAGCTAGTATCTTCAAGATTAATTAATATTGAGGATTTTGAAACCTCTATATCTTCCGAAAATTCTCTTTTTCCAATAACACCATCAAATTGAGCAATAACTTTTCGATTTTTAAGCTCAGCAATTACATCACCCTTTTTAACTTTTTGATTAAATTTTATAGGTTTTAATATTTCATATTTTTCAATTTTAAATGATTGTGTTTGAATTGGAGTTGCTGTCCCATAGGTACTTATAATATTTTCAAAAACTCTTTCTTGAGTAGTAGTTATTATTATTCCAGGAGGCGGTCTTTTACTAAATTTTTTTTTGAAATGATTTCCAATCATTGTTCTTCCAATGATCACTGTTGCAATGATTAAGAAAAATATTATTACTATAGTTGTTATTTTTGTAGATGTTTTCATAAGTTAATTTTTTCCGTATTCAGCCCAAGAGCCATCGTAAATTGTCGGCATATATTTAGCATTTATTAAAGAATAAGCTAGTGCCAATACACTTGCAGTTACTCCAGAACCACATGAAAATACTGCATTTTTATCTTTGTTAAGTCTAATAGATTCAAATTTTTCTTTGATTTTATCATTACTTACAAAAGTATGATCCTCATTTATTAATTCAGAAAAGGGGAGGCAAAAAGAATTTTTTATTGAACCACTTCTAAGACCTTTTCTTGGTTCAGCAACCTTACCTTCAAATCTTTCTCTACTTCTTGCATCAATAACATTAAATTCATGTGAATTAATATTTTCGTCTATTTGTTTTTTATTTTTAACTAGTTCTATATTTTCTTTACATATATAATTTGAAGTTTGATTGGTTGCTTTTTTGTTGTCTGTAGGTTTATTTTCTTTTTTCCATTTTTTTAATCCACCATCCAGAACATGAACTAATTTAGGATCATGTCCATAATAAATTAAATTGTACCAACATCTACAAGAACTAATAACATCAGAATTATCATAAATTACTATTCGATCATTATTTTCTATACCCATGTTGCTCATTATTTTTTCCCAAGATTTAGTATCAGTAAGCATATGTGGCAAATCAGTATCTAATTTAGAATTTTTATCCAAATCAAAAAAAATAGCATTTGGGATATGTTCCTCTGTATATTCCTCAAAACCATTTCTTTGAGTTTGAGGCATATGCCATGAGCAATCAATAATTTTTACTTTATCAATATTTTTTTCCAACCAACTTGTATCAATTAAAGACACTTTATCTTTTTTCCAAATATCGTTGATGATATTCTTCAGCAGTACAATAATTTTTAACTAATGAAATTTTTGTTACAACTTTGCCTGACAATTTGATATTTTCTTTTTCGACCATTTTTTCAGCAATATTTTTTTGCTCATCATTTAAATAAAATATCTCACTTCTGTATTGTGTTCCAAAATCTGGTCCCTGAGAGTTTAAAGTTGTAGAGTCGTGAATCTCGAAAAAATACTTAAGTATTTCCTCATATGATATAATTTTGGGATCAAAATCTAATTTAACTACTTCAGCATGATTTGTAGTGCCTGTACATACTTCTTTGTAATTGGTTTTTGCATTGTGACCTCCACAATAACCAACTTCTGTTTTTATAACGCCACTAAGTTTACTAAACTTTATTTCAGGCCCCCAAAAACATCCTAATCCTAAAATTGCTATTTCCATTGATAATTAACTTAATTAAACTAAAGTTAATCATATGCTATCAAAAAATCAATTAGGCTTTTTTTACATGTTCATATCTGTTTGTGCATTTTCATTGATGGATGTGATTGTAAAATGGTCTGACGACTATCCTGTGGGACAAGTTTTGTTCTTTAGAGGTTTTTGTGGAATTATCCCAATTTTGTTTCTTATTCCAAAAGATAGATATTTTGACTTTTATAAAACAGCTAGACCATTTCTTCATTTCAAAAGGTGCTTAGCAGGGTTGATAGCACTGGTATCCATATTTATTGCATTAAGAAATTTACCTTTGGCAACAGTCGTGAGTATAACTTTTGCTGCACCAATATTTACAACTATATTTTCAATTTTTTTGTTAAATGAAAAAGTTGGATTATATAGATGGCTAGCAGTGTTAGTTGGTTTCATAGGTATAATCATAATATCTGAGCCTGGATTTACTTCACTTAACCTGTATTACATTTATCCAATAATATTTTGTCTAGGATTATCATATGTTGCCATTGCAATAAGAAAACTCTCTTCAACAGAACCAGTTTGGTTAATCAGTTTTTTCTTTTCTTTTTCTATAATGCTTTTGAGTTTTTTATCTTTTTACCAAAACTGGATTATTCCAAGTCTTATTGATTTATTTTTATTATCTTTAATTGGAATATTAGGCGGCTTAGCAAATTTATGGTTATCTCAATCTTATAAATTATCTGAGGTAAGCTTAGTAACACCTCTGAAGTATCTTGCTTTAGTATTTGCAATTATCTTTGGATATTTTATATGGGATGAAATACCCACACTCAAAACTTTGTTAGGTGCTGGACTCGTGATTTTGTCATCATTTATTATTTTTAGAAGAGAAATGGTTTTAAAAAAACGTTTATCTGTATCTAGACATGAGTAAAACTCCAATATATTGGATTAAAGCAAAAAAATATTTATCAAAAAAAGATAAGGTAATGTCATCATTAATTAAAAAATATGAATCTCCATCAGAGACAGTTCTTACTTCTAGGAAGGATGTTTTCTTTTCACTTTGCAAAAGTATTATTGGCCAGCAAATTAGTGTTGCAGCAGCAAATTCAGTTTTTTTTAAATTTAAAAAAAAATGTAAAAATAAAATTAATGCAAAAACAGTTGATAAATTATCAACCACTCAGCTTAAAAGTTGTGGTTTAAGCAGACAAAAAGTAAAAGGAATTAAAAGTCTAGCTAAACAAGTATTAAATAAACAATTTAATCCAAGACTTATCTCAAAAATGTCTGATGAAGAAGCTATTATTTATCTTTCTCAATTAAGACAAATTGGAAGATGGTCAGCAGAAATGATTTTATTATTTACCTACAATCGCCCAAATATTTGGCCTGTACAAGACATTGGCTTATTGAGAGCTATATCAAATAATTTTAATAAAAAATATTTACCACCAGATAGTTTTGTTAGACACTTGAATAAAAAATTTACACCTTATTGTTCAGTGGCCACATGGTATTTGTGGCGAAGTATAGATCCCGAACCTATTCAATATTAAATTTTTATAGATTTATTTCTTTCAGAAACTAGTTGTGCAACAATTGACAAAGCTATTTCTGGAGCGGATTTTCCACCAATATCTAGACCAATTGGTCCATGTATGGAGCCAATTTCTTTATTGTTAAACCCATCTTCTTTTAATCTTTTACATCTATTTTTGTGAGTTTTTTTACTTCCCAGAGCCCCTATGTAAAAAAACTTCTTTTTTAAAGCATGTTTTAATGCAGGTTCATCAATTTTTGGATCATGAGTTAAAGTAATTAAAGCAGTATTAGAACCTGTTCGAATTTTTTTAAAAATTTCTTCAGGCCATTTATTTATAATTTTAATATTTTGAAATTTTTGTTTTGTGACGAAATATTCTCTTGGATCTATTACTTTAACCTCAAAATTTAGATTTTTTAAAAATTCAATTAAATATTGTGTGATATGAACTGCACCAACAATTATGACTTCAACTGGTTTAAAATAATTTTCAATAAAAATTTCAGTTTCATTAATGATACCATTTTTTTTTAAATTATAATAATTTTCTATTTCATTTTTAAAATTTATAAAATTTTTACTTAAAGATGATTCTGCTTTAAATATTTCAGAGGACCCGTTACTTAAATTAGTTATAATAGCAAATTGTTCATTTAATGATTTTTTTTTTATTATTTGTTTGAGTGTTTCTATTTTCATTAATTTATTTGTTCTATAAAAACGGTCATTTCTCCTCCACATGCAAGGCCTACGTTCCAAGCATTTTCATCGGATACTTTAAAATCGATTTTTTTAAATGAATTTTTATTTTTTATTAATTCCAAACATTCAGTAATAACAGATGTTTCGACACAACCACCAGAAACTGATCCTAAAAATTTACCTTTTTCATTAATTATCATCTTACTTCCAATTTGGAATGGAGACGACCCCCAAGTTTGAACCACAGTTGCAAGTGCTACTTGTTGGCCAGACTCAATCCATGAAATTGCTTCTTCTAAAATCGTACTATTAAATGATTGTGTCATTAGTTGTATTACTATTAAATTCTATACTCCTTCAAAAATAATGTGTTCTCTTACAGCATTATCTTCTAAATGTTTTCTAGCCTCAACATACTCTACTGAATTGTAACAATTTTTTGCAGCCTCAATATCTGGAAATTCCGCAAGAGCCACTCTTACCATTTCTCGGCCGTCCAGAGTTATATTATTTGCACTTCTTGCTAATATTTTTCCAGAATATTTTTCAACTGCTTCTTTAGCTTTAATGGCATATTTTTTAAGTCTTTCGTTATCTTTAATTTCAGTATAATTTGCAATCCAATAAGCTTTCATAATTCTCCTTTTTAAATTTTTTTAATTATGATACCAAATTTAAGTGAAAAAATTATTTTTAAATTTATGTTATAGCTTGTTTGTTTTGATATTTCTTTCAATTATACAAGCTAATGCTGATGAACTGTTTAATAAGGGAAAAGAAGTTTTTCTAGGGGCTGGAAATTGTGCAGCATGCCATATGCTCTCAGATGCTGGATCGAACGCAATGGTTGGTCCAAATTTAAATGAAATTAGACCTGATACTCAAAGAATTATAATGGCAGTTAGAAACGGTATAGGAGTAATGCCCGCAATGGAGGGTATACTAAGTGATGAGGAAATTGAAGCGGTTGCTCACTATACTTCTATAGCTGCGGAACAATAATAAAAATTTTAACTATAATTTTTTATCCAATGTTTAGCTATGTCTACTCTTTTGCAGATCCAAATATCCTTAAATTTTGCAATGTAATTTAAAAATTTTTTAAGAGACTGTATTCTACCAGGTCTTCCAATTAATCTACAATGCAAGCCGACCGACATCATCTTTGGTGAAGTTTTTCCTTCCTCATAAAGGGCATCGAAACTATCTTTTAAATAATTATAAAATTGTTCACCCGAATTAAATCCTTGATTGGTTGCAAATCTCATATCATTGTTATCAAGTGTATAAGGAATCATCAGTTGTTTTTTATTACCTTTTTTTATCCAATAAGGAAGATCATCACTGTATGTATCGCTGCAGTACAAAAAATCACCATTTTCGATTATTAAATCTAAAGTATTTGTGCTACACCTACCAGTGTACCAACCAGCAGGTTGATTGCCAAAAATCTTTTTTATAGATTTGACTGCAAGTTTCATGTCATTCTTTTCTTTTTTCTTTGATACATTTTGATAATCAATCCATCTCCACCCATGACTAGCAACTTCATAATTTGCTTTTTTTATAGCTGAACAAACTTCTTTATTTCTCTCCAATGCCATACCAACTCCAAAAATAGTAAGTGGAATTTTTTTTTTGTTAAAGAGGTCGTGAATTCTCCAAAATCCTCTTCTTGATCCATATTCATAAATTGACTCCATATTTAAGTGTCGACCTTTAATTGGTTTTGCTCCTATAATTTCTGATAAAAATACTTCTGAAGTTTTGTCACCGTGGAGAGTACAATTCTCTGCTCCTTCTTCATAATTTAGTACAAATTGTAAAGCTAACTTAGCATTACCAGGCCACCTTACCTTAACTTGTTTGGAACCATATCCCACCAAATCTCTTGGATATTTTTTTTTCATTTCTTTAAAATAATTTTATCTTTTTTAAATTTATAAATAACAAGATTGTTTCCTCTTCCTTTTCTATCAACAATTAGAAAATTCATATCTTTAATAGAAATCAACGGAAAGTGCCAAATACCAGCTTTGTAATTAACCCCAGTTTGTTTTGGTACTAAAAAGGATTGGATTTTATTTACATCTGGTTTATCTCCTTTTGGTGCTACAAATACTAAAAATTTTGTATCTTCCATTGGTATAAAGGCTTGGCTTCCTAAAGGATGTTTTTCCATCATATCAATTTTCATAGGAAACCTTCTTTTTTTTGCTTTAAAAATACTAACAATTGCTTTCCCTTTGTTTTTAGATGCATCTAGGTTTATCAAATTATCAAATCTTTTTGCATACCCATCATTAATATTTATAGGATTTTTTTTTGACGTATCTATTAATTGACCAAATTTAGAAAAATTTTTTTTAGTAATTTTCTTTGCTTTTATTATTTTCATTTCACAAAATTTCCGAGTGCCCTTATTCTTGAAATTCCACCGTCTGGATAGATATTAATTCTAAGATAATTTTCCTTACTTCTCTTAATTAAAAATTTTTTAAAAATATGTTTCTTGTGAGCTGACAGTTTTGACTTATTTAAAATAAACTTCCAATTTTTTGAATTGTTGACAATTGATTTATTGGAAAGATCTTTTGAAATACTTGCAGTTTGAATTGAACAACTATCGGGATAGTTTCCTTTAAAATGATGGGTATCTATCTCTAGCTTTTTTATTAATCCTGGTTTTCCAAATTTTATTATAAGCCAATCAAAGTTTTTTCCTCTACTTCTTCTTGTTTCCCAACCATCTCCCATATTTTTTCCTTTACTAGGTGCTATGATATTTTCAGCTTTGCCGAAATGTTCATTATTACAACCAATAATTGAAGCGCCATTTAAAACAGATGCAAGGTTAATAGTTTTGTTATTGAAAAAGTTTTTCTCCATTTCAATTTTTCCATAAAGCCTTAGTCTTGCAACTCCACCATCTGGAAAAATGTTTAGTCTTATATAATTAAAAACAGATTTGTTGTTTGATTTGAAGCTATGGTTTCTGCTTGGCCCAAGTTTTTTTTTGTTCAGTAAAGAAACCCATTTTGTTTTCTTATTAGGCTTTATTTTACTTAAGCAACCCTCTAATGAAGCATGTGTGGGTTGGTTTCCATTGAAGTGTGTTGTGTCAATGTCTATATCAAATATCTTCCCAGGTTTACCAAGTTTTAAAATTAAATAATCAAAACCTTTTGATCTTCTTCTCCTTGTTTCCCATCCATCCATCCATTTACCATGTTTGTCAAATAGTCCATCTTTAAAAACTGGAGTTTCGATGTTTAATATTCTATGAGCAGCTGCAAAAAAATCGTCAGTCTTAAATATAACTTTAGTTCCAATTCTTGGGTCCGCTAAGTTAATCATTTTTGCACTTATAAATTTTTTCATTTTTTATTTATTTCATTCAAACGAAATGTTGCGATTTTTTTTACTTGTTTTTTTGCTTCAAGGAATTCACTTTCTACATCACTTTGTATTCGTTGTCTAAAATTATTCAAAATTTCATTTTTATCTTTACCTTTTACGGCAATTATAAAAGGAAAATTAAACTTTTTTTTATATTCTGAATTTAATTTTTTAAATTCTTCATATTCATCATTAGAACATTGGTTTAATTTTGCAGAGGCTTGTTCTGATATAGATTCAGAGGTCATTTTTTTTGCTACAGCAAGCTCAGGATGAGCATTTAAAATCTCTAAAATTTTGTTTTTTTTGTAATTTTCATAAATATCAAGCATTTTAAACATAATATCTTCAAAGTTTTTAAATGGTTTTGACTCAAATGCTTCCACTGCAACTGACTCAGTTTTTTCAAAAACATTACCAAATAAAGACAAAAAATCAGACTTGTTAAGATCGTTAATGTTATCTATTGTTCTCATATAACTTTAAAATAATTTAAGTTTAAAATTAAATGATACTATAATTTTATGACAAAGCTCACAACTCATGTTTTAGATGTGTATTCTGGTAAACCTGGAAAAGGTATCCTAGTTGAGTTGTTTTATATTAATAATTCAGAACGAAAAAAATTAACGTCAACAAAACTCAATGACGATGGTAGAGCCAATTCACCATTAGCTGAGGGAGATATTTTTGTTAAGGGTAAATATGAATTAGTTTTTCATATTGGTGATTATTTTAAAAATACATCTGCAGCTAGCGATGTTCCATTCCTGGATGATGTTATTATCAGATTTGGTATTTCAGATCCCTCACAGCATTATCATGTTCCTTTACTTGTTTCACCTTGGAGTTATTCTACTTATAGAGGTAGTTAAGTGATATCGAGCTCTGTTAAATTTTTATTAAATGATAAGCTTATAGTAATCAATAATCCTGATCCAAATCAAACCATACTTAATTATATTAGAACCGAATTAAAAAAGACTGGAACCAAAGAAGGATGTTCAGAGGGTGGTTGTGGTGCGTGTACAATTGTTTTAGGTGAATTAGTCGATAATAAGATTATATATAAAGCAATTAATTCCTGTATTTCATTTGTTCCATCATTAAATGGTAAACAACTTTTAATTGTAGAAGATTTGGTTTCCAAAGATGGCAAACTTCACCCTGTACAAGATGCGATGGTAAAATTTCATGGTTCCCAATGCGGTTTCTGTACACCAGGATTTGTTATGGCTTTATTTTCAATGTTTAAAAATAACAAAAATCTTAATAATGAATTAATAACAGATTCTATATCAGGTAATTTATGTCGTTGCACTGGATATAGACCTATAATAGATGCTGCAAAAAGTTTAGACAAGAAAAACAGGAATGATCAATTTAGTAAAAATAATAATAAAGTTATCAAATTATTAAAAAAAATTAAACCAAAAAATATTTATATTAAAAAAGATGATAAAATTTATTTTTCACCAAAGAATATTAAGGATTTAAAAAATATAATTAAAAAATACTCTAATTTTAGTTTTCTTGCAGGTGGAACAGACTTATCTTTAAAAGTTACAAAAGAAAGAAAAGAAATTCCTTTTATAATTGATTTAAAAGAAATAAAAGAATTAGACTTTATAAAAGTAAATAAAAATTACCTTGAAGTTGGCGCCTCTACACCTTTAATAAAATTTGAAAAAGAAATTAAAAAACATTATCCTGATTTTTATTTAGTTCTTAAAAGATACGGTTCTGTTCAAATTCGAAATGTAGGAACTATAGGTGGTAACATTGCAACAGCATCTCCGATAGGTGATACTTTACCAATTTTGTTATCTTTAAATGCAGAAATTTTAATCGAAAGCTTCAATCAAAGAAAAGTTATTCCTATAAATAATTTTTTCCTTGATTATAGAAAAACTAAATTAAAAAAGAATGAATTTATTCACTCAATAAAAATACCATTATTTAAGAAAAATATTTTTAAAGCATTTAAAATATCAAAAAGATTTGATGATGATATTTCATCTGTTTGTGGATCTTTTAATTTTGAAATTGATAAAAATAAAATTAAAGAGGTTTTTATTGCTTTTGGAGGTATGGCAGCTGTACCAAAAAGAGCTAAAGCCTGTGAGAAAATTCTTAAGAATAAACCTCTTAATTTAAGTACTTTTAATCAAGCCAAAAATTATCTTGATAAAGATCTAAGTCCTATAGGGGATATGAGAGCAAGTAAAGAATATAGACTAGAGATAGCAAAAAATTTATTGATGAAATGTTTCGTAGAAATAGATTCAAATAAGCTAACAAGAGTTAATTAAATGAGCAAAGAGAACTATATTAATGATGTAAGACCACATGATAGTGCTTATAAGCATGTAAGTGGATACGCTGAATACACTGATGACATTAGTGAACCAAAAAATACAATTTATGGTGCTATAGGTTTAAGTAAAAAAGCTCATGCAATAATCAAAAAAATAGACTTAAGCGATGTAAAAAAAAGTGAAGGGGTGATATCGGTAGTCACTCAAAGTGATATCTCAGGAAGGAACGATGTAGGCCCTGTTTTTGATGGTGATCCAATATTTCCAGATAAAAAAGTTGAGTTTTTTGGTCAACCATTGTTTGCTGTAGCTGCCACAACTATTGAACTTGCAAGAAAAGCAGTATTAAAGGCAAAAATCACTTATAAAGATTTAAAACCGGTTATCACAATAAAAGATGCTTTAAATAAAAAACAGTTTTTATTTAAGCCTAGAAAAATTAAAAAAGGAAACCCTTCTAAGAAAATTAAAAATTCAAAATATAATTTGAGAGGAAACTTTACAACTGGAAGTCAAGAACACTTTTATTTAGAGGGTCAGGCAGCGTTTGTTATACCTAAAGAAGATGATAATTTTTTAGTTTACAGTTCAACACAACATCCTTCAGAGACACAACAATTAATTGCAAAAATGTTTAATCAGAAAAGTAATTCTATAAATGTTGAAGTAAGAAGAATTGGAGGTGGATTTGGAGGGAAAGAGACAAATTTTATGACTGCATGTATTTGTGCGTTGTTGGCAAAAAAAACAGGTCAGCCTGTGAAATTAAGACTAGATAGAGATGATGATATAATTTTGACTGGTAAAAGGCATGAATTTTTATCTGAATACGAAGTTGGATTTAATGATGAAGGAATTATTGAAGGATTAAAAATTAACTTATCATCAAATTGTGGAATGTCGCCTGATTTATCAGCAGCAATAAATGAAAGAGCTCTTCTTCATATAGACAATGCGTATTACATATCAAATATCGAGGTAACAAATAATTTATGCAAGACAAATATTCCAACTTCAACTGCATTTAGAGGCTTTGGTGGAAATCAAGGAATGATGGCTATAGAAAATGTTATTGATAATATTTCAAGATATTTAAAAATAGATCCTATTCAAGTTCGAAAGAAAAATTTTTATCAAAAAGATAAAAAAAATATAACTCACTATGGAATGACTATTGAAGACAATGTGATTAATGAAATATTTAAAAATTTAGAAAATAAATCTAATTATAAGAAAAGATATTCAGAGATAAAAAAATTCAATGAAAAAAATAAATTTAAAAAGAAGGGTATAGCTATTACACCAGTAAAATTTGGGATTTCATTTACAACAATTCATTTAAATCAAGCTGGTGCTTTAGTACATATTTATACAGATGGAAGTGTGTACTTGAACCATGGTGGTATAGAAATGGGTCAAGGGACTCATACAAAAATAGCTCAACTAGTGGCCAATTCCTTGGGATTACCATACAATTTAGTAAATATTTCATCAACAAATACAGCTAAGGTTCCAAATACTTCAGCTAGCGCTGCATCTTCAACCACAGACCTTAATGGTGCTGCAGCATTAAATGCAGTAGCAAAAATTAAATTAAATTTAGAAAAATTTATTAAAAAAAAATATAAGATTTACAATCAAGAAGCAATTTACAAGGATCAATATATAATATTTGGAAACAGACAATTTGAATTTAAAAGTATTATTCAAGAAGCATATTTAAATAGAATTTCTCTTTCATCCTCAGGTTTTTATTCAACGCCAAAAATAAACTTTGATAAAAAAAAATTTAGAGGAAGACCATTTTATTATTTTTGTTATGGTGCAGCTGTTTCAGAAGTAACTATAGATACACTAACAGGTGAAAATATCCTAGAAAGAGTTGATATTTTGCATGATGCAGGGAAACCAATAAATCCTGCACTTGAATTAGGTCAGATCGAAGGGGGTTTTGTTCAAGGACAAGGTTGGTTAACTATTGAAGAACTAAATTGGAAATCAAATGGTCAGATTACAACTTTCTCTCCATCAACGTATAAAATTCCTGCTGTAAGTGATATTCCAAAAAAATTTAATGTAGAAATTTTTAAAGATGGAATAAATAAAGAAAAAGTTGTTAATAAAGCAAAGACAACAGGCGAACCTCCTCTAATGTTAGCTATGAGTGTTTTTTATGCAATTAAAGATGCAGTTGCTTCAGTTGGAAATTATCAGTTTGCACCAGAACTTAATGCGCCAGCAACACCTGAAAGAATTTTAATGAGTATTAATAAAATTAAAAATAAAATAAAAAAAAAAAATGGAAGATAAAAAAAAATTTATGGCAAAAGCCATTGAAATTTCAATAAAAAGTGCGAATACTATAGGTGGTCCCTTTGGAAGTGTTATAGTTAAGGATCAAAAGATTATTGCAGAGGGCTCTAACAAAGTTACTTCCACAAATGATCCAACTGCTCATGGAGAAATAGTAGCAATTCGAGAAGCTTGTAAAAATTTAAATACTTTTGATCTATCTGGATGCGAGATTTATACATCTTGTGAACCTTGCCCGATGTGTCTTTCAGCAATTTATTGGTCAAGATTAGGTAAAATATATTATGCAAATACTAGAGAAGATGCAAAAAATATAGATTTTGACGACTCTTTTATTTATACAGAAATTCCAAAAAAAATTGAAGATAGAAAAATTAAAATGGTACAAATGCTTAGAGAAGAAGCTTTAAAAGCTTTTGAAATTTGGGATAAAAAAGTAGATAAAATAAAATACTGATGGAATTTTTACCTTATACAATTAAATGGTTAGAAGTTATTCTAAGATGGGGCCATGTAGTATTTGCAATATTATGGGTAGGTAACAGTTTTTTATTTAATTACTTAGACAATAATTTAAATAAAAATATAACAAGCGATGATGTCGATGGAGAGGGATATTTGATGCATTCTGGATTTTTTTATAAACTTACAAGGTTAAAAACCTCACCACCGCAAGATTATTTAAATAGATTAGTAATATTTAAATGGCAAAGTTACCTAACTTTTGTAACAGGAATGTTGCTCTTAGTTGTAATTTATTATTATAACGCTGGTGTATTAATGGTTGATAAACGTGTCCTGTTGATGCCTCCTAGTTATGCCATTATTATTTCACTTTTATCATTAATTATTTTTTGGTTTATATATGATCTATTGTGTAAATCGAAATTGATTGAAAATAATGTATTGTTTATATCTACAGCAATTATTTTATTAGCAGCTGTTTCCTTTGGTTTAACAAAATTATTTGGACCAAAATTTGCAATTTTGAGTGTTGGATTAATTATAGGAACCAATATGTTTGGTAACGTTTTTACAGTAATTATACCCAATCAAATGAACATTATTAGCAGTAGTGAAAGAGGTGAAAAATTTGATATGAGTCTATCTTTAGCAGCAAAACAGAGATCAATTCATAATAATTATTCCACTTTTTTAGTGTTGTTTATAATGCTTTCTGGTCACTCAAGTTTCTTAGTTTATCATCAATATAATTGGTTAATATTATGTGCATTAGCAATTATTACTGGAATAGCACGACATTATTTTAATTTAAGAGGAAGAAACATTCATAGGTTGTATATTTTAATATCTTCAATAATTGCACTTATCGTTCTTGCAGTTTTAGTTTTATTATTTAAATAAATAGATATTAAAAAAATATGACAGAAAAAATGATTGTTAGTTGGGACGAGTACAACAAGACTGTTGAAAAGCTAGCAATTCAAATTGATGAAAGTGGATATAAACCAACAATACTCATTGGCATAATGCGTGGAGCAGCCCCAATGATAGATGTATTAAGTAGAATATTTAAATTAAAATGTGCATATCTTGCAGTTGAATCTTATAGTGGTAAAGGAGTAGAAGATGAGCAGGGTGATATTGTTTTTTCAAGGGAAATGAGTTCTATAGCACCTAATATGGGTGGTAAAATACTTTTGTGTGATGATTTATCTGATACAGGAATAACTTTCAATAAAAGTATAGACTGGTTAAAAAAATATGAACCTATAAAAGATAAAATAGAAGATATTAAAACTGCTACGTTGTTTAAAAAAAAGAAATCAACATTTGAGCCAGATTTTTGTGCGAAAAAACTTGATGGTAATCCTTGGATTGTACAGCCCTTCGAAATTTATGAAGAATTAAGAATTGAAGAAATTAAAAAAAAACATCAAATATAAAAAAGGCCAGTTAAAAAACCGGCCTTTTAAATTCTTATAAGTTTAAAAGTTTACTTCGGTATATCTCCTTCAACACCTTTAACATAAGTCATCATACCTGCTAGCATACCATCATCTGCAGTTTTCCCTTCTGCTACCATTAAATTCCCTTTTTGGTCATAAATTGGTCCAGTGAAAGAATGAACTTTACCAGATGCTAAATCTGCTTGAAGTTTTTTAACTTTTGCTTGTAGGTCACTAGGCATTTGAGAATCTAAACCTGAGATTACTACCATACCATCACCTATACCGTGCCATGTATCTTTTTGATTCCATGTACCATTTGCAACAGCTTTAACTCTATCAACATAATATGGTCCCCAGTTATTCTCAACTGAAGTCAACACAGCCTTTGGTGCAAACTTATCCATATCACTCGCTTGTCCAAAAGCATACACTCCTGCTTTTTCAGCCATTTGAACAATAGCTGTACTATCTGTATGTTGAGCAATTACATCAGCACCTTGGTCAATTAAAGCTTTTGCTGCTTCTGCTTCTTTACCTGGATCGTACCAAGTGAAAGCCCAAACAATTTTAGTTTTAATATTTGGATTAACTTTTTGAGCTGCTAAAGTAAATGAATTTATACCTCTTATTACTTCAGGTATTGGAAAAGATGCAACATATCCAATCACATTAGATTTAGTCATAGTTCCAGCAATTGTTCCCAAAATAGTTCTACCTTCATAGAATCTAGCTGCGTAAGTAGCAACATTTGGATGCTCTCTTTTATATCCAGTAGCATGTTCAAATTTTACATTTGGAAACTCTTTTGCAACTTTGTTAGTAGGATTCATATATCCAAAGCTAGTAGTAAAGATAATGTCATGACCAGAATTAGCTAATTGTCTAAGAACTCTTTCAGCATCAGCACTTTCTGGAACACCTTCTACGTATGTTGTTTTAAATCCGGCAGCTTCAACAGCTTTTCTACCTACATCGTGCTGATAAGTCCATCCATGGTCACCAGTCGGACCAATATAAACAAATGCTGCTTTTACATCTTTTGCAACTGCAGCCACAGTTAATGTAAATAATAAAACTAAAGAAGAGACGAAAGAACGAATTAAAAATTTATGCATAAATTTATTTCCCCTTTTGATTTTTTTAATTAATTAAACTTAAATTAAATTATCTAAAAAAAAATGATTATTTTAAATTAATTGTCTTTATGAAAAGATTTCCCCAAGGAACTAGGAGTACTTAGTCTTATTTTTCTACTATCACGAGAAATTACAACTAAAACTATTATTGTTACTATGTAAGGCAGGGCTGTTAAAAATTGAACAGGAATTCTTACTCCGATTGCTTGCATATGAAATTGAATAATGGTCAATCCACCAAAAATCATCGCACCTATTAAAATTTTAATAGGGTTCCACGTCGAGAAAACCACTAGAGCAAGTGCAATCCAGCCCCTACCACCTGTCATATTTTCAATCCACTGTGGAGTATAAATCATTGACAAATACGCCCCTGCAAGTCCACACATTGCGCCTCCATAAAGTATACAAGCGTAACGAACGAACCTTACATTTATTCCTTGATTAGAAGCAGACTCAGGCGAGTCTCCTACAGCTCTTACGATTAATCCAATTTTTGTTTTTTTTAAAAAGTAGCTAGTTATGAAGGGTAGGGCAAAAGCAAAATAAAAAACTATTGAATGACCAAATAATATTGGACTTAAAAGTGGTATTGTGTCTTTTAAACCTTCAAACAAAACAGGAAACTCTTTTCCAGGAATACCCACAAAGTTTTTTCCGATCATTGCAGAAATTCCTATTCCAAAAATAGTGAGAGCTAAACCAGTAGCGACATGATTTGTAATTAATGTTTGGGTAAGAAATGCAAAAATTGTTGAAATTAAAACTCCAGCTAACATTGCACCAAAAACTGCTATAATTAAACTTCCAGTAACCGTCATTAGTGCGAAGCCTGAAATAGCTCCAATGATCATCATTCCTTCAACACCAAGGTTTAGAACACCAGATCTTTCAGTAATTAATTCACCACAAGACGCCAAAATCAAAGGAACTGCAGAAGCCATTATAGATGCAATTATTAGTCCAACAAAATTTATATCTACTATCATTTTTTTGAACCTATAAATTTAAATTTGAAAAAGAGTAAATAGTCAGAAGCAAGAAGAAAAAATAAAATCATCCCTTGAAAAACCTGACCTGTATATTTTGGTATTTGCATAAAGATTTGTGCCGTTTCAGCACCCAGATAAGTTATTGCAACAACTAGAGATGCAAAAATTATCCCCACAGGATGTAAGCGACCTAAAAATGCAACAATAATCGCAGTAAATCCATAATCTGGAGATACTTCTCTATGAAGCTGTCCAATGGGTCCAGTTATTTCTCCTACGCCTGCTAAACCTGCACAAGCTCCACTTATTAAAAAAACTAGGATAATCATTTTTTTACCTTTGTAGCCAGCATATTTTGCAGTCTTTAAACTAAAACCTGAAACTTTCATTTGGAAACCCAAATATGTTTTATAAAAAACAAACCAACTAATAATCACTGCGGCTAATGCTAAAAAAATTCCTGCATGAATTCTTAGTCCTTCAAATAATAAAGGAAGTCTTGCAGAGTCACTGAACTGTCTAGTTTCAGGAAAATTAAATCCTTCTGGATTACTCCAAGGACCGACAACAAGATAATCTAAAATTAATTTTGAAACATATACCAACATAAGACTCACTAATATCTCATTAGTATTGAAGTAAGTTTTTAATATTGCAGGTATTGATGCATATATCATACCACCAATCGCGCCAGCTAATATTACTATTGGTAGAATATAGAGACCTTCTTGATCATAAAATAATAATGCAACTCCTCCTGAAACTATAGCCCCAAAAGTTAATTGACCTTCTGCTCCAATATTCCAATTGTTACTTTTAAAACAAAAAGATAAACCAATCGCTATTAAACAAAGTGGTGTGGCTTTTAATAGTAATTCACTGAAACCATATTTATCTGCAATTGGAACTATGAAAAAAAATTTTAGGGCTTCAATTGGTTTAAAACCTAAAATATAAAATATTATACCTCCCGCTATTAATGTGAGAAAAATAGCTAGGACAGGTGTAAAGAAAAATATAGCTTTTGAAGGTTGATCTCTTTTTACAATTTTAATCAATTTCCTCCTCCCATAAGTATCCCGAGTTTTTCAGAGGTAACATCCTCAGCATTCATTATTTTTGATAATTTTCCTCTATGGATTACTGAAATTTTGTCACTTAATTTTAACAACTCATCAGTGTCTGTTGATATTAATATTATTGATTTATTTTGTTCATTTATTTTAATTAATGTTTCATGAATATAATTTATAGCTCCAACGTCCAAACCCCATGTAGGATTAAAACAAATTAATAAATCTGGAGATGTTATTAACTCTCTTCCAATAATTAATTTTTGTAAATTTCCTCCAGATAAAAATTGGCTTTTTAAATCTATATTGTCAGTGTTTACATTAAATTCTGAAATTATTTTTTTTGAATGCTCTTTAATTTTGCTTTCATTTATTAATCCATTATTAAAAAAATTTGAGGATTTAAAATTGTTTAGAGCTACATTTTCAAAAATTGCCATTTGTGGAATAGCAGCTTGTTCAAGCCTATCTTCTGGAGAAAAAGCCATTAAATATTCTCTTCTTTCTTGAGGATTTAAATCCCCAATTAAATTTTTATTAAATTCTATGGAATTCTTATTTGATATAATTTCACCACTTAACACTTGAAATAATTCACTTTGACCATTTCCTGATATACCAGCGATTCCTAAACATTCCCCTCGATTTAGAGAAAAATTAATATCAACTAAGTTTGTTTCAAAAGGATCTTCACTTGTAAAATTAAGATTTGTTATTTTAATTAATTGTTCTGACGAAGTATTTTCCTTTTTTTTCTTAATTGTCTTTAAATCCTGGCCTACCATTTTGTTAGCAAGGGATTCTATATTTTCATTATTGATTTGGCTTACAGAGACCAATTTTCCTCTTCTCATCACAGCAACTTCATCACAAAGTTGCATTACTTCCTTTAGTTTATGGGTTATATAAATAATTAAAATTCCTTCCTCTGAAAATTTTTTTAATGATAAGAATAATTCACTGGTTTCTTGCTCTGTTAATACCGATGTGGGTTCATCCATAATTAAAACTTTTGGGCTTCTAATTAGGCATCTTATTATTTCTACTTTTTGTTTTTGACCTGCTGATAAATTGAGAACAGGAACATCAAGATCAACTGAAAAATTGTATTTTTTCATGATTGTATCTATTTTTTCTTTTAAATTTTCTCTTTGTTCATCAGAGTCTATTATTAAGTTTTCAAATACAGATAAAGTTTCAAAAAGATTAAAATGCTGGAATACCATTCCAATATCATTTTTTTTTGCATCTGATGGTGAATTAAGTTTTAGAATATTTTTATTTAAATAAATTTTACCTTCATCAGGAATGACTACACCTGAGAGAATTTTAACAAGTGTAGATTTTCCAGCACCATTTTCTCCAAGAAGAGCATAAATTTTACCACTATTAAACTCGAGTGAAACATCGTTGTTTGCAACACACCCAGGATATATTTTAGTTATATTTGAAATTTTAAGGTTTGTATTCATTAATTAATTTAATGGTATAGAATTTCCATCCTTATTTTTCTGATATCGACTCGATAAAATTAAATATTTTTTTTTTATTTCGTCTAATATGTTTAAAACTTTTTCTTTTTCTGAATTAGGTAAATTGTCAATAAGTAAATTTATGTTTTGGCTTTTCCAATATGAATTTTCTTTATTATATTTTCCATCACGGATATTAAAAACTTCTTTTAGTATATTCAGGTCATGAGGGATATTAAAATCATCATTTGTTGCTGCGTATGGAAACAAATAATAAAAATTATCAAATCCAGAAAAAGTGATTGCACTTAAGCACATACTACAGGGTTCATGTGAACTTAAAAACATGCAGTCTTTTTCATTGGGCCTTGTGTTTGCATCTAATTCATAAAATTTCTTAAGTGTATGCATCTCTCCATGCCACAACGGATTTTCTATTTCGTTGTTTGTTTCAGCAATTACAACTGATAAATCATCCTTTTTAATTATTGCAGCCCCAAAAATTTTACTACCTCTAGCAACACCCTTTTCAGTAAGGGGTAAAACTTTCTCTAAAAATATATTTAGTATCTTTTCTAAGGCTTTTTCATTCATATGCTTGAACCATCAAATAAAGAACACAATTGTTACTATAATTAAACTTAAAAAGTAATAAGAAACAAATTATTTATACAACTTAAAAGTTAATAATTTATTAAAGCAAAAAATGTTAATTTGAACTTATGTTAAAATTTAAGTCAGCAATAAGCCTATTAATTATCATAATTTTTTTTTCAGGGTGTCAAACTGTAAAGGAAAAAACAGATGCAATTGTTGAAAAAGAAAATGAAAAATTAAGTAAATTCTTAGGAAAATCTGCCAGTGAACTTCAAATGGAACTTGGAAAACCAGACGAAGATTTTAAAAATGCTAAAGGTAATTTTGAATTAGTTTATAATAGCAAAAAATACCTAGTTCCTTGCGAACGAAGGTTTGAGATTAATTCAGAAAACATAGTCGTTGGTTTTGTATCAAATGGGTGTTTTTAAATTCGATGCTAGAAAAAAATCTGCTCATTATAGGTTTTTTAATGATACAAAACGAACTTGTATAAATTAATCAGTTTTTAAGGTTTACTCATACTTGCGGGGACTTCTCCCCACAAGCAAGGTTTAAGACTTATTTAATTTCAATAAGCTTCTTTTTTTTATGTTCTGGAATTATTCTTTCACAAGATATTGTTAAAAGACCATTTTTAAGTTCAGCACCATTAACTTTTACATCATCAGCAATAGTGAATGATCTTGCAAATTGTCTTTGAGAAATACCCTTATGAATTATTTCTCCATCAACATTACTGTTTTCAGACTTATTAACTTGTTTTGTTCTGACTGTTAATAAGTTGTCCTCAAACTCAACCTCTACGTCTTTTTTGCTAAAGCCAGCTAATGCTACCTCAATTGCATAGTTGTCTTTGCCTGTCTTTCGTATGTTGTATGGTGGATAATTTGACTGCATTGTCAAATTCCCATTTCCCAACATATTTTCGAATTGGTCGAACATATCATCGAAACCAATTGAAAAGGGTCTAAGTGAGTTAAATATAGATAGGTCCTTACTTGTCATTATATCCTCCTTTGTTAAGCAAGTTTATTTATGCAAGCCCCATTAGGCGACTTGCTGAATATATATGGGAATTAATTTTTTTTTTTCAAGATTAAAAGTGTACTAAATCTTTTCTGAAATTTTTAATGCAAATGCATAGTCAATAGCAATCTCTTCTATTGCACCATCTCTTCCTGATTTTCCACCATGACCAGCATTCATTTCAGTTTTCAAGAGAAGCAAATTATTATCTGTTTTATAGTCTCTAAGTTTTGCTGTGAACTTTGCAGGTTCATCAAATAAAACTCTATTATCACTTAAACTTGTTGTAATAAAAATATGTGGATAATCCATTTTTTTAATATTGTTGTAGGGTGCATATGAAAAAATATAATCAAAGTGTTCTTTATTCTCTTTTGCATTTCCAAATTCATCAAATTCTCCCACTGTTAGAGGTAAAGAATGATCTAGATTTGTTGTTAAAGAATCTACAAAAGGAACAGCCATAATAATTCCTAAAAATAATTCTGGAGATTGATTCACCACAGCACCCATTAATAATCCTCCAGCTGATCCACCCATTCCAATTATTTTTCCTTTTGAGGTATAATTTTTTTCTATTAAATGCTTTGCTGCAAAAATATAATCTTCAAAAGTATTTTTTTTTTTAGTTAATTTTCCTTCTTTCCACCATTTCATACCTTTTTCCATACCACCTCTGATATGAGCTGTTGCCCAAATTATATCTCTATTGATAAGACTTAATCTTGTGGATGAAAAACTTGGAGACATAGAATTTCCATAAGATCCATATCCATACAATAAAACATTTGCAGACCCATCAATTTTTGTTTTTTTGTGTCTTGTGATTGTTAATGGAACCATCCTCCCATCATGAGATTTAAATTCAACTCTCTCAACAATATAGTCATCTTTATTATGACCAGATGGTATCTCTTGTTCTTTGACAAGTTTTCTAGATTTAGTTGCTAAATTATATTTATATACTCTTGCGGGAGTGCTAGGGGATGAGTATCCTAAATAAACTTCATTTGTATTTCTATCTTTTTGAGCCAATGAAACCCCTGGAACGTAAACTCTCTCATCTGAAAAAATTAACTCTTCTTCTATATTTGTAGAAGTGTTTTTAACAAATAATTTATCTAATGCGTCTGAAGTTTCACCACGAATAATCCAATTTTTAAGAAAAGTTAGACCACCAATTAAAACCTCATTTTTTGCTGGAATATATGTTTCCCAGTTTTGATTTTCTAAATTATCACAAATGTCAATCTTGAAGTCCTCAGCGTTTTTATTTGTATGATTGTAGAATTTTCCATTCCATGAGTTAACAGAATAAAGAACACCTCTTTCTCTTTTTATAATAAGTTTAGGAGATGGATTTGTTTCATCTGACTTAAAGTAGTATTGTTCCGAAGTATTATGATCAGAAGTATTTATAAAGTAGTATTTTTCGTCTGAACTTATTCCAATACTCACTGTAAAAGCCTCACTTTTTTCTTCAAATATTAATTCATCATCACCAGTAAAATTTCCGATTTTATGCCTATAGATTTTTCTTGCTCTATGATTTTTATCAAGTTTTGAATAAAAAATATATTTATCGTCTAGACTAAATGTTATTCCGCCAGATGTTTCTGTAATTTCTTTTGAAATGATATTGCTTGTTTTTATATCTCTTAAATAAATTGTATAATACTCAGAACCTTTAAGATCTAAAGAGTATCCTAGATATTTATCATTATTACTTACCTCTAAATCCCCAACACCAAAATATTCAGTTGTGAGTTTTTCTTTTTCTTTATCACCATTCCATATTTCTTCTATGTTTTCTGAACCAATTTTTTTTCTAAGTTTTATGGAGTAATTTCCTATTGTTGTAGTTTTTGTCCAATATTCATAGGCATGATCTACAAAGGGTAAAGACTCATCATCTAATTTAATTCTTCCTTTAATTTCATCAAATAATTTTTTCTGGATATCTTTGGTGTCTTTAAGATGATGTTCTGTATAAGCATTTTCATCCTCTAAATATTCTTTGACTTCAGGATCTAACTTATTTTTATCTTTGAGAACTTCCAAAATATTATCTTGATGAATCCAGCTATAATTGTCTTCCCAATCAACATTGTGACAAGTTTTTATCTCTAGTTTTTTTTTAAGTTGTGGTACTTTCATTTAAGTAGGAAATATATGAATATTATTATTTATCTAGTTGTAATATTAGTCATTTTATATTTTTTATTGAGATGGTGGTCAAATATTTCTCCAAAAAAAATGTCAAAAGGAGTAAGGCTGGTAACAATTTTATTATTGGCTTTATTAGCTGTTTTATTTGCAATTGGGGGAAAATTTTTACTTACATTGCCGTTAACTCTTGCAAGTCTCGCTTTGGTTAAACTTAAAGGTTTGTCGCTGATCCAATTACTCTCTCTTTATAGACTTATTCAAACTTTAAGAAATTCCGGAAGATTTTCTTTTAACCAGCATCAAAATAATAACTCTTCTACATTATCAATATCTGAAGCATATAAGATTTTAAACTTAGATATTAATAAAAAACCAACTAAAGAGATAGTGAATAAAGCTTACCAAAAAATCCAAAAAAAAATTCATCCTGATATTTCCCCAGAGACCTCAAGATTATCAGCCATAGTTAATGAAGCCAAAGAAATAGTTCTTAAAGATATTTCTTAATTAATTATTGATATTAGTTTTTCGTAAATTTTATCTGGATTTATTTTATCTTTACCGAGTGTATTGTGAGAAACTGTTTTTTCTCCATCAGGAATTATTGGATACATATTTGTACTGTAAGAACCATAAATTAATGGTGTATCGGCCATCAATGTAATTGTTTTGACTCCTAAAGCTGAGGATAAATGTGAGAAACTTGTATCATTGCAGATTGCAACATCACAATTTTTAATAATAGGTAACGTTTCTTTTATATTAAGATTATCTAAGGTGATACATTTTTCTTTAAATTGTGTATTATATATTTCTGTTAAAATCTTTTGTTCATCATCATTTTTGCCTGTTGCTAAAAAAAATCTACATTTTTTAAATGTTACTAATTTTTCCATTACTTTTAAAAAAGTTTTTGAGGGTATTCTTTTCGTTGGACCTGAACCGCCAATACCCAACAAAACATTTAATTCATCATTATTTATATCATATTTAACAACTGATTTTTTAACTAGATCATTGTCAATTTGAATTTCTGGATTATCATTAGTTTCAATCTTTAAATATTTTTTAATAATAGCTTTAGCTGGCTCTGTAATGTGCTGATTTTGTTTTTTAAATAATGGGTATTGAAATATTTCTTTAATACCTGCTAATCTAGAAATTAAGTTATATCTCAAGGAAGAATTAAATATAAAAACTTTATCGAAATTATATTTTTTTATATCACTTGCTAATTTGAAAAATCCTTTTAAACCATCATGCTTTTGATTTATTTTGTTGTCTCTTTCCAAGTAAATTATTTCATCAATATAATTTGTATAACTTAAAAATTCATTAGCTCTCGAATTTTGTTTTACAAGTAAACTTATTGGCACCTGAAATTTTTTTGAAATAGCTTTAATAAAAGGCAGGAAAATTACTGTATCACCTATGCCCATTTTGTTTTGAATAGCTAATATTTTCATGGTTTATTTATAAACTTTACTAATTAATATTTTTATATAAATTTTTACTATGAGTAAAATTAAAGGTATTTATGCGGCTTCAATGTCTATCTTAAATGATGATTTGACGCTTGATATAAAAAAAACCATTTTGCACGCAGAAATGGTTATTGATAACGGTTGTCATGGAGTGGCTATATTTGGTAGCACTGGACAGGCACAACTCATACCTGTTTCTGAAAAAATTAATTTGTTAAATCATCTGACTTCAAGCAAACATAAAGAAAAGTATATTATTGGTACTGGTTTAAATTCGTTAGGTGAAACAATTAATTTGATGAGAGTTTCTAAATCTTTGGGATTTAATAGATTTTTAATTATGCCACCTGCTTACTATAAATATGGAGATAAAGAAGTAATAGAATTTTATAGCAAAATAGTAGATGTAATTTCTGATTGCGAAATAGTACTATATAATTTTGAAAAACTATGCGGTTATAAGTTCAGTATTGAGTGTGTTGAAGAGTTAGTAAAAAAATATCCAAAAAATATAGTTGGAGTAAAAGATAGTTCTTATAATCTTTTTGAAAACTTACAAATTGATAATTTTTCAGTTTTACCTGGATCAGAAACTAAATTATTTAAAGGACTTCAATTAGGTTGTTCTGGAATTATTACAGCAACATGCAATGCTACTTCTATACTGGCAAGAAAAGTTTATGATGATTTTAATGACGGAAACGAACAGACAGTAAATCAAAATCTTTGTGATGTAAGAGCAGAATTTGAAAAATATAATTTGATTTCAGGTTTACATACTTTCTTTTGTAAAAAAGATAAATATTATAAAAATCTTTTGCCACCACTAAGTATTTTAAACTCTAAAGAAGCAAAAGATTTAATAAATAATTTAGAGAAATTAAATTTTTCATTAAATAATAATAAGGCAGCTTAGATGCAATTAGCTAGATTTTTAAATAATGTTTTTAAAAAAGATGGATTTATCTTAATTGATGCTAATTCTAAAAGTTATATTATTGGTAATCCAATAAGTGAAAACCCTCTTAAACTAAAAATATTAAATAAAAACCTTCATTACAAATTATTATTTCATCCCGATTTATATTTTGGTGAAGCTTACACTGATGGAGAAATAATTATAGAAAATGGAACATTGACAGATTTTTTAGATCTTTCTTTAATGAATTTTGGTAGGGGTGAGATAAATTTTTTTAGTTCTTTAATCAATAAATTAAGAGGCACTTATAGATATTTCACTAATTTTAACTTTATAAAAAAATCTAAGATGAACGTTTCACATCATTATGATATTTCTGATGATCTTTATGATCTGTTTTTAGATCCTAAAAGACAGTATTCATGTGCGTATTTTAAAAATGAAAAAGACACGCTTGAAACAGCACAAAATAATAAAATCCAACATTTAATTAAAAAACTTAATATAAAGCAAAATCAAAAAGTATTAGATATCGGATGTGGATGGGGATCTTTGGCAATTGATATAGCAAAAAGTGCAAATTGTGAAGTTACGGGAATTACCCTTTCTGAAAATCAATTTAATTATTGTAAAAAAAGAGCAAAAGAACTTAATTTAGAAAATCAACTACATTTTAAATTAATTGATTATAGAGAGCTGGATGAAAAATTTGATAGAATAGTAAGTGTTGGAATGTTTGAGCATGTAGGAAGAAAATTTTATAGAAAATTTTTTTCACAAGTCGAAAAACTTTTGAAAGATGATGGTGTATCTTTAATTCACACAATAGGATCAGTGAATCCTCCAAGAGATCCACATCCCTGGATAACAAAATATATTTTTCCTGGTGGATATACTCCAAGTTTGAGCGAGGTAAGTCCTCATATTGAAAAGTCTGGATTAATTGTTGCAGATATTGAGGTTTTAAGGCTTCATTACATGCATACTTTGAGACATTGGAAAGAAAATTGTCTTAAAAACAAAGAAAAAATTATTCAAATGTTTGATGAAAGGTTTTTTAGAATGTGGGAATTTTATCTTGCAGGTTGTGAGATGGCATTTAAATGGGGTGATCAAGTTGTGTATCAATTTCAATTAACAAAAAATTATT